>NZ_JACYVT010000009.1:0-216181 GCF_014842725.1 Pseudomonas sp. CFBP 13602 | reverse complement strand
CGGCCGCCACTGCGGCGGCCGGCACAGTGGCGACCGGCGCCGCGCGGACCGGCTGGGTAGCGACCGGCTCGAAGGCGTCCTGCAGCTCGGCCGACTTGCGCTGTCGCTGGCGGCGCAACAGCAGCAACAAGGCGATGATCAGCAGCAGTGCCGCAACCAGGGCCAGGATGTTCAACCAGCCACTGCCATCCTCCACCGGAGCCGGAGCCGGAGCCAGGGCCGGAGCCGGTGCTGGCGTGGCAACCGCTGCGGGTGGGGCAGATACAGGCGAAGGCGCAGGCGTTGCCGCAGCGGGTGCCGTTGCGGGAGCGCCGGACGAATCGGCCTCGGCCGCAGGGGTTTCGGCCATGCGTGCCTGCAGCTGGGCAACCTGCTTGTCCTTGTCGGCTACCTGGGCCTCCAGGCTCTGCAGGCGCGCCTGCACCTCGTCGAAGCTCTTCTGCAGTTGCTGGTTTTCCAGGGCGGCGGCAGCCAGTTGCGCAGCGTCCTGCGCAGCGGCCTTGGCCGGCGCCTGTTTCGCAGGCTCACTGGCGCTCGGCGTGGGTGCACTCGCGGCTTTGGGCCTAGTGGGCGCTGCTGCAGGCTGCGCGCTGGCCTGCGCCGGCTGTATGCGCTGCGGCGCGCGGTCGGCGAGGCCCGGCCCCATCCCCGGCGGGTCGAGCAATACCGTGAAGGCACGCAGCAGCTGCCCATTCGGCCGGCCGACCTGAATCACGAAACTCATGAAGGGCTCGGTGACCACTTTGCTGGAGCTGACATGAATGACTTTGCGCCCGCCGCTGAAATCGGGCGAGAACTTGAGGTCGTTGAGGAAGAAACTGCGCTCCACCCCCGCCCTGGCGAACTCTTCGGCCGTCGCCAGGCTGGCACGGATGTCGTCCTGCTCCAGCCCTGCGGTGTCGAGCAAGGCGATATCGGCGCGAAACGGCTGGTTGAGCGATGAGCGCAGGGTCAGCTCGCCAAGACCCAGCGCGGAGGCGGCCGTGGAATAGCACAGCGCCATGGCCCACACCGATGCCAGCAGACGACGTGAAGCAAACCTGGTACGCGACGGTATACGCACTTGCATGGGAATCCCTTGAAGACCGACATCCAATAACTTTATAGCCCGTACGGCCCACTTGCTCCAAGCGGGTGACGGCCCGTTGACTTCAGGATTTCTTTTCCAGATTCGCCAGGATGCGGCTGTGTACCCGCATGGCGGTGCTCAGTTCTTCTTCGTCGACCCCCATGAACAGCTCGGCACGCAAGGCGTTGGCGATGGTTTCGATCTGCTCGATGAGCGGCCGGGCGGGCGCGCACAGCGTGATTTTCTTGGCTCGACGGTCTTCGACCACGGCCTGGCGCTCGACCAGGCCCTGGGCTTCGAGACTGTCCAGCAAGCGTGCCAGGGTCGGCCCCTCGACGCCCACGCTCTGCGCCAGCTCGCGCTGGGTCGGCGCTTCGCCGAACCGCGCCAGGTGCAGCAGGACCAGCCAGCGCGCCTGCGACAATCCCAGGCCCGCCAGCCGACGGTCCAGTTCGGCCCGCCAGCCACGGGACATGTGCGCCAGCTGCATTCCGAAGCGATGTTGATCAGTTAACGGCATAGATCTCTCTTGAAAAAACAGCCTTGCACAAGCAGCGCATGCGTGAAGGTCGGAGCTGATGATTAGTCAGCTAATCATGACCTTAGCCCACAGGCAAGACTCATGCCGAGTGGCAGCCTCGTTCACACCTCGAATTCGGACTGCAACGCCGCACGTATGCAATACAGGACGCCTTCGGGCACACGGCCGGTGAACTGCCCCGCAATCTCGGCGACGCCGGGCAATTCCCCTTCGCCGTCGAGAAAGGCGTCCTGGATTTCACTGAGCAGTTCCTCGGGAAGATCCAGCGCCTGCTCCAGCGACAGCTGCTGCTGGCCGATGGCTTCGGCCAGCAGGCTGTAGACATTCTTCTCACTGCACTGTAACTGGCCAGCGATCTGCAGCGGCGTCATGCCTGCGCGGGCGAGGCTGATGAGCTCGTGGCGGATATCGGCCACCTCGCGTGGCGCCTCTGCCCCGCCCGACCCAGCCAGTACCTGCAGGAACGCTTCACCGTAACGCTCGAGCTTGCGAGCGCCGACGCCACTGACCCGCCCCATATCGGCCATGCTGGTCGGCTGGCTGCGGAGCATTTCGAGCAGGGTCGAGTCCGGGAAGATGACGTAGGGCGGTACCGCATGTTCCTGCGCCAGGTTGCGCCGCAGAGTGCGCAGTGCTTCCCACTGTTCACGCTCCTCGTCGCGCACCAACTGGCTGGCGGGGCTTGCCGAGCCGCTGCCGCGGGCAGAGGTCTGCGGCTTGATTTCCTTGCGCAGCGCAAGCGTCACCTCGCCGCGCAGCAGCGGTCGGCAGCTGTCGCTCAAACGCAGGCCGCCGTAGCCCTCCAGGTCGATATCGGCCAGACCGCGCGCGACCACCTGGCGATACAGCGACCGCCACTCGCCTTCCGAGCGGCCCTTGCCGACACCGAACACTGCCAGTTTGTCGTGGCCGAAACTGCGCACCTTTTCGGTGTCCTTGCCCAGCAGCACGTCCACCAGATGGCCGACGCCGTAGCGTTGCCCGGTGCGGTAGATGGCCGACAGCGCCTGGCGCGCCGGCTCGGTGGCATCCCAGGTCTGCACGCCGTCGACGCAGTTGTCGCAGTGCCCGCAGGGGTTGGGCATCTCTTCATCGAAATAGGCCAGCAGCGATTGACGGCGGCAGCGGGTTTCTTCGCACAGCGCCAGCATGGCGTCGAGCTTGTGCTGTTCAAGGCGCTTGTGGCGCTCGTCACCTTCGGAATTCTGCAGCATCTGCTTGAGCATCAGCACATCCTGCAGCCCGTAGGCCATCCAGGCGTCTGCCGGCAGACCATCGCGGCCAGCGCGGCCGGTTTCCTGGTAGTAGGCTTCCAGCGACTTGGGCAGGTCCAGGTGCGCGACGAAACGCACGTTGGGCTTGTCGATGCCCATGCCGAAGGCGATGGTGGCCACCATGATCAGGCCTTCCTCGTTGAGGAAGCGCTTCTGGTTGGCGGCCCGCGTCGCAGCAGGCAGACCGGCGTGGTACGGCAACGCCGGAAAGTTGTTTTCGCACAGGAACGCGGCGACTTCGTCGACTTTCTTGCGCGACAGGCAGTAAACGATTCCGGCATCGCTGCGCCGCTCGGTGAGGAACGCCAGCAGCTGTTTGCGCGGGCTTTCCTTGGGCACGATGCGGTAGAAAATGTTGGGCCGGTCGAAGCTGGACAGGAATCGCTCGGCGTCCTGCAGGTGCAGACGGGTGACGATTTCCTCGCGCGTGCGCTTGTCGGCAGTGGCGGTCAGGGCGATTCGCGGCACCTGGGGAAACTGTTCGGCCAACTGGCCCAGCTGCAGGTATTCGGGACGGAAGTCGTGCCCCCATTGGGAAACGCAGTGGGCCTCGTCGATGGCGAACAAGGCGATGTCCAGGCCGCGGAGGAAATCCAGCATGCGCGGCTGCACCAGGCGCTCCGGCGCCAGGTACAGCATCTTGATTTCGCCCCGGCGGATGCGCGCGGCCAACTCGCGCTGCTCATCGGAACTGAGCGTGGAGTTCAGGGCCGCTGCCGCCACGCCCAGTTCCTCGAGGGTGGCGACCTGGTCGTCCATCAAGGCGATCAGCGGCGAAACCACCACCGCCAGGCCGTCGCGCAGCAAGGCCGGGACTTGAAAACACAGCGATTTGCCACCGCCGGTGGGCATCAATACCAAGGCATCGCCACCGCGGGCCACACGCTCGATAATGGCACCCTGGCGACCGCGGAAGCTGTCATAGCCGAAGATGTCCTTAAGAACGCGTTGAGCCTGTTCGAGCATGGGTCACTCCAGAAATCGTAAAACCACCCGGGCCGCACAGGCTGGATGAAAAGCGCTTTTGCCGCATCCGCCTTTGCGTAAGCGGGGGTTACCGCCCCGTGAACTCGGGGCCTGAGCGAAAGACCGCGGCAGTATACCCCAGTGCCAGCACCGCGGCGCAGCACCCGCCCATCCTGCCATTTCACCCCTTGGGTGGCGCACAGGGCCTAACAAGGCCTAGAATTCAGTATCCGCATAGTCTTCCAAGGTAACCTGTTAATGTCCTTCGCCGAGCAACTGACCCGCCTGCAAGCCTTCCTCGACGCCGATGAGCTGCATGACGAGGCGCTGGACTACGTCGCCGCCCATGGCTACCTGACCGCCCTCTCCATCTGCTCCGAAGAGGTGCCCGAGCGCGAGTGGATCGACGCCTTGTTCGCCGAGCCGCCGCACTACAGCGACGATGCCCAGCGCGAAGAGATCGAAGGCACCCTCATCCAGCTCAAGGCGCATATCGCGCGCCAGCTGGCCAGCGACGAGGAATTCGAGCTGCCCTGCGAGCTCGACCTGGGCGACGAGCCGGATGATTCCGACCTGCGCGGCTGGTGCATCGGCTTCATGGAAGGGGTATTCCTGCGCGAGGCCGCCTGGTTCGAAACCGCCGAAGACGAAGTCAGCGAGATGCTTCTGCCGATCATGGTCGGTTCCGGCCTGTTCGACGAGCAGCCGGAGTTTTCCGACATTGCCGCCGATGCCAATCTCATGGACGACATGATCGTGCAGATCCCCGAAGCGCTCACCGCCCTCTACCTGCTGTGCAACGCTCCGGACGAGAAACCGGCCATCCTCAAGCCCCGTCATCACTAAGTCTCGCGCCATGCGGCCGGCTCGGCCTGCCTGGCTGCGTTACCTGCTGCTGGGCATCGGCTGCATCAGCGTTGCACTCGGTGTCATTGGGATTTTCCTGCCGGTGATGCCCACTACCCCCTTTCTGCTCCTCGCTGCAGCGTGCTTCGCGCGAAGCTCGCCGCGCTTCCATGCGTGGCTGCTCGGCCATCCGCAACTCGGCCCTTTGCTCAAGACCTACCTGGGCGGCGAAGGCATTCCGCGCAAAGCCAAGGTGCTGGCCATTGGTTCCACGTGGGTCAGCATCGCGGTGTCCTGCTGGCTGGTGCCCTGGCCGTGGCTGCGTGTGCTGCTCGTGGGCATCGCGATGGCAGTGACTGTCTATATTGCTCGTCTGAAGACAAGTGCCGTAAAGGGTCAGCATCCGTTGGGCCATGATGTCGACGAACGGTCGACACTCGACAAAACCTGAATGAAATCAACTGACTAATCTCGTCTCCCGGAATGAATCAACGGTGATACACCCCGGATTCATTGTGACAATTTTCCGTCACTAACCGACTGCAATTTTCCGTCTCCTCTCGCCTATGCCCCGCCACCCCCGAAAACGCTGGCGTTGCGCCTTCTTTATCGCCGAACCCCGCTCACACCGCGCGCCTCAGGAGCAGTGAAATCTATTTGCCATCATCGAAACGAATGATGGCATAAGTGTTTTTTGCTCTATATCATGTGAAAATTCCGTTGAACGCGCTGCTTTCGGCGCCTCGGTTGCGCTTGTTACAAACCCGAAACGGACTTTTAAACGAGTTATTCGCCAACATTCTGGCGTCTGCACGACTTCACACATCACGGAGAAGCACCCGAATGCGCGTTTTCACCCCCATCTGCAGCGCGATTTTGTTGGCCATGGCGTGCTCGCACGCGCAAGCCATGTCGCTCACCGAGGCGATCCAGAGCACCGTGGATAACCACCCTGAGTTGGCATCCAACATCAACAGTCGCCTTGCCGCGGATGAGGACACGAAGATTGCCCAGGGTGCCTACCGCCCCAGCGTCGATTTCGTTGCAGGCTACGGTCGCGAGCGTTCGGACAACCTGAACACCCGCGCACGCGGCAATCACAACAAGGAAACGCTGAACTACACCCAGTCCGAGTTGCGCCTGCGCCAGATGCTGTTCGACGGCTCCAGCGCCTCCAGCGAAGTCAGCCGGACCCGCTCGACCGCCACGTCGCGTGCCTACTATGTCCAGGCCACCGCCCAGGATCTGGCCCTGCGTGCCGTGCAGGTCTACCTTGACGTACTGCGCAACCGTGAACTGGTAACCCTGGCCAAGAACAACCTGCAGGCGCACCTGCGCGTCAACGACCAGATCGGCCTGCGCAGCGAGCGCGGCGTGGGCAGCACCGCCGACGTCGACCAGTCGCGTGCTCGTCGCGCCCTCGCCGAGAACAACTACAACACCGCTCAGGTCAACCTGGCCGATGCCGAAGCGGCCTTCTTCAGCGCCGTGGGCCGCATGCCCGACGAACTGGAACCGCTGCCTTCGATGCGTGGCGAACTGCCGGCCGACCTGAACGCCGCCCGGCAGTCGATGATGGAAAACAATCCGTACCTCAAATCGGCCCAGGCCGACGTACAGGCTGCCGAAAGCCAGTACGCAGGCGCCAAGTCGGCGTTCTACCCACGGATCGACGCTGAACTGGCCACCGGTGCCAACAACAACCTCTCGGGCGAGCGCGGCCACAACAACACCGATTGGCGTGCCGGCGTGAGCATGAGCTACAACCTGTACCGTGGCGGCAGCGACAAGGCTCGTCTGCAGGGCGATGCACATCGCATCAACCAGGCCATGGACATCCGCAACAATGCCCTGCGTCAGTTGAACGAGAACATGGCGCTGTCGTGGAACGCGATGAAAAACGCCAGCACGCAGATTCCGTACGCCCGTGAATACGCCGAGACCACCACCCGCGTGCGAGCGGCCTACCAGGACCAGTTCGGCCTGGGCCAGCGTACCCTGCTCGACGTACTCGACAGCGAGAACGAGCTGTACACCGCCAACACCCGCTACGCCGAAGTGCGCTACACCGAGGAATACTCGATGTACCGCGTGCTCTCGAGCATGGGTGAGCTGCTGGCCAAGACCCGCGTCGTGCTGCCAGCCGAAGCCGTTGCCCTGAGCGAAGTGAAGAGCGAAGCGCGCCTGCCAGACATGCGCTGATTGCCGCTACGCCGAACCCCGTGACCGCTCGTTCGCAGCCGGTCACGGGGTTCGCATGACGAAAGCCCTGGGCTCAGCTCAGGGTTTCGTCGATCACCAGCACCACCTTCCCGGAAATCTGATTGCTCGCCAGCGCTTCGAACGCCGCTTCGGCGTCGGCAATCGGAAACGTCTTGGCCAACTGCGACTTCAAACGCCCTTCGGTGAACAATGGCCATACCTGCTGGCCCAGGTCACTGAGCAGGTCGGCCTTGAACTGATCGTCACGACTGCGCAAGGTGGAACCCTGCAGGCGCACCCGTTTGGCCAGCACCTTGGCCAGGTCGAACTGCGCCTCGCGACCGCCCATCAGGCCGATCATCACCCAGCGCCCGTCCAGTGCCACTACGTCCAGGTTCAGCTCGCTGTAGTTGGCGCCGACCGGGTCGAGGATCACATTGAAGGGCCCCAGGTCCTTCAGCGCTTCAAGCCCGTCGCCGCGTACCACACCGCCCTGGGCGCCCAGCGCTTCGCAATAGGCCAGGCGCTCGGCGGAACCAACGCTGACCCAGGTTGGGTTGCCGAACGCCTTGCACAGCTGGATCGCCGCCGAGCCAATGCCACTGGCACCGGCATGCAGCAGGACCTTCTCGCCCGGCTGCAGGTCGGCCAGCTGGAACAGGTTCAGCCACACCGTCGCGTAGACCTCGACGATGCCCGCGGCTTCGTGCAGGCTCAGCCCCTCGGGCACAGGCAGCACATGGCGGCCATCGACCACCACTTCTTCGGCCATGCCGCCACCAGCCAGCAAGGTGCAGACACGGTCGCCGACCTGCCAGGACGATCCCACGCCGACTTCGCTGATGACGCCCGCACATTCCAGGCCGAGGATATCGCTGGCACCCGGCGGCGGCGGGTACAAGCCTGCGCGCTGCATCAGGTCGGCCCGATTGAGGCCGGCCGCGGCTACCCGAATCTTCACTTGACCCACGTCACACGTCGGGCTCGGTTGTTCGAGCCACTCCACATGTCCTTCCACGCCTTGCAATGCCTTCACGGTGCCTCCATAGTTGAGTCATGACTGAGCCCGACGCCTTGGCGTCGGGCTTTTCGCATTATGCGTCCGGCTTCAACGGAACCGGCGAATTCAAAGACGGCCTAATATGCGTGATCAATTGCCCCCACGTCGAATCAGCATGAAGCATTTCATTCCCGGCAGTGCCCTGGCGCTGTGTATCGGCCTCGGCACCCTGTCGATGTCCGCCAATACCTTCGCTGCCAACAGCTGGGACAAACTTCAGCCGGATCGCGACGAAGTGGTGGCCAGCCTCAATGTCGTCGAGCTGCTCAAGCGTCATCATTACAGCAAGCCGCCGCTCAACGATGCGCGCTCGGTCATCATCTACGACAGCTACATCAAGCTGCTCGATCCCTCGCGCAGTTATTTCACTGCGGCCGACATCGCCGAATTCGACAAGTGGAAGACCCAGTTCGACGACTTCCTGAAGAACGGCAACCTGGATCCCGGTTTCGTCATCTACAAGCGCTATCTGGACCGGGTCAAGGCACGCCTGGACTTCGCCCTGGCCGAACTGAACAAGGGCGTCGACAAGTTCGACTTCACCACCAAGGAAACCCTGCTGGTAGACCGCAAGGATGCCCCTTGGCTGAAAAACGAGGCCGAACTCGACGACTTGTGGCGCAAGCGCGTGAAAGATGAAGTGCTGCGCCAGAAGATCGCCGGCAAGGACGCAGCGCAGATCCAGGACACCTTGTCCAAGCGCTACAAGAACCAGCTCGCGCGTTTGGACCAGACCCGCGCCGAGGACATCTTCCAGGCCTACATCAATACCTTCGCCCAGTCCTACGATCCGCACACCAACTACCTGTCTCCGGACAACGCGGAAAACTTCGACATCAACATGAGCCTGTCGCTCGAAGGTATCGGTGCGGTCCTGCAGAGCGACAACGACCAGGTCAAGATCGTCCGCCTGGTCCCCGCGGGCCCGGCCGACAAGACCAAGCAGGTCGCCCCTGCCGACAAGATCATCGGTGTTGCCCAGGGCGACAAGGAAATGGTCGACGTGGTCGGCTGGCGCCTGGATGAAGTGGTCAAGCTGATTCGCGGGCCGAAAGGCTCCACCGTGCGCCTGGAAGTGATTCCGCACACCAATGCGCCCAACGACCAGACCAGCAAGATCGTCTCGATCACCCGCGAAGCGGTCAAGCTTGAAGAACAGGCGGCGAAAAAGTCGATCCTCAACCTCAAGGAAAACGGCCGCGACTACAAGCTCGGCGTGATCGAGATTCCTGCGTTCTACCTGGACTTCAAGGCGTTCCGCGCCGGTGACCCGGACTACAAGTCGACCACCCGCGATGTACGCAAGCTGCTCACCGAATTGCAGAAAGAGAAAGTCGACGGCGTGGTCATCGACCTGCGCAACAACGGCGGCGGCTCCCTGCAGGAAGCTACCGAACTGACCAGCCTGTTCATCGAGAAAGGTCCGACCGTGCTGGTGCGCAACGCCGATGGCCGCGTCGACGTACTTGAAGATGAAAACCCCGGTGCGTTCTACAAGGGCCCGCTGGCGCTGCTGGTGAATCGCCTGTCGGCTTCGGCCTCGGAGATTTTCGCCGGCGCCATGCAGGACTACCACCGCGCGTTGATCGTCGGCGGCCAGACCTTCGGCAAGGGCACAGTGCAGACCATCCAGCCGCTCAACCATGGCGAGCTCAAGCTGACCCTGGCCAAGTTCTACCGCGTCTCCGGGCAGAGTACCCAGCACCAGGGTGTACTGCCGGACATCGCCTACCCGTCGATCATCGACACCAAGGAAATCGGTGAAAGCGCACTGCCCGAAGCCATGCCCTGGGACACCATCCGCCCGGCCATCAAGCCGGCCAGCGATCCGTTCAAGCCCTACCTGGCCAAGCTGACCGCCGACCACGACGCCCGCACCGTCAAGGACCCGGAATTCATCTATATCCGCGATCGCCTGGCCCTGGCCGAGCAGTTGATGAAAGAGAAGACCGTCAGCCTGAACGAAGCCGACCGCCGCGCGCAGCACAGCGATATCGAAGCCAAGCAACTAGCCCTGGAGAACACCCGACGCAAGGCCAAAGGCGAAGAACCGCTGAAAGAGCTGAAGAAGGAAGACGAGGATGCCCTGGGTGCCGATCCGGACAAGACCAAGCCGGAAGATGACGCCTACCTCGCGGAAACCGGGCGCATTCTGCTCGACTACCTAAAGCTCAACACGTCGGTGGCCAAGCATTGACCGGAGCATGGCCCTGCATTGACGGATAGGTGACAGGACGGTCATCAAACCGACATGAAGCTGTCGTGAAATAGGGACCCGCTGCGCCTGCAGCGGGTCTTTTTTTGCGTCTGGCCCGCGGCTTTCGACCCGTTCGCGCGACCGGCCAGCACGACATTCAGCAAGGTAGGAACCGATGACCGTCATAGAACAGCTCAGCGCCCTGGACACCATTCTTGCCCAAGGCGGTGTGCACTGCTTGTTCCAGCCGATCGTGTCACTGTCGCAACGGCAGATACTGGGCTTCGAGGCATTGAGCCGGGGGCCTTCGAACAGCCCATTGCATTCGCCCATCAATCTGTTCGCGGTGGCACGCCAGGCCGGTCGGCTCAACGAGCTGGAAGTGATGTGTCGGGAAACCGCCTGCCGCCGTTTCAGCGAACAGCGCCTGGACGGCAAGCTGTTTCTCAACGTCTCGCCCGAGTCGCTGCTCGAACCGCTGCACGAGGACGGCCGCACGTTGCAGCTGTTGCAGCGCTACGGCATCAGCCCGAGCCAGGTGGTCATCGAACTCACCGAGCAGACTCCTACCGACGATTTCCAACTGCTGTTCAACGCCCTGCATCACTACCGCGCCATGGGCTTTTCGATTGCCCTGGACGATCTGGGTGCAGGCTATTCAAGCCTGCGCCTGTGGTCCGAGTTGCGTCCGGACTATGTGAAGATCGACCGACACTTCATCGACGGCATCCACCAGGATGCACTCAAGCGCGAATTCGTCGGTTCCATTCTGCAGATCGCCAAGGCTTCCCGGGCCCAGGTGATCGCCGAAGGCATCGAGCTGGTCGAGGAGTTGCTGGTATTGATCGAAATGGGTGTCGACCTGGTCCAGGGTTATCTGCTCTGCCGCCCTCAGGAACAGCCGCCACGGGACGCACGTGGGCTGGTCCCGCGGCTCGAGGACGGCAATCCGCCGCTTGGCGACAACGGCAGCGACCTCGCACCGTTGATCATCGAGCAGGCTGCGGTGCATCGCGATACGCCGACTCAGCAGGTCCTGGAAGCCTTCCGGCTGCAGGCCAACCTGAACACCCTCGCCGTCGTCGACGGCGAGCGGCGCCCGTGCGGCATCGTTCATCGGCACTCGCTGTCCGATGCATTGCTCAAGCCATTCGCCACCGAGCTGTTCGCGCGCAAGCCGATCAGCCGGCTGATGAGCAATGATTTTCTGGCAGTGGACTGCAAACAATCGCTGCAACAGGTCAGCCGTTTGCTCACCGGGCGTGCGCGGCAGCGGATCGAGGAAGACTTCATCGTCATCCAGGGTGGGTGCTACCTGGGGCTGGGCCGGGTCATCGACGTGCTCAAGCTGATCACCGAGCTGAAAATCCAGCAGGCCAGGCATGCCAACCCCTTGACCCTGTTGCCTGGCAACGTGCCGATCCAGCAGTGCCTGACCCGTGTGCTGGAACAGGGCCGCGAGGCGATCATCTGCTATGTGGACATCGACAACTTCAAGCCCTTCAACGACATCTATGGCTACGCACGTGGCGATGAGGTGCTGCTGTGCCTGGCCCAGTGCCTGAGCGAGCGCGTGGATCCGAGCCGAGACTTCGTCGGCCACATCGGTGGCGACGATTTCATCCTGGTCATCAGTCCGGCCGACTGGTGCCGGCGCCTGAGTCAGTTACAGGAAGACTTCCAGCACCAGTGCCGGCGCTTCTATCGCCCCGAGCATCTGCAAGCAGGCTGTTTTCTAGCCACGGATCGTCGCGGCGAGCAGCAACGATTTGCCCTGCTGTCGCTGTCCATCGGCGTGGTTCATTTGCGGGCCGAGGCCTGTAGCCTCATGGATGGCAGTCAACTGGCGGAAATGGCTTCGCAGGCCAAGCACCTGGCCAAAGAGGTCCAGGGGTCCAGTGTGCACGTGATCGACACGCAGCTCGCCGAGTCGGCCTGACGACTCAGGCCGTCGTAGTGGGCGGGTAGATGTATTCGAACACCCGCGCCACTTCCGAGGCATGCCACGAGGCGGCGGCAACGCCATCCGACGGTCCACAGAAACGTCCGAGTTTTTCCGCACACTCGAAAAACCCGGTACGCGGCAGGCGGCTGGCGCCCTGGCTGATCACCAGCGAGCTGCGCAGTGGCTGATCGGCGCGGGCGTCGATCATGGCCAGGTATTCGAGTGCCGCCGTCAGTGTCTGCATAGCGGGCGTGGGCAATTCCAGGCGTTCGAGCAGCGCGCGGTAGGTGAGCAGGTGACGCTGGCGGCGAGCGTGGTCCAGCTCGCCGAGCAGGCCGTCCCATTGCTGCCGACTGATGCGCACGCTCACGAGCGGGTGCTCCAGCCCGGCACCCCCAACTCCCAGGCGAGGCTGCGGCGAATGGCGGCATCCGGTTCCCGCTCGCCGGTTTCGATCATCGACAGGTAGGAGGGACTGATGCCCACGGCGCGCGCCAGGCTTTCAAGCGGCAGGCCCTGCGCCTCGCGCAGTTCGCGCAGACGCTCGAAGCCTGGCGGGGGCGCGAGCGGCGCAGCGCTGACAGGGTCGGCAGCAGGCTGCGAGGCTGCGACGTCGGCAGAGGCGCCAACCGGGTTGACCGCAGCTGCAGCAATCAACCGCTGATACTCGTCCCATGGCACGACCGCATACTCCGGCTGGCCGTCGCGGCTGATCACTTGAACCCCCATTGCATCCTCCCGCCCGATGAGCGCGCACATCGGACGATGCGAGCGTAATGGCGGAATGTTAACAGGGGATTGCCGACTCCGGGGCGTTAACTGCGCGCCAAAGCCAGCGGGGCGGCTTCAGCGGTGGGACTTTTCCAGTTCCAGATCCTTCTCCGAGGCTGGCAGGCGTTCGAGCACTCGCAGTTTCTCCGGCGACTGACGCTGACGCCAGGCACGGAACGCATCGAGTTCCCCGGACAGGGTCTTCATCACCCAGGCCAATACGGCAATGTCGTCGAGCATGCCGACACCGATCAAAAAGTCGGGGATTGCATCGATGGGGCTGACGAAATAGACCAGTCCGGCAACGATGGACACCAGTGCCTTGGGGCTGATGCTGCGGTACTCGCCGCGCCAGTACGCCAGGCACAGGGCCTGCAGCAGTTGCACGTCCTCTTTCAAAGCGCCCAGCCGGTAGCCCTTGCCCTTGCGTGCCACGGCGAAGATCAGGGCCGGCAGGCGGCCTCGACTCAGGACACGTTCGGCAATGGGCAGGAAACGAGTGAAATTCCAAGGTGCTTTCATGAGCCCTCCGGTGCCGAATGATGGTTTGAGGTTATCCACAGTATTTGTGGATAACCTTGTGAACAGAGCCGCTTTTCGCGCCTGACCTGCCCGGTTTTCAAGGGCTGAGGTCAAATCGGGCGTTTTTTACTCACACAAAAAACCCGCGAAAATCCTTGACGCAGCGTTCTGAAAACAGTTACTGCCGCTTCCTTTAAGACCCATTGGCACAGACCCGGTTCAAACGAAAACGCCCCGTCGAGACGGGGCGTTCCGGGAAACGAAGCAGCTTACTTGGCGGGTGCTGCTTCTTCGACTTCGGCGTCGTCGGTTGCAGCTTCAGCGTCAGCGGCAGCCTTGGCTGCGTCCTTGATGGCGATCAGCTCGAGGTCGAACACCAGCACCGAGTTGGCTGGAATGGTCGGGCTCGGGCTCTGCGCGCCGTAGGCCAGATCAGCCGGAATGAACAACTTGACCTTCTCGCCCACGTGCATCAGTTGCAGGCCTTCGACCCAGCCCGGGATCACGCCGCTGACCGGCAGATCGATGGGCGCGCCGCGCTCGATGGAGCTGTCGAAGACCTTGCCGTCGATCAACTTGCCTTCGTAATGAACGGTAACCACATCGGTCGGCTTGGGCTGGGCGCCTTCGGCCTTCTTGATGACCTGGTACTGCAGGCCGGAGGC
Organism: Pseudomonas sp. CFBP 13602; assembly: GCF_014842725.1. Taxonomy (NCBI): domain Bacteria; kingdom Pseudomonadati; phylum Pseudomonadota; class Gammaproteobacteria; order Pseudomonadales; family Pseudomonadaceae; genus Pseudomonas; species Pseudomonas sp. CFBP 13602. The sequence continues at coordinate 202,123 of NZ_JACYVT010000009.1, read as the reverse complement.
GGTAGTGACCACGCCGTCTTTCTTGGCATTGTCCTCGAGGAACTTCTTGCCGGCGGTCTGCGCCTCGGCGTTCATCTTGGTCATGCGTTCTTCGGCGCGTTTCTGCAGATCGGCAAAGGCTGCGACCAGGTCGTCGTCCTTGATCTTCTGCTCTTTCTTGCCGACGGCGTCTTCGATACCCAGGGCAACGGCCTTGGAGTCGAGATCGTCCATGCCTTCCTGAGCCAGGCTCTTGCCCATGTTCAGGCCGATACCGTAGGAAGCTTTCTGCGCCGGGGTTTTGAGCTCGACGCTGGTCTGGGAATCGCAACCTGCGAGGACCAGGGTGACCAAGGCAACTGCCGCCGCCAACCGATGCTGTTTCATGCTATTTCCTTGTTCATGCGCCATAAGGGCAATCGAATGAGGCCGCGAGCTTATCAGGCGGCCACGACCAATGGCTACCGGCATGAGAGAGGCAAAAAGACGATAAGTTCAGGCCAGCAAAAGGAAAGTGGTGCGGCAGCGGCTGGATGAAACATGTGTCACGCAGGGCTGGGTGCCTGGCCGTAGTGCGCAGCCACTTCACGCACCACCTCGCACAGCCACTGAGCCGGCAAGGCCAGCGGCAGCGCGGCGTTGCGGCAGATACCCACCGAACCACCCGGCTCGTGCACGCCCAGATCCAGTTCGCACAGCTGGCCGGTGGCGATATCGCGCTGCACCGCATCGCGCGGGGCCACCCAGATGGCGTCACTGCTTGCGACGTAGCGTCGACTGAGGGTCGGTGAAAGCGTTTCCAGACGTTGCGCCGAGGGCGTGATGGCGCATTGCACGAACAAACTGTCGGCATGCTTGCGAATAGTCGTACCGGCCAGCGGCAGCACCCAGGGGTAGCTGCCGACCTGTTCGGCGCTCAGCGGGCGCATCTGCAGCAGCGGATGCGCCGGACGCACGACCAGCGTCATGGATTCGCTGTACAGGTGTTCGAACGACAGACCCTGGATCTGCGGGCTGTCGGTCATGCGGCCGATCACCAGGTCCAGTTCGCCGACGTGCAGTTGCGCCAGCAGATAGGCACCCGGCCCGGTCGCCACGCTGACCACCAGGGCGGCGTGGCGTTCGTGCAGGCGGCAGAGTACTTCGGGCAACAGCTGGCTTTCCACGGTCGACAGCACGCCGATGCGCACCTGAGGGGCTTCATGGGGCTCGCCGCGCAGGCTGCTGACGCCGTCGCGCAAGGCCTGCACGCAGGGCCCGGCATAACGCATAAAGCGCACGCCGGCGGCGGTCAGCTCGACGCCGCTCTTGTCGCGGTCGAACAGGCGGGTCTGCAGCAGGTCTTCGAGTTCCTTGAGCGTCTTGGAAATCGCCGGCTGGCTGATGGACAGGCCATCGGCAGCCTTGGCGAAGCTGCCCTGGCGGGCAATTTCGAGAAAGCACAGCAGGTGGCGGAATTTGATGCGGCTGTCGAGGTTCATGGCGCCAATCGTAGCATTGGGCCATGGGGTTTGCTTTGGCAGTGAGGGCCCATTCGCAGGCAGAGGCCGGCAAGACCACCCTAGACCCTGCCAATCTCCACCCGATCACCATTGAAGCGCACCGGCCACACCCTGATGCCCTGCTCCGGCGCCTCCAGGCAGCGCCCGTCGCTGAAACAGTAATGCTGCTTGTACAGCGGCGCAGCCACCACCAGCTCGCCCTGCAGATACCCGACGATGCCACGCCCCAGCACATTGGCGCCCGAGCGCGGGTCGTGGTTGTCGATGGCGTGCAGCACCCGGCCCTCGCCCGCGTCGGGGAGGTAGAACACTGCCACCTGGTCGCCGTGCAGCCATACCACTACACCGGAATTGGCGATCAAGTCCGCTCGATCGCACACTGCTTGCCAGTCCATCGCTTGCACCGCCTTGGCCGCCTGCATCACAACACCTCCTCCATCACCGGGATCAACGTGACCACATCGCCCACCTGCGCCGGGCGACGCTGGCCACGTTCCTTGACGAACTGCACACCCGGGTCCGCACGCTTGTCGTTGACGAAGGTGCGGAAGCGCTTGAGCTTTTCCGGATCCTTCAGGGCATTGGCCCATTCGCATTCATAGTGATCGACCACCCGCTGCATCTGCGCTTCGAGTTCGGCGCCCAGGGCCAGGCTGTCCTCCAGCACGACCTGCTTGAGGAATTCCAGCCCGCCCTCCAGGCTTTCGCGCCACACCGAGGTGCGCTGCAGCTTGTCGGCGGTACGGATGTAGAACATGAGCACACGGTCGATGTAGCGAATCAGCTGTTCATCGTCAAGATCGGTGGCGAACAGTTCGGCGTGCCGCGGACGCATGCCGCCGTTGCCGCACACGTAGAGGTTCCAGCCCTTCTCGGTGGCAATCACGCCGATATCCTTGCTCTGCGCCTCGGCACATTCGCGGGTGCAGCCGGACACGGCGAACTTGAGCTTGTGCGGCGAGCGCAGGCCCTTGTAGCGATCCTCGATGCGCAAGGCCATGGCCACGCTGTCCTGCACGCCATAGCGGCACCACGTGCTGCCCACACAGGATTTCACGGTACGGGTCGACTTGCCGTAGGCATGACCGGTCTCGAAGCCGGCTTCGATCAGCTCGCTCCAGATCTCCGGCAACTCGTGCAACTGGGCACCGAACAGGTCGATGCGCTGGCCGCCGGTGATCTTGGTGTAGAGGTCGTATTTCTTCGCCACCACACCGATGGCGATCAGCTTGTCCGGGGTTATCTCACCACCCGGAATGCGTGGCACTACCGAGTAGGTACCATTCTTCTGCATGTTGGCCATGAACGTATCGTTGGTGTCCTGCAGCGGCACCAGCGAGGGGTCCATGATCGGCTGGTTCCAGCAGGAGGCGAGGATGTTGCCGACGGTGGGCTTGCACACGTCGCACCCCACTGCGCCGCGGCCGTGGCGGGCAAGCATGTCCTCGAAGCTGGCGATGCCCTCGACACGGGCCAGGGCATAGAGCTCGGCGCGGGTGTAGGCGAAATGCTCGCACAGGCTCTTGTCGACGCTGACGCCGCAAGCAATCAGCTCATGTTCGAACACCTGCTTGAGCAGCGCGGCGCAGCCGCCGCAACCGGTGCAGGCCTTGGTCTGGGACTTGAGCGCCGACAGGTCGCCACAGCCTCCATCGATGGCAGAACAGATCGCCCCTTTGCTGACGTTGTGGCAAGAGCAGATCATGGCGGTGTCCGGCAACGCATCGGCGCCCAGCAGGGGCGCACCGTCTGACAATGGCAGGATCAGCGTCGAAGGGTCGGCCGGCAAGGCGATGCCGTTCTGGGCATATTGCAGCAGGGTGTCGTAGTAACTGTTGTCACCGACCAGCACAGCGCCCAGAACGTGTTTGCCACTGGCGTCCACCACCAGGCGCCGGTAGCTGGCGTTGGCTTCGTCGATGAAACGGTAGCTCTTGGCGCCCGGCGTGGTGGCATGGGCATCGCCGATGGAGCCGACGTCGACGCCCAACAGCTTGAGCTTGGTCGACATGTCGGCGCCGCTGAACGCCACCGGCGCCTCCCCGGCCAGCTCGCAAGCCACGTTGCGGGCCATGCTGTAGCCCGGCGCCACCAGGCCGAAGACGCTGCCGTTCCATGATGCGCATTCGCCGATCGCATACACCGCCGGGTCGCTGCTGCGGCAGTGCGGGTCGATGACGATGCCGCCGCGGGCGGCGATCTCCAGCCCGCAGGCGCGGCCCAGCGCATCCTGGGGACGAATGCCGGCGGAGAATACGATCAGGTCGGTTTCCAGGAACTCGCCGCCGTCGAAGTTCATCCGGTAGCGATGGGTCTCGCCGGCCTCGACGTTCTGCGTGGCACGGGAGGTGTGCACGCCCACCCCCAATGCCTCGATGCGCGCACGCAAGGCAGCGCCGCCGTCGACGTCCAACTGCACGGGCATCAGACGCGAGGCGAATTCGACCACGTGAGCTTCCAGCCCGAGCGACTTCAAGGCATTCGCCGCTTCGAGGCCGAGCAGACCGCCGCCGACCACCACACCACGGCGCGCACCGCACGCGGCTGCACGAATGGCGTCCAGATCGTCCAGGGTGCGATAGACCAGCCGTGCGTTGCCTTCGCAACCTGGAATCGGTGGCACGAAGGGGAACGAGCCGGTGGCCAGTACCAGCACATCGTAGCCGTGCCGCCCAGTGGCGGTGACCACTTCGCGCGCCTGGCGGTCGATCTCGAGCACCGGCTGGCTCAGGTGCAGGGTGACGCCGTGCAGGCCATACAGCTGAGCATCGCCCAAGGCCAGGGTTTCGGCACACGAGCCGCCGAAGTATTCGGACAAGTGCACTCGATCGTAGGCGCGCTGGCGTTCTTCGCCGAAGACATGGATCTCGTAGCGATCGACCGCGCTGCGCTCGATCAGCTGCTCGACACAATGATGACCCACCATGCCGTTGCCGATAACGATGAGCTTCTGCCGGGGCCTGAGGTTCACGAGCGCATTCATAGGTATCTCCAAGCGGGTCACGGTGCCTTGACCATCGGGCAAAAAAAAACGCCTGGAGCGAATGCTCCAGGCGCCTTTGCCTGATGGTCGAATTGAGGTTGTCCGGTGGGGTGATCGTCGTTGATCACCGGGACTTGGCCAAGGTGAAAGCAGATTGCGTGCCAGGGTGGTTTGGTGTGTGTCAGGTAGGGCCTTTCCGCGGGCAGAGGGCTCGCCGCGAAGAAGCCCTCACTGACAACAAGACCCATCCCAGTGCACCACGCACCGTTTCAGTACACATCCCGCACGTAGCGCTTGTCGCGACTGAGCTGCGCCATATAAGCCTCGGTCTGTACCTCGCTCATGCCGCCGTGCTCGGCCACTACCTGCCGCAGCACCGCATCGACATCCTTGGCCATCCGGCTGGCATCCCCGCAGACATAGAAATGGCCACCTTGCTGCAACCATTGCCAGACCTGGGCACCCTGCTGGCGCAAGCGGTCCTGGACGTAGATCTTTTCCGCCTGATCCCTGGAGAACGCTGTATCGAGCCGATGCAGATGGCCGCTGCGCAACCAGGCGTGCAGCTCGTCGCGGTAGTAGAAGTCGCTGAGCTCGCGCTGCTCGCCGAACAGCAGCCAATTGCGTCCGCTGTGGCCGAGCGCCTGCCGCTCGTGGAGGAAGGCGCGAAACGGCGCTATGCCGGTACCCGGTCCGACCATGATCATCGGTGTCTCGGGTTGGCTGGGCACGCGAAACTGGGTGGCCTTTTGCACGAAGATCGGTACCAGCGCCGCCGCCGAGCGATCCGCCAGAAAGCCCGAACACACCCCGCTGCGCACACGCTCGTTGCAGTGATAGCGCACCGTCGAGAGGGTGATGTGCACCTGCTGCGGGTCGGTGCGGGCGCTCGAGCTGATGGAATACAGCCGCGGCTGCAGCGGCTTGAGCAGGCCAAGCAGTTCCTGCGTGGTGAGTGTGACGGGAAAGGCGTCGAGCAGGTCGATCAGTTGCCGACCCCACAGCCATTGCTGGAGCTCACCGGCGCGGTCGGGCGTGAGCAGCGTGGCCAGCAGCGGATCGGCGCAGCGCTGGCCAATGAACGCCAGCCACTGCGGGGTGATGCGGGTAATGTCCAGATGCTTGTGCAGCGCCACCGCCAGCGGCTGTTCGCCCTGCCCCTTGAGCATCACCCGCTCGCTGCTGTCCAGACCCAGGCACGCCAGCAGTTCCTCGACCAGGCTCATGCAGTTGCTCGGCCACACCCCAAGCGCATCGCCCGCCTCGTACACCAGCCCGCTGTCCTTGAGGTCGAACACCACATGGCGAACTTCCTTCTCGGTGCCCGGCGCATTGAGCACCTGATTGTGCAGGACCCGCGCCAGCCATGGCCGCTTGCGGGTGTACAGCAGTGGGGCCTGGGTCGCCAACGGGGTCGTTTCGCCAAGCGGGGCGCCCGCCAGCAGCAGGCCAACGGCCTGGGTCCACTGCTCGGCAAGCTCCTGATCGTCAGGTTCGCACTCGACGCGGGCCAGCAGGCGCTGCCCACCCAACTGCTGCAGGCGTGCGTCCAGCTTGCGGGCGAAGCCACAGAACTGTCCGTAACTCGAATCGCCCAGCGCCAGCACCGCGTAGCGCAGGTCCGAGCAGGGCTCGATGCCCTCGGCCTGCAGCTGCGCCCACAGGCGCACCGCGTTGTCGGGTGCGTCGCCGTCGCCGAAAGTGCTGGTCACCAGCAATACGTCGCGCGCCGCCAGCAGGTCGGCGGTAGTGATCTCGTCCATGCCGCGCAGCAGCACCGGCGCGCCGCGCTCGCGCAGGGTCTGCACGCAGCGCTCGGCGATGGCTTGCGCGTTGCCGGTCTGCGAGGCCCAGAGCACCAGGGTCCCCGCTTGCCCGGCAAGCGGCGCAACGGCCTCGGCCAGCGCTGGATCGAGGTCGTGCAGGGTGATCTTCGGCGAGCCGACGCGTTGCAGGGCCACGGCCGCGAATTTGAACGCGGGCTGTTGCGACAGCGGATCGCTGGCGTCGCTGGTCAACGCATTGATGGCCAGGTCGCTGCCGTAGACATCGCTCCAGTGAAACGGCGCGAAGCAATTGCCTGGCCGTACTCGGTCGCTGATGCGTGCCGGCAATACCGCCTGGCCGCGCCGCGAGCGGACCTGCACTTGATCGGCCTCGCCGATGCTCAGGCGCTCGGCATCGTCGGGGTGGATTTCAATGAACGGGCCAGGGTCGAGCTTGTTCAGCGTAGGGACCTTGCCGGTCTTGGTCAGGGTATGCCACTGGTGCTGCAGACGGCCGGTATTGAGCACCATCGCGAACTGGCCGTCGGGCAGGTCGGCGGGCGGCAGATGCGGACGGGCGAAGAAACGTCCGCGCCCGCTGGCGGTGGGAAAGCGCGGCCCGGCGTCGGTCAGGTAGCGAATCGGGCTGCGCGGAGCGTCCTGGCCTGGCGCAGAGGGCCATTGCCTTGGCTGCTTGCGCAGTTGCGCATAGCTTGCGCCGCGGATGTCATAGCCGCTCTGCGGATTGTCGAACCGTTGCAGCTCTTCATAGACCTGCTCGGCGCTGGCGTAGTCGAAGCCTTCGGCGAAGCCCATGGCGCAGGCCACCCGGGCGATGATCTGCCAGTCGGCCAAGGCCTGTCCCGGTGCGTTCACGGCCTTGGGCATCAAGGTCATGTTGCGCTCGGAGTTGATCATCACCCCTTGCGCTTCGGCCCACAGCGCAGCCGGCAGCAGAACGTCGGCGTAGCGGTTGGTTTCGGTATCGAGAAACGCATCCTGGGTGATCACCAGTTCGGCGGCCTGCAAGCCCTCGATCACTTGCCGGCGGTTGGCGACACTGGCCACCGGGTTGGTGCAGATGATCCAGCAGGCCTTGATCGCGCCCTCGCCCATCTGCCGGAACAGGTCGATGGTACCGGCGTTGCCTTCCTTGCGCAGGCTGCCGGAAGGGATGTTCCACAGCTGCTCGACATGGGCCCGGTCCGCGTCCACCAGCAATGAGCGCTGGCCGGGCAGACCAGGCCCCATGTAGCCCATTTCGCGTCCGCCCATGGCATTGGGCTGGCCGGTCAGGGAAAACGGCCCACTGCCCGGACGGCAGATGGCGCCCGTGGCCAAGTGCAGGTTGCACAGCGCATTGGTGTTCCAGGTGCCCTGGATACTCTGGTTCAGCCCCATGGTCCAGCAACTCATCCAGTTCGCGGCGCCACCGATCCACTGCGCGGCCTGCCGGATCGCCTGTTCGTCGAGGCCGGTGATCTCGGCTACCCGGGCCGGGGTGTAGTCGGCCAGAAAAGCCGGCATTTCGTCCCAACCCTCGGTGTGCGCTGCGATGAAAGACGAGTCGGTAGCGTCGTTCGTATGCAGTAGGTGCAACAAGCCGTTGAGCAAGGCCAGATCGGTGCCCGGCTCGATCTGCAGAAAGAGGTCGGCCTTGTCGGCAGTGGCAGTACGTCGCGGGTCGACGACGATCAGCCTGGCGCCCGCCTTGAGCCGGTCCAGCAGGCGCAGGAACAGAATTGGATGACAGTCGGCCATGTTCGCGCCGATCACCAGGAACACGTCGGCGTGGTCGAAATCATCATAGGAGCCGGGCGGGCCATCGGCACCCAACGACAGCTTGTAGCCGCTCCCCGCACTGGCCATGCACAACCGCGAGTTGGACTCGATGTGCCGGGTGCGAACGTAGCCCTTGGCCAGTTTGTTGACCAGGTACTGGGCTTCCAGTGACATCTGCCCGGAGACGTAGAAAGCAAGTGCATCCGGGCCATGTTCATCGAGGATCTGCCGCAAACGGCTACCGGCGTCTGCGATGGCCATGTCCATGCTCGACTGCACCGGCTCGTGGCTGCGGCCCTGGCGCACATAGGCATGCTGCATCCGGCCCGGATCAGTCAGCGGCTGGGCACAGCTGCTGCCCTTGGTGCACAGGCGCCCGGCGTTGGCCGGATGCTGCTTGTCACCGCTGACCTTGACCACCCGATCGTTCTCGACGGTCATTACGATACCGCAGCCCACCCCGCAGTACGGGCACACGCTACGGACAGAAGTGCGGGTCATCGGCGTTCCTCGCTGCTGGCTACAAAACAAAAACGGCGCCGGCTGCCTTCGCTCATCAGAGCGGGCAGCACGGCACCGTTGTCGTGTGGGGGCAATCGGCATCGATTGCATTGTGTGCGAGGGTGCTTGCAATACATGCGCCAACCCCATCGGATCGAGCGGATCACGTTAAACGAGGGTCAGCGCGGTTGAGTGGGTCAGGAATTTTCAGGTGCGGCGCACCGTTGAGGCGCGCTATGCACCGTGGGTGCTCAGCGACTCAGCAAGATGGACAACGTAAAAAAAGGCGCCAAGCCTTACAGTTGATCATGAGCGCACCCAGGCATCATCTATCTGGTGCAGTGAGCCTGAGGCCAATCAATGATCATTGATCAGCGCTTCAGCCACCTAAAGCAATTTCGCTCCTGTTGATCACCTTTTCATTGACCACGCGCCTTACTACCGGGACAGAAGGTTTCTTCGGCGGAATCGGCTTGATATAGCCATTCGGCTTGGATTTCTCGTTGTCGGGTTTCATTTTCTTTCTCCTGGTGGCGCCTCATCCAATGTCATTCGACGAGGGGGGGCTGCAGGTTTGACTGGAGCTGGAGGCTTTGACTGCTGTTCAGCAGTGGCTTTTTCAGAGTCACTCAATGTTCTCGACCTCATTGCAAGCAAAGCATTTTCCAGAATTATAGTCCTTTTTTCCAAATCTGCTATCTGATTACGTCCAGGACCAGCAAGGAGCTGATTCTTTAACGACGAGATCTCATCTCCTACATAGCTGTCCCTGATAGACAGGTTTTTTCTCGGAGACGATGTATCCATATCAAAGACAACGAACAGGACGCTTGCCAACACGAGAGGTATGCACGCGATCAGGAAGGCTGCAACCGATTTGAAGACCCATCTTGAACGTTGCTCGTTGACCAATGCGTTATGAGTTGCGCACCGCACGTAGGTTTGGGAAATATAAGACTCGGTTTCATGTATGGGGTCTACGAGATCAAGTTGTTCGGCATGGCTGACCTGGAAATTATATTTCTTGACCTCACTGTTATAGTTTAGTTGGTCGTCATGGTATTTTTTTACCTCAGCGGCATATGGCATTCGATTGAACTCAGACCCACTGAATGCCCTGCAGTTGAAATAAACAGAAACCGAAATAATGACAATCACCAATAGAATCAAAGAAGCGATCACATAAGCAATACCATGACGTTCAGTGAAGTCCAGAAATCTAGCCAAATACGCAGATACGGACAAGAGCGCGAAGATGGCAGTGAATATCAATTGGGTCTTGATGGAAATACTGTTCTTTATCTCCTCTTCATAGGCATACATTTTCTCATAAGTAACTTCTATGCTTCGATCCTTCAAAATAATCATCCTTAATCCGGTCATTACATCCATGGACGGACTCGATCTTCGTGATTGATTTCCCCCTCGCGGCGGCATCTGTGAATACTAGCACCCGCATGCCTGGGCTCAACGCACGCAGGCAGCATCCATCAGCTGTGCGAAGCCGCGTATGAGTCAGCCAGCCCCTTACAGCCGGAGTGCAACATCAGGCAAACCCCCTACCTGCGGCTTCTCAGCCTTCGCCGCGCTGCAGGGCTGTCAGGCGCGCCTTGATGCCGGCGGCGGTTTGCTCACCGAGCAACTGGTCGCGCACCTTGCCTTGGGCATCGATGAGGTAGGTGACGGGCAAGGCCTGGCTGCGGGGCAGCTCGAAGCGCGGTGCTGGATCCTGGGCCAGCACCGTGAAGTCGATTCCCAGGGTCTTCGCGGCGGCGCTTAATTCGTCGCCCTGCAGGTTGTCGAAGTTCACCCCGATCACGCGCACGCCCTGCCCTTCCAGGCTCTGCGACAGCGCATTGAGTTCGGGGATCTCACGGCGGCACGGCCCGCACCATACGGCCCAGTAGTTGATCACCAGCCACTGCTTGTCCAGCGTCTTGGCGCCGACCTGCGTGCCATGCTGATCGGGCCCGTAGTCGCCGCCGCAACCGCCCAGCAGCAGGGCGCCCAGCAACAGGCCAGCCAGCGGCGCGAGGTGGGTCTTGATACGCCAGTTCATGGGTCTATCCTTCCTTATTCCCGAGGCCATGCGAAAAAGGCGACCGAATACCGCCACGTGGTTAGAATACCCGCCACTGGATGCCGGAGGCGACTTTTCCCATGACCCAACTGACCCTTTACCACAATCCGCGCTGCTCCAAATCACGCGCGGCGCTGGAGCTGCTGCACGCCCGCGGGCTTGCGCCCGTCGTGGTGCTCTATCTGGAAACGCCTCCCGATGCGGCCACCTTGCACGCCCTGCTGGGCAAGCTGGGCGTCAGCGCCCGGGCCTTGCTGCGCACCGGCGAAGAGGAATACAAGACCCTGGACCTGGCCGACGCGACGCTGGGCGAAGAACAACTGGTGCAAGCCATGGCCAGCCACCCGAAACTCATCGAGCGTCCGATTCTGGTCAACGGTGAGCGCGCGGTGATCGGCCGTCCACCGGAAAACGTACTGGAGATTCTGTCGTGAACACACCTTACATCCTGGTGCTCTATTACAGCCGCAACGGCGCCACCGCCGAGATGGCCCGACAGATCGCCCGCGGTGTCGAATCCAGCGGGCTGGAGGCACGTCTGCGCTGCGTGCCGGCGATCTCCACCGAGTGCGAGGCCGTCGCACCGTCAATTCCCGAGCAAGGCGCGGTATACGCCAGCCTCGACGACCTGAAGAACTGCGCCGGCCTGGCCTTGGGCAGCCCGACGCGCTTCGGCAACATGGCCGCGCCGCTCAAGTACTTCCTCGACGGTACCAGCAGCCTGTGGCTCAGTGGCGACCTGGTCGGCAAGCCGGCCGGGGTATTCACTTCCACCGCGAGCCTGCACGGAGGCCAGGAAACCACCCTGTTGTCCATGCTGCTGCCCTTGCTGCACCACGGCATGCTCGTCACCGGGCTGCCCTATAGCGAGTCGGCACTGGTGGAAACCCAGGGCGGCGGCACCCCGTATGGCGCCAGCCACCACGCCGGTGCCGACGGCAAGCGCCTGCTCGACGAGCACGAAAAGACCCTTTGCCGGGCGCTGGGCAAGCGTCTGGGCCAGACCGCACAACTGTTGAGCACACCGCGTGGCTAAGTTGAATCTCGGGTTGAATCGCAGGTTGAATCGCACGATGGCGGGTCACGCTTGAGTATCCACACCTACACCAAGTACCCCGCCACGGCCCTCGGCGACGAGTCGCCGCTGGCCTGGATCAGCGAACACATCCACCAGCACTATCTGGGCCATCGGCACACCTTCGTGGTGGCCATCGCCGGCAGCGTCGCCGTGGGCAAGAGCACCCTGTCCACGCTGCTCAAGGAGCGGTTCGAGCGCTGGCCGCAAGCACCGCGGGTCGAGGTGGTCAGCACCGATGGTTTTCTGTATCCCAACCGGATTTTGGAACAGCGCCAGCTGATGCCCCGCAAGGGCTTCCCGGAAAGCTATCGCACCGACGACTTGAAGGCGTTTCTGCATGACCTCAGGCAAGGTGTGCGCGGTTTGCAGGTGCCGGTCTATTCACAGGCGCTCAAGGACATCGACACCCACTTCCACCTGATCGACCAGCCCGACATTCTCATTCTGGAAGGCCTGAACATCCTGCAGCTGGACCACGCCCACGACTTTTCCATCTACCTGGATGCGCCTACTGCGGACATTCGTCACTGGTACATGGAACGCTTCATGAGCCTGACCACTCTATCGGGCGACGCTGCACAGGCGCGCGCCGACTATTTGTGGGAAGAGGTCAACCTGAAGAACCTCACGGAAAACATCCTGGTGACCCGCGATCGGGCGCAGATGATTCTGCACAAGGCACCGGACCACCGCATCGACGAGGTCTGGCTGCGCGAAGGCGAGCTGCCCGTGCATTCATCCAGCAGTTGAGGACACCGGTTCCATGCATGACTACAAGTGGCTGAACGAGTACTGCCTGAATCGCTTCGGCTCGCAGAAGGCGCTGGAAGCGCGTTTGCCGACGGCCAAGTCTGCGGCGCAGCTGCGCAAGATCAGCGCCGACCGCTACCTGTCCACCATGGCCCTGAGGGTCTTCCGCGCAGGCTTGAAGCACAGCCTGGTCGACTCGAAATGGCCTGCCTTCGAAGAGGTGTTCTTCGGCTTCGATCCGGAGAAAATCGTGCTGATGGGCGCCGAGCGCCTGGAACGGCTGATGCAGGACACGCGCATCATCCGCCATTTCGGCAAGCTCAAGAGCGTGCCGCGCAACGCCCAGATGATTCTCGACGTGGCCATGGAACACGGCAGTTTCGGTGACTTCATCGCCGATTGGCCGGTAGAGGACATCACCGGGCTATGGCAGTACATCGCCAAGCATGGCAACCAGATGGGCGGGTTGTCGGCGCCACGCTTCCTGCGCATGGTGGGCAAGGACACCTTCATTCCCAGTTGGGACGTGGTAGCGGCACTGAGCGCCCAGGAGATCGTCGACAAAGTGCCCAGTTCCAAACGCGATCAGGCGGCGGTCCAGGCGGCATTCAATCAGTGGCATGCCGAAAGCGGTCGACCGATGTGCCAACTCTCGGCGATGCTCGCCTTTACCGTGAACCACTGATGCACTGATGCATCCGTTTGGTTGCAGGGCCCGGCTCGCGGTCCCGCTACCCTGCTCTCCTGCTTTCCTGCGGCCGCCTGTCCGTGCATACCCTTGTGTACATGTCCGCTTGCAACTGCCTTTCCTTAGCACCGATCGAAGCGGCAAATCTCGTCTACGCTTAGCCTCCAAGGGCACGACTGCCCTGGGCATGCCTGTGGCCGACGTGCTCGACGTCAAAATGTCATGAGCGTCACCTACGTTGGCTCGGGTATTGCTGAATCCAGATCAATCCAGTCGTCGACAGTCCCCTCGTTTCGATAGGCGCCCATAGGAGCACCGGATGAAAAAGCTTTTCCTGGCCACACTGTTAGGTTCGAGCATCGCGTTGTGCAACCTGGCTTCGGCCGCAGATACCGATCTGCAAACCCTTGAAGCCGCGGCCAAGACCGAAGGCATGGTCAACAGCGTCGGCATGCCCGACGCCTGGGCCAACTGGAAGGGCACCTGGGACGACCTGGCCAGCAAGTACGGCCTCAAGCACATGGACACCGACATGAGCTCGGCGCAAGAGGTGGCTAAGTTCGCTGCCGAGAAAGACAACGCCAGTGCCGATATCGGCGATGTCGGTGCAGCATTTGGCCCCATCGCCACGAAACAGGGCGTGACCCAGGCCTACAAGCCTTCCACCTGGGCGCAGATCCCCGATTGGGCCAAGGATGCCGATGGCCACTGGATGCTGGCGTACACCGGCACCATCGCGTTCATCGTCAACAAGCAACTGGTCAAACCCGAAGATGCCCCGAAAAGCTGGGCAGACCTGAAGAACGGCAAGTACAAGGTGGCCATCGGTGATGTAAGCACCGCGGCCCAGGCAGCCAATGGCGTGCTGGCGGCGGCAATCGCCTTCAAGGGCGATGAAAGCAACCTGGCGCCGGGCCTGCAACTGTTCACCGAACTGGCCAAGCAGAAACGCTTGTCCCTGGCCAACCCGACCATCCAGACCCTGGAAAAAGGCGAGATCGAAGTGGGTGTGGTCTGGGACTTCAATGGCCTGAGCTATCGCGACCAGATCGATCCGAAACGCTTCGATGTGCTGATCCCTTCCGACGGGTCGGTGATTTCCGGCTACACCACCATCATCAACAAGTACGCCAAGCACCCGAATGCCGCGAAGCTGGCCCGCGAGTACATCCTCAGCGATGCCGGGCAGATCAACCTGGCGCGCGGCTACGCCCGGCCGATCCGTGCCGACCACATCAAGCTGCCGGATGATGTCGCGGCCAAGCTGCTGCCGGCCGAGCAGTATCGCCATGTCACACCGATCAAGAATCCGGACGTCTGGGAGGCAAGCTCCAAGGCCCTGCCACAGCAGTGGCAGGAGCAGGTGATCTTCGAGATGCAGTGATCGCGGTGCATCAGGTAGGGCCTCTTCGCGGGCAGAGCCCGCTCCCACATGAGCAGGAGCGTCGATCCCTGTGGGAGCGGGGCTCTGCCCGCGAAGAGGCCAACACCGATCACCTCCGATACCCCGCAACATCTGTAGGAGCGGTCAGCGGCCGCGAAGCCGCCAACGCCGACATCCCTGACACCCCGGAGCCATGCAACAGTGACCACCACCACCCGCGGCAGAACCCTGGCCCTGCTACTGCTGGTGCCCTTCGCCCTGTTCTTTTTCGTCTTCCAGATCGCCCCCCTGGCCTGGGTGGCGATCCACAGCGTGCAGACCGACGCCGGTTGGAGCCTGGACAACTTCAGCAAGGCCTTCGGCTCGCGGTTCTATCGCCAGGCCATCCAGTTCAGCCTGGAAATCAGCTTCTGGTCGAGCCTGTTCGGCATCGTCATCGCCGTCATCGGCGCCAGTTCACTGCGCCGGGTCGACTCGCGGCTACGGGATTTCGTCAGCGCCTTCGCCAACATGACCAGCAACTTTTCCGGCGTACCGCTGGCGTTCGCCTTCATCATCCTGCTGGGTTTCAATGGCGCGATTACCATGATGCTCAAGCAAAGCGGCCTGATCGACGATTTCAACCTGTACTCCAAGACCGGCCTGATCATCACCTACACCTATTTCCAGATCCCGCTGGGCGTACTGCTGCTCTACCCCGCTTTCGACGCGTTGCGCGAAGACTGGCGCGAGTCCGCCGCCCTGCTCGGGGCCAACGGCTGGGCCTACTGGCGCCACATCGGCCTGCCGGTGCTGACCCCGGCGCTGCTGGGCACCTTCGTCATCCTGCTGGCCAATGCGCTGGGTGCCTACGCCACGGTGTACGCGCTGACCACCGGCAATTTCAACGTGCTGCCGATCCGCATCGCCGCCATGGTGGCCGGCGACATCAGTCTGGACCCCAACCTGGCCAGCGCCCTGGCCATGATCCTGGTGGGGCTGATGACCCTGGTCACCCTTGTCCATCAATGGCTGTTGCGCAGGAGCTACCATGTCGCGCGCTGAACTCGACGCACCCGGCCTCTACCACCGGGCCGTGGTCTGGCTGCTGTTCCTGATTCTGCTGCTGCCGTTGGCCGGTACCCTGCTGTACTCGGTCGCCACCAGCTGGTCGGCATCGATCCTGCCCAGCGGGCTGACCTTCAAGTGGTACCTGCAGCTGTGGGGCGACCCGCGATTCCTCCAGGCCTTTGGCCAGTCGCTGGTGGTCTGCGTCGGTGCGCTGGTGCTGTCGGTGCTGGTGATCCTGCCGCTGCTGTTCGTGGTGCACTACCACTTTCCGCGGCTGGATGCGCTGATGAACATTCTCATCCTGCTGCCCTTCGCCGTGCCCCCGGTGGTGTCTTCGGTAGGCCTGTTGAACCTGTACGGCTCGGGACCGCTGGCCATGGTCGGCACACCCTGGATCCTGATCGGCTGCTATTTCACCGTGGCCCTGCCGTTCATGTACCGCGCCATCACCAACAACCTGCAGGCGATCAACCTGCGCGACCTGATGGACGCAGCGCAGCTGTTGGGCGCCAGCACGTTCCAGGCGGCTGTTCTGGTGGTGCTGCCCAACCTGCGCAAGGGCCTGATGATCGCCCTGCTGCTCTCGTTCTCGTTCCTGTTCGGCGAGTTCGTGTTCGCCAACCTGCTGGTGGGCACGCGCTACGAAACCCTGCAGGTCTACCTGAACAACATGCGCAACAGCAGCGGCCACTTCAACAGTGCGCTGGTGATCTCCTATTTTCTTTTCGTGTTGCTGCTCACCTGGGGTGCCAATCGCTTGAACAAGGACAAAGACTGATATGAGCTTCGTCAGCGTCGAAAGACTGGATAAGCGCTACGGCACTACCGAGGTATTCAGCGATATCAGCTTCACCGTCGAGCGAGGCGAATTCATCACCCTGCTCGGGCCCTCCGGCTGCGGCAAGTCGACCCTGTTGCGCGCCATTGCCGGGCTGACCCCGATCAATGCCGGCACGATCCTGCTCGATGGCCAAAACCTTGCTCCGCTTGGCCCGCAGAAGCGCGATATCGGCATGGTCTTCCAGAGCTATGCCCTGTTTCCCAACATGAACGTGGAACAGAACGTCGCCTTCGGTTTGCGCATGCAAAAGGTCAAGGGCGCCGAAAGCTCACGCCGCGTGGCCGAGGTCCTGGCGCTGGTGGAGCTGGGTGAGTTTGCCGGGCGCTATCCCCATCAGTTGTCCGGCGGCCAGTGCCAACGGGTCGCCCTGGCCCGCTCGCTGGTCACCCGCCCGCGCCTGTTGCTGCTCGACGAGCCCCTGTCGGCCCTGGATGCACGTATCCGCAAGCACCTGCGCGAGCAGATCCGGCAGATCCAGCGGGAACTGGGTCTGACCACGATTTTCGTCACCCACGACCAGGAAGAGGCGTTGACCATGAGCGACCGCATCTTCCTGATGAACAAGGGCCGCATCGTCCAGAGCGGGGATGCGCAGAGCCTGTACACGGCGCCGGTCGATGCGTTCGCTGCCGGTTTCATCGGCAATTACAACCTGCTCGATGCCGCCCAAGCCAGCGCCCTGCTGCAGCGGCCGATCCACACCCGCGTGGCGATTCGCCCGGAAGCCATCGAACTGGGGATTGACGGTGCCCTGGACGGCGAGATCCGCAGCCATAGCCTGCTGGGCAACGTAATCCGCTACCGGGTGCAGGCCCACGGCGTGCAGTTGCTGGTGGACGTGCTCAACCGTACCGCCGCCGACCTGCTGCCCGACGGCCAAAGGGTGTCCCTGACGATTGGGCCAGACGCACTTTGTGAGGTAGCCTGAGCGTCTTTCCACGGGAGGTTCCACATGGCTCTAGCGATTTTCGATCTCGACGAAACCCTGATCCACGGCGACTGTGCTTCGCTCTGGAGCGAACAGATGGGTCGCCTCGGCTGGGTCGATCCCGAGTCCTTCATGCGCCGCGACCACGAGCTGATGCAGGCCTACAACGAGGGTCGGCTGGCCATGGAAGACTACATGGCGTTCAGCCTGGAGCCCATGCTCGGGCGCACGCCGGAAGAGGTCGAACACCTGGTCGAGCCGTGGGTGGAAGATTTCATCGAGCCGATCATTTTCAGCGACGCCACCCGCACCATCGCCGCCCACCGCGCGGCCGGTGACCGCATCCTGATCATTTCCGCCTCGGGCATTCACCTGGTCGGGCCCATTGCGGCGCGGCTGGGCGTCGACGATGTGCTGGCCATCGAGCTCGAGCTCAAGCACGGCACCTACAGTGGCAATACGGTGGGCGTACTGACCTACCGCGAGGGCAAGATCAAGCGCCTGCGCGAATGGATGCACGACGAGGGTGAAACCCTGCAAGGCGCAAGCTTCTATTCGGATTCACGCAACGACCTGCCGATGCTGCTGGAAGTACCGTCGCCTCATGCGGTCAACCCCGACCCGGTGCTGCGCGAGCATGCCGAACAGGCCGGCTGGCCGATCCATCAATGGCGCTGATGGTTGCGCCGATAGACCTCTTCGCCCATGGCAGCGATCTGACCTTCGATGAGCGCGTCGAAGGGCTTGAGCAAAGCCTGAAAGGATGCCGGTGATTCGAGCACTTCCAGCGCCTGGGTGATGGCTTCGAGGGTCGATAATGCGCCGGGGCCGGGTGCCTTGCGCAAGCGATAGCGCGAAGGCTCGGCGGTTGCCAACTGAACCCTGGGCAAGGCGGCCAGTAACGGATTGAGGTGCAGCAGTTTGCGTGCCTTGCGCCAGGTACCATCCGGTACCACCAGCAGCCTGCGCTGGGCGGCGGGCTCGTAGGCGCTCAATGCTTCGCTGTGTTCCCCGGGAAACAGCAGGCAGGGCTGATATCCCGGCTGGGCCAGCCACTGGGGCAGGTCTTCGAAGATTTCGCCGACTTTGATTTCGCACTGCTGCAGGCCCAACGCAGCCAGGCGCGCGGTGTTGAGGGCGTGATCGACCTCGCTGGGGTGCTGCAGGATCAGCACCCGCGTATGGCTGGGCAGGTTCGGGATCAGGGCGCACAGGCACTGTGCAAGGGGGCGATGGCAGCGAGAGCATTGGGGTCTGGACATGCGCAATTGTGCCACGGCGCGGCGAGCAGGCAACACCTTGCTCGATCGACCAGCACGGAAAAAGTCACCCATGGTGCCGCTAAACCTTTGTACCCACGTGGCCGATCCGCTCTAATGTAAACCCCACTGTCCCAGGACCTTGCCGCAATGAAATACTGCTGCGCATTACTTCTCAGCTTGCTGTCTCTTACTGCCCAGGCCACGGAGATCGGTGAACGCCTGGGTCCGTGGACCCTGCTCGACCAATTCGAACAACCCTACTCGCTCAGCGACCAGACCCAGTTGATCATCGTCGCACGCAGCATGGACGCCGCCCAGTTGATGGGGACTGCCATGGAGAAGCGGCCCAAGGACTTTCTCGAATCACGGCATGCGGCCTACATCGCGGATATCGAGCACATGCCTTCGGTGGCCAAGTGGATCGCCATCCCGGGCATGAAGAAACTCAACTACCGCATCCTGCTGGACGAAGAAGGCCGGGTGGCGCCGCGCTACAACGGTGATCGGGAAACCGTGCAGTGGTTGGAACTCAAGGATGGCGTAGTGGTGGACATCAAGACCTTCAATGACCCGCAGCAACTGGCCAGCGCGCTCTCGGCGCGCTGAGCCACTGCCGCTCACACCGGCCGGACCGGAATCCTGAAGATGGCGCGCAGGCCGTCTTCGCCACTGTCGAAGTCCAGGCTACACCCGCAACGCTGGGCGATGGCCTGAACGATCGCCAGGCCCAGCCCGCAACCGGCACTGGCGCGGCTGCGCCAGAAACGCTGGGTAAGGTGTTGCAAATCTTCGGCACCGATGCCAGGGCCGAAGTCGCGCACCGTGAAGCAGACCCAGCCAGGCTCGGTGGCCAGTGTCAGCCAGACCGGCGCCCGGTCGGGGCTGTGCCGCAGGGCATTGTCGATCAAGTTGCGCAGCGCCTGTACCGCGAGGGTCGACGGCATGCCCAACGCAATCGACGGCAACTGCGGCGGCATGTGCAACTCGACCCGCCAACGATCCGTCTGACTGGCATCGCCGATGGCCAGGCGCGCCACGTGTTCGGCACTGCACGGTGCGCCATCGTCGAACGACAGACTGCCCTCGACTCGCGCCAGCAGCAGCAACTGCTCGAGCGTGCGTTGCAGCCGGTCGGCGCCTTCCTCGGCGTGCGCCAGAGCCTGCTCATGGGCAAGGCCGGTGGTCATGCGGGCCACCTGCAAGTGGGTCTTGATCGCGGTCAGCGGGCTGCGCAACTCATGCGCCGCATCGCCTGTCAGTTGTCGTTCGCGCTCGAGGGTGCGACCGATGCGCAGAAACAGCTGGTTCTGGGTGTCCAGCAACGGCTGCAGTTCGCTGGGCAGCGACTTCAGCACCAGCGGGTCGAGGGCATCGACATCGCGCTTGCGCAGCGCCTCGCACATCCGGTTGAGAGGCGCCAGGCCCTTGCCGATACCCAGCCAGAGCATCGCGATGCTGCCGAGCAGGGCCATGAGCACCGGCGCGGAGGCAGCCAGCATGACCGAACGGTTCAAGGCTTCGCGTTCCAGTTCGCGGTCGGCGGTGGTGATTCGCACATCGTCACGGGCCAGGGTGAAACTGCGCCAGTGCTCGCCATCGATGGCCTGATCGTGAAAACCGGTGCGCTGATCGTCCAGCACCTGGTCGGCATTGCTGTGGCTGCGGGCAAGGATTTCGCCGCGCAACGAGCTGATCTGGCAGGCGATGCCATCAGGAATGCTCCATTGGTCGGCACTGAAACGGGTGCCTTCGCCCTGTGTCGCAAGCGGTTGCGGCAAACGGTCGACCATGCCGGCGACCATGCGTGCCGAGGCCACCAGACGCTGGTCCAGAGAGAACATCATCTGGCTGCGCAGATCGCGGAACATCCAGGTGGCGGCGAGTGCCCAGATGACCACGAAGGCCGCGCCGAGGATCAGGCTCAAACGCAGACGCAGGCTCATGGGGCCTCTTTTGGTTCGGTGTGGGCCGGGCCCAGGCGGTAGCCCAGCCCGCGGACGGTTTCGACGATGCCGTTACCCAGCTTTCGGCGCAGGTGGTGAATGTGCACGTTCAATGCATTGCTTTCCACTTCGTCACTGAAGCCGTAGACGCTGTCCTTGAGCTGTTCGCCGGAGAGAACGCGGCCGCGGTTCTGCAGCAGGGCGTACAGCAGCGCCTGTTCGCGGCGGGACAGGTCGATGGCCTGGCCGGCCAGCCAGGTCTGCCGGGTGCTGGGATCATGCTGCAGCGGGCCATGTTCGATCATGTTCAAGGTGCGGCCAGCCACGCGGCGCTGCAGGGTGTGCAGCCGCGCGCACAGTTCGCGCAGGTCGAAGGGTTTGAGCAGGTAGTCGTCGGCGCCTGCCTGCAACCCGGCGACCCGGTCGCTGACGCTGTCGCGGGCGGTCAATACCAGCACCGGCAGAGCCACCCCACGCTGGCGCAGGCGGTGGAGCAGTTTGATGCCGTCTTCGTCGGGCAGGCCCAGATCCAGCACCAGCACATCGAAGCTGGCTGCCTGCAGCATGGCCTGCGCGGCCGAGGCGGTGGCCACCCGGTCGACGTTCAGCCCCTGGGCATTGAGCCCGGCGACGATGCCGCTGGCGATCAGGTCGTCGTCTTCGCAAAGCAATACGTGCATGACAGCGCTCGAAGAATAAAGGCCGCACAGTGACGGGCCGTGATTAACACAACATTATGCCCCTGATACAGGGTAGGAGCGGTCATTGGCCGCGAAAAACGCACTGCGGTGCATCTGTGCGAACTGCACTGGCCCTTCGCGGCCACGGACCGCTCCTACAATGCGCTGAACAGCGCCCCCCTGTAGGAGCGGTCATCGGCCGCGAAGCTGGCGCTGCGGTCTGTCTGATATACCGCGCCGCCCTTTCGCGGCCACGGACCGCTCCTACAGGGAGATATCGAGTGCACACAGTGACAATGGTCTGGAGCTGGTTAACCATCGGTTAACCTTGAGGCAGCCATACTTGTCGGATCACTACATCAGGATCTGTTGTCATGCTGAGCCTTGCCGTAGGGCCTTTCGCCCTTTCCCTGCATCACCTGCTGATATTGCTGGCGCTGGGCTTGGCCAGCCTCGTGGGCTGGCAGCTGGCGCGCAAGGGGTTTGGCAGCAATCCAGAAGCGCTGATATTTCGCCTGTTCCTGCTGTGCCTGGTGGTCGCGCGCGGGGCTTTCGTGCTGCGTTACTGGGCGCAGTATCAACAGGATCTCTGGCAGATCCCCGACATCCGCGATGGCGGTTTCCTGCTGTGGCCGGGCTTGCTGGTGAGTGCTCTGGTGGCGTTGGTGTGTGCCTGGCGGCGCCCGTCAATGCGCCGAACGCTGGGCTGGAGCCTGGCCAGCGGTCTGCTGTTCTGGACGCTCGCCAGTGTCGGCAGCCACTGGTATCAGCAGGCGCGACACTCTCAGTTACCCGAGGTCACCTTGCACACTGCCACAGGCCAACTCGTAGCGCTGCGCAGCTACGGCGGCAAGCCTATGGTAGTCAACCTCTGGGCAAGCTGGTGCCCGCCCTGCAGACGAGAAATGCCGGTGCTGCTGGAAATGCAGAAACTTCACCCTGAGGTGCGTTTTCTGTTCGTGAACCATGGCGAAACCGCGCAGATCGTGGCGAGCTTCGCCGGGACGACGGGGCTGGATTTGACTCAGGTGCTATTCGACAGCCAAGGCGAACTGGGCCGCGCGCTGGGTTCGGTCGCGCTGCCGACCACGCTGTTCTACAGCAGCGAAGGAAAGCTGCTCGGCAGCCATCTCGGCGAATTGTCGAAAGCCAGCCTGCAGCATGCGCTGGAAACCTTCCCAACCCAATAAGCACACCACCCCACCACAACCCCCGTAGCAGCGGCGCAAGCCGCGTCGGCGGTGGGTGCGGCATTCCTGAAAGAACGCGTTGGATCCGGACGCGGCTCGCGCCGCTGCTACAGAGATCCAACCCCCTGTAGCAGCGGCGCAAGCCGCGTCGGCGGTGGATGCGGTAATCCTGGACGAACGCGTTGGACCCGGACGCGGCTCGCGCCGCTGCGACAGAGATCCAACCCCCCGTAGCAGCGGCGCAAGCCGCGTCAGCGGTGGATGCGGTGATCCTGGACGAACGCGTTGGACCCGGACGCGGCTCGCGCCGCTGCTACAGAGATCCAACCCCCCGTAGCAGCGGCGCAAGCCGCGTCGGCGGTGGATGCGGTAATCCTGGACGAACGCGTTGGACCCGGACGCGGCTCGCGCCGCTGCTACAGAGATCTAACCCCCCGTAGAAGCGGCGCACGCCGCGTCGGCGGTGGATGCGGTCACGCTTGAGGAATCAACGCTCCAGCAGGATCCGCAGCATGCGACGCAGCGGTTCGGCGGCGCCCCACAGCAGTTGGTCGCCGACGGTAAACGCGCCCAGGTACTGCGAGCCCATGTTCAACTTGCGCAGGCGCCCGACCGGGATGTTCAGCGTGCCGGTAACCTGTGTAGGCGTGAGTTCCTGCATGCTCGCTTCGCGGCTGTTCTGCACCAGCTTGACCCATGGGTTGTGCTGGCTGATCAGCCCTTCGATGTCCGCCATCGGCACGTCCTTGTTCAGCTTGATGGTCAGCGCCTGGCTGTGGCAGCGCATCGCACCGATACGCACACAGATACCATCCACCGGGATCGGGCTCTTGAACCGTCCCAGAATCTTGTTCGTCTCGGCCTGGGCTTTCCACTCTTCACGGCTCTGCCCATTCGGCAGTTCCTTGTCGATGTAGGGGATCAGGCTGCCAGCCAGTGGCACACCGAAGTTCTCGGTCGGGTAACCCTCGCCACGCATGGCTTCGGCGACCTTGCGATCGATGTCCAGAATGGCGCTGGCCGGGTTGGCCAGGTCATCGGCAACCGAGGCATGGGTGCTGCCCATCTGCCTGATCAGCTCGCGCATGTTCTGTGCGCCGGCGCCCGAAGCCGCCTGGTAGGTCATGGCACTCATCCACTCCACCAGCCCGGCCTCGAACAGCCCGCCCAGGCCCATCAGCATCAGACTCACGGTGCAGTTGCCACCGATGTAGTTCTTGGTGCCGGCATCCAGTTGCTGGTCGATCACCCGGCGGTTGACCGGGTCGAGCACGATCACCGCGTCATCCTGCATGCGCAGGCTGGAAGCCGCGTCGATCCAGTAACCCTGCCAGCCGGCCTCGCGCAGCTTGGGGAATACCTCGCTGGTGTAGTCGCCACCCTGGCAGGTCAGAATCACGTCGAGTGTCTTCAGCTCTTCAATGCTGTAGGCATCCTTGAGCGGGGCAATGTCCTTGCCGACCGCCGGGCCCTGGCCGCCGACATTGGAAGTGGTGAAAAACACCGGCTCGATCAGATCGAAGTCCTGCTCTTCCAGCATCCGCTGCATAAGCACGGAACCGACCATACCGCGCCAACCGATCAGACCTACACGTTTCATCGCAACTACACCTTCTTGAAAAGTGGGCCGCTGCTGTCGATGGAAAGTCGCAGCGGGCCCAAGAGATTACAGATTCCGCAGCGCGGCGACTACTGCATCGCCCATTTCCTGCGTACCGACCCGTGTGGTGCCCTCAGACCAGATATCGCCGGTGCGCAAGCCCTGGTCCAGCACCAGGCTGACCGCCTGCTCGATGGCAGCGGCTGCATCGTGTTGGTTGAAGCTGTAACGCAGCATCATCGACACCGACAGAATGGTCGCCAGCGGGTTGGCGATGCCTTGCCCGGCGATGTCCGGCGCCGAACCGTGGCAAGGCTCGTACATGCCCTTGTTGTGGGCGTCCAGCGAGGCCGAAGGCAACATGCCGATGGAGCCGGTAAGCATCGACGCCTCATCGGAAAGAATGTCGCCGAACAGGTTGTCGGTGACCATCACGTCGAACTGTTTCGGCGCGCGCACCAACTGCATCGCGGCGTTGTCGACGTACATGTGGCTCAGCTCGACATCGGGATAATCCTTGCCGATCTCCTCGGCAACTTCGCGCCACAGCTGGCTGGAAGCCAATACGTTGGCCTTGTCCACCGAGCACAGCTTCTTGCCGCGCACCTGGGCCATGTCAAAGCCGACGCGCACGATGCGGCGGATTTCGCTCTCGCTGTACGGCAGGGTGTCGTAGGCCTGGCGCTCGCCGCCTTCCAGCTCGCGCACACCACGCGGCGCGCCGAAGTAGATGCCGCCGGTCAGCTCACGGACGATGAGGATGTCCAACCCGGCAACGATTTCCGGCTTCAGGCTGGAAGCATCGGCCAGTTGCGGGTAGAGAATGGCAGGACGCAGGTTGGCGAACAGGCCCAACTGCGAGCGAATCTTCAGCAGACCGCGTTCCGGGCGAATATCGCGCTCGATCTTGTCCCATTTCGGCCCGCCCACCGCGCCCAGCAGCACCGCGTCGGCGGCACGGGCACGTGCCAGGGTCTCGTCGGCCAGCGGCACGCCATGCTTGTCGATGGCAGCGCCGCCGATCACGTCGTGGGCCAGTTCGAAGCCCAGCTGGAACTTGGCGTTGGCCAGTTCCAGCACCTTGACCGCTTCGGCCATGATTTCCGGGCCGATGCCGTCGCCTGGGAGAATCAGAATCTGCTTGCTCATGCGTTCCTCGTTAATTCCGGTAATACGGCATGCCCTCGGGCGGGCCGTGAATGAATGCTCAACGCTGGGCCCACAACACCAGCACGTCGGTACTGAACGAGCCATTGTCGTCGATCTGGTAATACTCGCGCACCTCGGCGCCCACGGCTTGCTGCAAGGCGCGGATGGCTGCGCGCATGACCTCGGGCGTGCGCATGCGCTCGACCCACGAGGCGTATTCAAGGCGCAGGCGCTGGCGAGTGTGCCCGCGTACCTGCAGACCCGCTTCATTGACCTGGCTCAGCCATTCGCCGGCACTGTAGTCGCGCACATGGCTGGTGTCGCGCAGCACTTCGACACTTTGCAGATGGGTATCGAGCAGCGGGCTGCCCGGCGACATCACGTCGATGAAGCAGGCCATGCCACCGGGTTTGAGCACACGGCGCACTTCGCGCAGGGCCAGGCCGAGGTCGCTCCAGTGATGCGCCGAGTAGCGGCTGAACACATAGTCGAAGGCGGCGTCGGCGAACGGCAGCCGCTCGGCCGGGCCGAGTTGGGTGCTGACATTGCCCAGCCCCCGCTCGCTGGCAGCGCTGGCGACCACGTCGAGCATCCGTTGCGACAGATCATAGGCCACCACCTGCTTGACCAGTGGCGCGCAATGAAAACTGACGTGGCCGGCGCCACACCCCAGGTCCAACAGCCGAGCCTGGGACTGGCCCGCCAGCTCCGCCTGAAGCAGCGCAAATTCCGCGCCCTGGGCGTGAACGGTGCTGCTCAGATAGGCCGAAGCCTGTTCACCGAACTGTTTCTGCACGACTTGGGTGTGCTGGGTCATGGGCTGGGCTTCCTTGTGCCTGGGTTTTCGGTGGCCTTGCGGGCCTCTTCGCGCGTAGAGGACTCGCCGCCCATGTGGGAGCGGGCTCTGCCCGCGAAGAGGCCAAACCTGCCTACATCAATCAATCACGAAACAACCAAGGCTGGCTGGCCCGATGCTTGGCCTCGAACGTCGCAATCGCCTCACCGTCCTGCAAGGTCAAGCCGATATCGTCCAACCCATTCAACAGGCAGTGCTTGCGAAACTCGTCGATCTCGAAGCTGTAGACCTTGCCGCTCGGGCTGGTCACGCTCTGGGTCGCCAGGTCCACGGTCAACTGGTAACCCGGCGCGGCCTCGACTTCCTGGAACAACTCATCGACTTG
Source organism: Pseudomonas sp. CFBP 13602 (assembly GCF_014842725.1). NCBI lineage: Bacteria > Pseudomonadati > Pseudomonadota > Gammaproteobacteria > Pseudomonadales > Pseudomonadaceae > Pseudomonas > Pseudomonas sp. CFBP 13602. Next base: position 175,806 of record NZ_JACYVT010000009.1, on the reverse strand, counting down.
CTCATCACTGAGGATGATCGGCAGCAAGCCGTTCTTGAAGCTGTTGTTGAAGAAGATATCTGCATAGCTCGGCGCAATCACGGCGCGAAAGCCATACTCATCCAATGCCCACGGCGCATGCTCGCGGCTGGAACCGCAACCGAAGTTCTCCCGCGCCAGCAGCACGCTGGCACCTTGGTAGCGCTCGTGATTGAGGACGAAATCCTTGTTCAACGGGCGCTTGGAATTGTCCTGGTAAGGCTGACCGACATCCAGGTAGCGCCATTCGTCGAACAGGTTCGGGCCAAAGCCGGTGCGCTTGATCGACTTCAAGAACTGCTTGGGAATGATCTGGTCGGTGTCGACGTTGGCACGATCCAACGGAGCGACCAGGCCGGTGTGTCGAGTGAAGGCTTTCATGCTGCGTCCCCCTGGATCAATTCACGAACGTCGACGAAACGACCGACGACGGCGGCGGCGGCGGCCATGGCCGGGCTGACCAGATGGGTACGCCCACCGGCGCCCTGGCGGCCTTCGAAGTTGCGGTTGGAGGTCGATGCGCAGTGCTCGCCCGACTCCAGCCGGTCCGGGTTCATCGCCAGGCACATGGAGCAGCCCGGCTCACGCCACTCGAAGCCCGCCTCGAGGAAAATCTTGTCCAGGCCTTCGCGCTCTGCCTGCGCCTTGACCAGGCCCGAGCCTGGCACGACGATGGCCTGCTTGATGGTCGAGGCCACCTTGCGGCCCTTGGCGATCACTGCGGCGGCGCGCAAGTCTTCGATGCGTGAATTGGTGCACGAGCCGATGAACACGCGGTCGAGCTGAATGTCGGTGATCGCCTGGTTGGCGGTCAGGCCCATGTATTTCAGCGCGCGCTCGATGGAACCGCGCTTGACCAGATCCGACTCGCGCGCCGGGTCCGGCACGTTCTGGTCAACGGCCAGGACCATTTCCGGCGAGGTCCCCCAGCTGACCTGCGGCCTGATCTGCGCGGCATCCAGGCGCACCACGGTGTCGAAGTGGGCATCGGCGTCGGACACCAGCCCTTTCCACGACTCCACCGCCTTGTCCCAATCGGCGCCGCTGGGCGCGAACGGCCGACCCTTGACGTAGGCGACGGTCTTTTCATCGGCAGCCACCAGGCCCACGCGGGCGCCGGCCTCGATCGACATGTTGCAGATGGTCATGCGGCCTTCCACCGACAGGTCGCGAATGGCGCTGCCGGCAAACTCGATGGCATGGCCATTGCCGCCGGCGGTGCCGATCTTGCCGATCACGGCCAGCACGATGTCCTTGGCGGTCACGCCAAACGGCAAGGTACCTTCGACCAACACCTGCATGTTCTTCATTTTCTTGGCCACCAGGCACTGCGTGGCGAGCACGTGCTCGACCTCCGAGGTACCGATGCCATGGGCCAGGGCACCGAAGGCACCGTGGGTCGAGGTGTGCGAATCGCCGCAGACCACGGTCATGCCGGGCAAGGTCGCGCCCTGCTCCGGGCCGATGACATGGACGATGCCCTGGCGTACGTCGTTCATCTTGAATTCGGTGATGCCGTACTCGTCGCAGTTGTCGTCCAGGGTCTGCACCTGCAGACGCGACACCTGGTCGGCGATCGCGCCGATGCCGCCCTTGCGTTCCGGGGTAGTCGGCACGTTGTGGTCGGGCGTGGCAATGTTGGCGTCGATGCGCCACGGTTTGCGGCCGGCCAGGCGCAAGCCTTCGAACGCCTGGGGCGAAGTCACTTCGTGGATGATGTGACGGTCGATGTAGATCAGCGCCGAGCCATCGTCGCGCTGCTTGACCAAATGCGAATCCCAGAGCTTGTCGTAGAGCGTTTTGCCGGCCATCAGACGTTTCCTCATCAGTCTTGCTGTCTTTTCTATGCCTATAACCGCTTGGCTTGTAGGGGTGATGCTATGAGGTTATCTTGAATAACTCAAATTCATAATTTTCATACTTTGGATAACCAAAAGGAATTCGCGCATGGACCTGGCCAGTCTCAATGCCTTTATAGCCATCGCCGAAGTGGGCAGTTTTTCCAGGGCCGGGGATCGGCTGCACCTGACTCAGCCGGCGATCAGCAAACGCATCGCCGGGCTGGAATCGCAGCTGGGCGTGCGTTTGTTCGATCGCCTGGGCCGCGAAGTCAATCTGACCGAGGCCGGCCGGGCCCTGCTGCCCCGCGCCTACCAGATTCTCGATGTGCTGGAAGACACCCGCCGCGCCCTGACCAACCTGAGCGGCGACGTGACGGGCCGCCTGACCCTCGCCACCAGCCACCACATCGGTCTGCACCGATTGCCCTCGCTGCTGCGCACCTACACGCGGATGTACCCCAAGGTCGCCCTGGACATCCAGTTTCTCGATTCGGAAGTGGCCTATGAGGAGATCCTGCACGGACGTGCGGAGCTGGCGGTGATCACCCTGGCGCCAGAGCCCCATCACCTGGTGCGCTCGGTCCCGGTGTGGCATGACCCGCTGGATTTCGTCGCCGCCCCGGAACATCCACTGGCCCTGCAGGCGGTGGTAAAGCTGAGCGATATCGCCGAACATCCGGCGGTGTTTCCGGGCGGCAATACCTTCACTCACCACATCGTCAGCCGCCTGTTCGAGGCGCAAGGCCTGAGCCCGAACATCGCCATGAGCACCAACTACCTGGAAACCATCAAGATGATGGTGTCGATCGGCCTGGCGTGGAGTGTGCTGCCGCGCACCATGCTCGACGAGCAAGTGGCGCGCTTCCAGCTACCCGGTGTGCAGCTGAGCCGCCAGTTGGGTTATATCCTGCACACCGAACGGACCCTGTCGAATGCGGCGCGGGCCTTCATGGCGCTGCTCGACGACCAGGCCGGCACACTGGCTTCGGCGCAATCAGGGCTGGGCACCGAGCAGTAGCCGGCCGCTGCTGATCAACGTGGCGTAGCCGCCGATCTTGACTCGTTCGCCTTCCATCCGGCAAAACAGCTCGCCACCCCGCGCCGAGCACTGGTAGGCAGTGAGGCTGGTCTTGACCAGACGCCTCGACCAGTACGGGATGAGGCTGCAATGGGTGGAGCCGGTGACCGCGTCCTCGTCGATGCCGATGGCAGGTGCGAAGTAGCGCGAAACGAAGTCCTGATGGTCACCCCGGGCGGTAATGATCACCCCAGGCCAGGGCAAGCGTGCCAGTGCCGCCATGTTCGGGCGGCACTGGCGTACCGCCTGCTCCGACTCCAGCAGGACGAACAGCGACGCCGCCGCCATTACGTCGACCGCTTCGCAACCCAAGGCACGCTCAACCTCCAGGGTCAGACCCAACTGCTCCTCGGGCATCATCGCCGGGAAGTCCAGCCACAGCCGGTCGCCCTCGCGGCTGACGGTAAGGTTGCCCGAGCGGCTGGCGAACGACAGGCTCGACGCTGTCTCCCCATAGACATGAAACAGCACGTAGGCGCTGGCCAGGGTGGCATGGCCACACAAGGGCACCTCGGTGCGCGGGGTGAACCAGCGGATGTGCCAGCCCTGCACTTCGCGAACCAAAAACGCGGTCTCCGCCAGATTGTGCTCGGCGGCGATCTTCTGCATCAGCTCGTCGGCCAGCCAGCTGTCGAGGCGGTAGACCATTGCCGGGTTGCCAGCAAAAGGCTGTTGGGTAAACGCATCGACCTGATGGAAATCCAGTTGCATGGCAATCCTCGCTGTTGCGGAAAGGGGTGGCGGCCAAGCCGTCTGGCTATCGGCGTTCGACTCGTCGAGTCGATGAATAATTTCCTTGGTGCATCAGGGGCGGCCGATATCGGCGAAGCTACCCTGGGTATGCTCGGCCAGCAGCTGCGGCGCCAGCTCGACTTCCAGCCCGCGCCTGCCGGCGCTGACGAACATGCTGGGCAATGCCTCGGCGGTTTGGTCGATGAAGGTCCGCAAGCGCTTCTTCTGCCCCAGCGGGCTGATCCCGCCCAGCAGATACCCCGTGGCTCGCTGCGCAGCCTGCGGATCTGCCATCTCGCATTTCTTCACGCCGGCCGCATGCGCGAGCGCCTTGAGATCCAGGGTGCCGGTCACCGGCACCACTGCCACCAGCAGCTCGCTTCTTTCGCTCGCCGCCAGCAGGGTCTTGAACACCCGCGCGGCGGTCAGACCGAGCTTTTCCACCGCTTCGAGTCCATAGGAAGCTGCCTTGGGATCATGTTCATAGGCATGCACTCGATGCTCGGCGCGGTGCTTCTTCAAGAGGTCCAGGGCGGGGGTCATGCAGGGACTCCAGACAAATAAAAAACATGCCCGGCATTAGGACACAGGCGGGCAAGCCACGCCAACCGTGGCTTTGCCGGAAATGCGCGGAAAAGTTCGCAGGCAATGAACGAACTCGTTCGATTTCGACCTTTGACAGCGGCGTTTCTTGTCTATATTTTTTCGTTTGTGAAGATAGGCACGATAGTACAATGTGCTCGAAGGCTGTACTGCGACGTGCGATGGGGATCGTACGACGACAGATTCCAGGCGCCGAAAACGGCGTCAGACAAAAAAAACAATTGGGGTAATACACGATGACCGCACAGCAACAACCGACCCTGTCGGGCCAGTGCACTGCCGAGTTTCTCGGCACCGCACTGCTTATCTTCTTCGGTACCGGCTGCGTCGCGGCGCTCAAGGTCGCAGGTGCCAGCCTCGGCCTGTGGGAAATCAGCATCATCTGGGGCGTCGGCGTGAGCATGGCGATCTACCTGACGGCGGGCGTGTCCGGTGCCCATCTGAACCCTGCGGTCAGCATCGCCCTGTGCCTGTTCGGCGGCTTCGAGAAACGCAAGCTGCCGTTCTACATTCTGGCTCAGGTGGCAGGCGCGTTCTGTTCCGCAGCACTGGTCTATACCCTCTACAGCAGCCTGTTCTTCGATTACGAACAAACCCACGGCATCGTCAGGGGCACGCAAGCGAGCCTCGAAACGGCGAGCATCTTCTCTACCTACCCCCATGCGGCGCTGTCTATCGGTCAGGCCTTTTTGGTCGAGATGGTCATCACCGCCATCCTTATGGCGGTGATCATGGCCCTGGGCGACGAGCACAACGGTCTTCCGCGCGGGGCCATGGCGCCCCTGCTGGTGGGCTTGCTGATCGCCGTGATCGGCAGTGCCATGGGGCCGCTGACCGGCTTTGCCATGAACCCGGCCAGGGATTTCGGTCCAAAGCTGATGACGTTCATCGCCGGCTGGGGTGAAATAGCCTTCACCGGTGGCCGCACGATTCCCTATTTCATCGTTCCCATCGTGGCGCCGATCGTAGGTGCCTGCCTGGGCGCCGGCGCGTACCGGGTACTGATCGCACGCCATTTGCCAAACTCGAACAACGGGTCGGCCAAAGCGTCCGCATCGAAGGTGCAGGCCTCCTGAGCCTGCACAAACACCACATTCCGCATTTATTGCACACTTGCGCAAGGCCATCGACATGACCGATACCGACAACAAGAACTACATCATTGCCCTGGACCAAGGTACCACCAGCTCCCGGGCGATCATTTTCGACCGCGACGCCAATGTCGTCGGCACCTCGCAGCGCGAATTCGTCCAGCACTATCCGCAGGCCGGCTGGGTCGAGCACGACCCGATGGAAATCTTCGCCACCCAGAGCGCGACCATGGTCGAGGCCTTGGCCCAGGCCGGGCTGAGCCACGCCCAGGTTGCGGCCATCGGCATCACCAACCAGCGTGAAACCACCGTAGTGTGGGACAAGAACAGCGGTCGCCCGATCTACAATGCCGTGGTCTGGCAGTGCCGACGCAGCACCGAGATCTGCCAGCAGCTCAAGCGCGACGGCCTGGAAGACTACATCAAGCAGACCACCGGCCTGGTGGTCGACCCGTACTTTTCCGGCACCAAGCTCAAGTGGATCCTCGACAACGTCGAAGGCAGCCGCGAGCGCGCACGCAACGGCGAGCTGCTGTTCGGCACCGTCGATAGCTGGCTGATCTGGAAATTCACCGGCGGCAAGGTGCACGTCACCGACTACACCAACGCCTCGCGCACCATGCTCTTCAACATCCACACCCTGGAGTGGGACGAGAAGATGCTGCAGACCCTGGACATCCCGCGCGAGATGCTTCCAGAGGTCAAGTCGTCGTCGGAAATCTACGGCCATACCAAGAGCGGCATCGCCATTGCCGGGATCGCCGGCGACCAGCAGGCCGCCTTGTTCGGTCAGATGTGCGTCGAGCCTGGCCAGGCCAAGAACACCTATGGCACCGGCTGCTTCCTACTGATGAACACCGGCAAGAAGGCCGTCACGTCGCAGCACGGGATGCTCACCACCATCGGCTGCGGCCCGCGTGGCGAAGTCGCCTACGCCCTGGAAGGCGCCGTGTTCAACGGCGGCTCGACCGTGCAGTGGCTGCGCGACGAACTGAAGATCGTCAACGACGCCTACGACACCGAATATTTCGCCAGCAAGGTGAAGAACACCAACGGTGTCTACCTGGTGCCGGCGTTCACCGGCCTGGGCGCGCCCTACTGGGACCCCTATGCCCGTGGCGCGCTGTTCGGCCTGACCCGCGGCGTACGCGTCGACCACATCATTCGCGCGGCGCTCGAATCGATTGCCTACCAGACCCGCGACGTGCTCGACGCCATGCAACAGGACTCCGGCGAGCGCCTGAGCGCCTTGCGCGTGGACGGCGGCGCGGTGGCCAACAATTTCCTCATGCAGTTCCAGGCCGACATTCTCGGCACTCCGGTGGAGCGTCCGCAGATGCGCGAAACCACGGCCTTGGGTGCCGCCTACCTGGCGGGCCTGGCGTGCGGCTTCTGGGGCAGCCTGGATGAGTTGCGCGGCAAAGCCGTGATCGAGCGTACCTTCGAGCCTCTGCTCGACGAAACCGGCAAGGAAAAACTCTACGCCGGCTGGAAAAAGGCCGTCGAACGCACCCGTGACTGGGAACCGCACGAAGAGCAGTGACCAAGTGAAGGCGCAGACCGGGCGGTTCCGGCCTGCGCAAGTGCGGTCCATGGAATCACTTCTGGCGATGGGGCCCGTTCCTGCGGCATCATGCATGCTTTTGCATGGCAGCCAAAGGAAGCCCCATGAACCTGCCTCCCCGCCAACAGCAGATCCTTGAACTGGTACGCGAACGCGGCTATGTCAGCATCGAGGAAATGGCCCAACTGTTCGTCGTGACGCCGCAAACCATCCGGCGTGACATCAACCAGCTGGCCGAGGTCAACCTGCTGCGTCGCTATCACGGTGGCGCCGCCTACGATTCGAGCATCGAAAACACGGCCTACGCCATGCGTGCCGACCAGATGCGCGACGAGAAACAGCGCATCGCCGAGGCGATTGCCGCCCAGATCCCCGACCACGCCTCGCTGTTCATCAATATCGGCACCACCACCGAATCCATCGCCCGCGCCCTGCTCAACCACAGCCACCTGAAGATCATCACCAACAACCTGCACGTAGCCTCGATCCTCAGCGGCAAGGACGACTTCGACGTGCTGCTGGCCGGCGGCAACGTACGCCGTGACGGCGGCGTGGTGGGCCAGGCGAGTATCGACTTCATCACCCAGTTCAAGGTCGACTTCGCCCTGGTCGGCATCAGTGGTATCGACGAAGACGGCAGCCTGCTGGACTTCGACTATCAGGAGGTTCGCGTCAGCCAGGCGATCATCGCCAATGCGCGCCAAGTCATTCTGGCCGCCGACTCGAGCAAGTTTGGCCGCAATGCCATGGTCCGCCTGGGCCCGATCAGCCTGATCGATTGCCTGGTCACCGACCAACCGCCCGTGCCCGCCTTGCTGCAATTGCTGCAGCAACACAAGATCCGCCTCGAGATCGTCTGACCCTGTGGCAGCGGCGCAAGCCGCCCTGCCCGTCCACAATCCCCACCTGGCAACGCCCACGGCGCATCAGCTTCGCTTCTGATGTTCGTATTTCTTCGCTTTGACCCCCTTCGATCAACAATTTCAATCATCTTCGACTGGCTAAGCCCTTCGTATTGGGCTAGTATTTTCGAAATTGAACATTGATGTTCGAATTCAAAGCACTCATTCGAACGCTCCTTGATAAACGCAGGAGGCTGCCATGCCCCATTCGACCTTGCCCCGCCAACCGCTGGCTGAAATCTACGACGTCGCCGTGATCGGTGGTGGCATCAATGGCGTGGGGATTGCCGCTGACGCTGCCGGGCGTGGGCTTTCCGTGTTTCTCTGCGAGAAGGACGACCTGGCCAGCCACACCTCTTCGGCCAGCAGCAAGCTGATCCACGGCGGCCTGCGTTATCTGGAACACCACGAATTCCGCCTGGTACGCGAGGCACTGGCCGAACGCGAAGTGTTGCTGGCCAAGGCTCCGCACATCGTCAAGCCCATGCGTTTCGTCCTGCCGCACCGGCCCCATCTGCGTCCTGCCTGGATGATCCGCGCCGGGCTGTTCCTCTACGACAACCTGGGCAAGCGAGAAAAGCTGCCAGGCTCGCGCAGCCTGCGCTTCGGCGCCGACAGTGCGTTGAAGCCGGAAATCACCCGCGGTTTCGAATATTCCGACTGCTGGGTCGACGACGCTCGCCTGGTGGTACTGAACGCCATGGCAGCGCGAGAAAAAGGCGCACACATCCATACCCGCACCCGCTGTGTCGACGCGAAGCGTGTAGACGGTGTGTGGCAGGTCAATCTGCAGCGTGAGGACGGCAGCACGTTCACCCTCAAGGCGCGCGCGCTGGTCAATGCGGCCGGGCCCTGGGTAGCGAAGTTCATTCGTGACGACCTGCAGTTGCAATCCCCATACGGCATCCGCCTGATCCAGGGTAGCCACCTGATCGTGCCACGCCTGTACGAAGGCGAGCAGGCGCACATCCTGCAGAACGAAGACCAGCGCATCGTCTTCACCATCCCGTACCTGGATCGCTTCACCATCCTGGGCACCACCGACCGTGAATACACGGGCGACCCGTCCAAGGTGGAGATCACCGAGGCCGAGGCCGACTACATTCTCAAAGTGGTGAACGCCCACTTCAAGAAACAGGTCAGCCGCAGCGATGTGGTGCGCACCTATTCGGGCGTTCGCCCGCTGTGCAACGACGAGTCGGACAACCCATCGGCCATCACCCGCGACTACACCCTGTCGCTCAGCGGCGGCCAGGGCGAGGCGCCGATCCTTTCGGTGTTCGGCGGCAAGTTGACCACTTACCGCAAGCTGGCCGAGTCGGCCATGGCACAGTTGAAGCCATTCTTCGCGCAGATGCGCGGTAGCTGGACGGCGACCAGTGCCCTGCCCGGTGGCGAAGACATGAGCACGCCGCAGGCCCTGGCTCAGGACATGCGGGTGAAAGCTCCCTGGCTGCCAAACGGCCTGGCCGAGCGTTGGGCGGTCAGCTACGGCAGCCGCAGCTGGCGTTTGATCGAAGGTGCACAGTCGGTAGCCGATCTGGGCGAAGAATTGGGCACGGGGCTGTTCAGCCGCGAAGTCGATTACCTGTACGAGCAGGAATGGGCCACCCGCAGCGAAGACGTGCTGTGGCGTCGCAGCAAGCTGGGGCTGTTCGTCGATGATGCGGCCGCGCTTCGCCTGGATGCTTACCTGGCGAAGGTCGACGCCAGCCGGGCCAATACCCAGGCGGCTTGAGCTCTGTCAGCAACGAAAAACGCCCCGTAAGGGGCGTTTTGCATGGCGCGCGACGGGCCCGGAGGGCTCAGCGCCGAGGGCGCTGCCGAGGCCGGTGGTTGTCGGCCGGGATAGGCACAGGCTGTGGTGGCGGCGGCACCAGCCCCAGTGCGACAGCCAGATCGTGGAGCCAGTTGTACAAGTTACCGTTCATATCGCCCCCCTTCAGGGAAAAGCCCGAACGACGGTCATGGTCCGTCGCTTCTGTTCGATCATAGCGCTAAGCGACGTAGGATGCATTCACGCACTTGTGTCGAAAAGTCGCAGTCCTACGTATTGATCATCTGCCAGGCAAGTAATTCATTACCTTATCCACGTTCGTAATCGTCGGCGCACCCACTGCTCGGCGCTGACCAAGGTGATGCCCAGCAGTACGAACAGCGCGCCCAGAATGAAATTCACGCTCAGCGGTTCGCCCAGCAGCAGCACACCGAACGTCACGCCGAACAGCGGGGTCATGAACGAGAACACGGCCAGATTGGACGCCAGGTAGCGTCGCAGCAGCCAAAACCAGATCAGGAAGCTGGCGAAAGACACCACCACCCCTTGGAACAATACGCTGGCGATGCCGACCGGGGTAAAACTGACCTGCGTGAACTGCCCCGTGGCCAGGGCGATGAGCAACAATCCGATCACGCAGACGATCAGCTGGTAGAACAGCGTCAGCGTCACGGGTGCTTCGGAGAGGCGCGAGGTGCGCACCACCACCGTGGTCGCGCCCCAGCACAAGCCTGCCATCACGCCCAGTGCATCACCCAGCAGCATGCGTCGGTCCAGATGTTGCCAGGAAATTCCGCCGGCGAAAGCGAAGGCGATACCGCTGAACGCCAGGGCAATGCCCAGCCATTGCAGGGGCCGCAGGCGCTCTCCGGGTAGCAGGGCGTGCAAGCCAAGCGCCGTGAACACCGGGGCGGTGTAGAGAAAGACCGACATGTGCGCTGCCGAGGTCAGCTTCAGGCCCTCGGCGATGAACAAGAATTCCAGCCCGAACAGTGAGCCGGCCAGCAACCCGGCGCGCCAGGTGTAGGGCATGTGCGCCCAGCCCCCGCGCCAGCACATCAGTGCGGCCACCAGGACCGCGGAAATGCCCGAGCGCATGGCCGCCTGCATCACCGGGGCGATATCGGGTGCGGCCCACTTTATGGTGACCTGCTGGATACCCCAGATCAGGCACAACCCGAGCATGACCTTGAGCGCGAATCCATCGGGTTGACGGCGTTCGATGCTCATCGGCGAATTGACCACGACATGACGATGCCTTCAGGCAATGAGGAATCGCCAGTGTAACAAGCCACGCGTCACAAGGCTTTCGCGGCGGAAGGTTGCGCCCACACAGGCACACCATGTCGCCTGCTTCGCGGCCGCGGACCGCTCCTACATCGGCACACCGTATTCCGCCCTTGTAGGAGCGGTCAGCGGCCGCGAAGAGAGCAACACGGTTTCAATCCATGCCAAAGGCTCAGACAATCTGCGGTTTACTGGCCAACTCATCGAAGGTAGCCGGGTCCAGCGCATCGTCCTGCTCGTCGAGCACTTCCAGCCCGTGATCGTTGTCGGGAATGCTGCTGTCGAGCAGGCTCAGCAGGCTGGAGCCACGCATCGTCAACTGGAAATTGCGGCCCGTGCCACCTTCGCTGTCAGGACGCTGCTCAATGAACCCGCGCTCCAGCAACAGCTTCTCATAGTCGCGGGCCTGGGTTTGCAACTGGTCGACAGCAGCAGGCGTGTCACCCTGAGCGGTGGCTGCATCGGCGTGGTCCTGGGCATAGCGGTGCGGGGTGAAATCCTGATTGGCGCCGTTCTGCACTTCGTGCAACAGCCGTTCGATCAACTGCCAGTCGTAAGTGGTCATCCGGAAGAACCTCCAACACATGAGTGAAAGGGCTTGCCAGGTATGGGACCGGGTGGGTGCGGGGGAGTTGCGCGAAGACAGCTTTGCGGGGTGTTTTGGCAGGTCTGGCCTCCGCCGGGAAGCCAGCCTGCCTGGCGCAGTTTACTCGCTGACAGCCGGCTTGCGACGCTTGAGCGGTGCCAGTCCGTCCTGGCTTACCAACGCCGGTGCATCGGCCTTGGGACGGTTGACGCTCTTGCGCTTGGTCGGGCCCTTGGCAACGCTTTTCTTGTCGCCTTTTTTGTCTTTGTCGGTCTTTTTCTTCTTCACGCCGACCGCCTTGCCCGACGCCTTGACCTTCTTCGGTCCGCCGTAGGTACCTTTGACTTCCTTGATCACCCGGCGCTCGAAGGTCTGCTTGAGGTAGCGCTCGATGCTGGACATCAAGTTCCAGTCACCGTGGCAGATCAGCGAGATCGCCAGGCCTTCGTTGCCGGCGCGGCCAGTCCGGCCGATGCGGTGCACGTAGTCATCGCCGCTGCGCGGCATGTCGAAGTTGACCACCAGGTCCAGGCCGTCGACGTCCAGACCGCGCGCCGCCACATCGGTAGCCACGAGGATTTTCACGCCGCCCTGCTTGAGGCGATCGATGGCCAGCTTGCGGTCCTTCTGGTCCTTGTCGCCGTGCAGCACGAACGCCTTGTATTCCTGCGCCACCAGGCGCCCGTAGATACGGTCGGCCATGGCCCGGGTGTTGGTGAAGACGATTGCCTTCTGGTACGTCTCGTTGGCCAGCAGCCAGTTGAGGATCTGCTCTTTGTGCACGTTGTGGTCGGCGGTGACGATCTGCTGGCGAGTGCCCTCGGCCAGTTGGCTGACGTTGTTGATCAGCAGGTGCTCGGGATCCTTCAACACCTTGCCGATCATGTCGCGCAGCCCGGCACCGCCGGTGGTGGCCGAGAACAGCAGGGTCTGTTCACGCTGGCCGCACTCGTCGCTCAGGCGCGTCACGTCTTCGGAGAAGCCCATGTCGAGCATGCGGTCGGCTTCGTCGAGCACCAGCACCTCGACCTTCTTGAGGTCCAGGTTGCCAGCGTTGAGCTGTTCCAGCAGGCGGCCAGGGGTGCCGATGAGGATATCCGGTACCTTGCGCAGCATGGCGGCCTGCACCTTGAAGTCTTCACCGCCGGTGATCAGGCCCGCCTTGATGAAAGTGAACTGGCTGAAGCGCTCCACTTCCTTCAAGGTTTGCTGGGCCAGTTCGCGGGTCGGCAACAGGATCACCACGCGAATGTCGACGCGCACCTTGGCCGGGCCCATCAGGCGGTTGAGAATCGGCAGGACGAATGCAGCAGTCTTGCCGCTGCCGGTTTGCGCCGTCACCCGCAGGTCGCGCCCTTGCAATGCCAGGGGAATGGCGGCCAGCTGCACCGGCGTCGGCTCGACAAATTTCAGCTCGGCGACGGCTTTGAGCAGGCGTTCATGCAGGGCGAATTGGGAAAACACGGGTGTTACCTCGACGGAGTACATAAATTCGACTGCATAGGGTACCGGTTTGCGCACGATTAGCCGAATTTCTTTACCCGTAAGTCGGTAAATTGCGTGCAAATCTTTCCAGGCGTGGCGATTGCCCCACTCGATGGGCTTTAATCCCCGCCCCTTTTCAATCCGGGAGCTGCACGCCACCCCATGAACATCGAATCGCTCTGGCACCAAACCGTCACTTTCATCACTGGCCTGGACGACCAGCCGGTCCTGCAGGCCGGTGTGTCGCTGTTCCTGCTGCTGATCGCCGCCTTCGCCCTGGGCCGATTGGCGCGCTTCCTTACCCTGCACGCGGTCAAGCTGCTCAGTCGCCGGCCATCGCTGCACTGGCTCAACGACTTTTTGCACAACAAGGTCTTCCATCGCCTGGCGCAAATGACGCCGTCGCTGGTGGTGCAGTTCAGTCTGGGCCTGATCCCGGTGCTGAGCGACAACAGCAAGCACGTCATCGGCAACATCGCGCTGGGCTTCACCATCCTGTTCCTGGTGCTCGCCCTGGGGGCCCTGCTCAATGCACTGATCGACATCTATGCGCGCACCGAGCATGCCCGCACCCGCTCGATCAAGGGCTACGTGCAACTGGCCAAGATGATCCTGTACATCTTCGGTGCCATCATCATCGTCGCCACGTTGATCGACCGTTCGCCGCTGTTGCTGCTGTCCGGGCTGGGCGCCATGTCGGCGGTCATCCTGCTGGTCTACAAGGACACCCTGCTGTCGTTCGTGGCCAGCGTGCAGTTGACCAGCAACGACATGCTGCGCGTCGGCGACTGGATCGAGATGCCCCAGGTGGGCGCCGACGGCGACGTCGTCGACATCACCCTGCACACCGTGAAGATCCAGAATTTCGACAAGACCATCGTCTCCATCCCCACCTGGCGGCTGATGAGCGAGTCGTTCAAGAACTCCCCCCAACGCCTTCAGAAAACATACTATTTCCTGCAAGCCCCTTAGCCCCAATGGTTCGGAATTTAGTATAGGTACTAAATTCTGTGTACTACTTCTAAGGCTGAGACCTCTAGCCAGCCTCGGAACCCGCTGGTACACAAAGCAGAGATACAGGGCAACGGGTAGACCGTCACAATCCGCCAATGCGGATGTGAGCCACGTCCGGGGTCGGATACTTCACATAGCGTCCAACGACAAACCCGCTCTGCCCTCTAAACCTTCGAATCATGTCAAGGCTACATCCGCGATTTAGTTCGGCCCACAGACGTTGCTTTCACCGCAAATCAACCCCTGATCCCTTTTGGTTCAGCTGTTGAATCCTTCACCTAAAGACATTGATCTCTAGTAGCAGGCTTCATCATTCACGCTGCCGGTACTACTTTTGTGGTGAGAGCCGCGTCAAATGTGGCGTACAAAGCACATCTTAAAGGAGTTGCAAGTGACCATTACAATATGGCACGACTCTATAGGAAGTAATAAAACGCTTCATGCGTCAAAAAACGCACGTAGAAATCTCAACACAAGATCGAATTATATATATATTGACGTTACAATTAAGTGCCGCATCCACCTTGACAGCTATCACGCCGTGTAGTTTATTAACTTACCAACCACACGCGGTCGAACAAGATGATCTATTCTCGAATTTTGCATACCGAGTACGAGCACCCTGCCAACGAGGACGGTGAAGGCGCATACACTGTCTTCACAGTAGTTCAGCCTTACAAACTAAACTTCAAAAAATGCACAAAGGTTTGCATTCAAACTTTTGCTATTCTCTGGAAAGACACGGTAGACACTCGACTCATCTCCATAGTTGAAAAAGCACTTATCAATGGAGTCCTACCCCCAGTGAAGGCACTCTACGCTGCCAAGGGCAATCTGAATGTCATCTACAGCAATGATCTAGATGGGGATGATTACAATAAGCTTTATCAAAGCTGGAGCAAGCTTGGACTTGGTGTATGGTATGACCAGTGGATCACCCAATTTTTCAGCGAGACTGAAATCACACATGAAAGGGGAAATAACTTCTTAGGGGAAATTCGATGCATATTTCAACAGCATGATCTTGGAATCCAGCCTTTCACCAGCGAGATGTTTCTCTTCCACGAGGAATGGACACCAGAAAACGTGTTTGGCCCCGATTATGCTGAAAGGGCCGGTGCAACTCCAAACAAAGATGTGATCGGTGAGTCTGCATTTGACGACCATGATGAAGCCTTTCCAGGCTTCTACGACGGTTTGCGCTGACCATGGGCATGTTACGTAGCTATCGTTGCAACCGTCCAATCAAAAGACCCCAGAAAAACTCGGCGGCACCCTACCCGCTCAGTTTGCTATCATGTCCGTTTAGAGAAGACCCTATAAGTGACTTGAAATGAATGTCTTGATCATCCGCTTCTACCGACAAAATCTCATTGTAACCGTTGCTGGATATCTGGCCTGAGTACGTAATGCTGTTACGGTCGAAGTTTTCGCCAATAGCTATTGCACATTCGGCGATGACTCTTCCGTCCCGATAGATCGAAGCCGTAAAACGTACATCGCTGATCGACCTCATCGTCCCTTGTACGCCGGGGTTACGAGCTCCTAGCTCGCTGAGAGAGTTCTCAAAGAAGCGTTTGATGTACTGAAATCCGGAATGTGCAAACTCGTCTTTATCATAGTCCGTAAACTCCTTACGAAGCCTTAGGTTGCTCGACCGCTGGGGACGATCTGGCTGACGAGCTGTGGCGGAAAATGGCCCAGAGGCGGGCGCAGAAACGGTCGCAGCTGTCTGAATGCTTGCAGCCTTGGAGTAATGGCGAAGAAGTTTTCGGATCTGACGAACCACATCGGTATAGGCCTCGTCGGGATTGGCCCAGCTCGTGATTGGTTTGCCGTCTGTAGGAATAGCCAACAGCTGTCCCAAGGGAGTATGGCTCCAGTCACAAGCGCGTAGGATCACCGGTACTACGCTGCATTCCTTGTTGGCATGTCGCTCCAAGGCACGCTTCATCTCTATCGAGTAGCAATAGTGAGAGCTCAAAAAACTCGCGCTGACCAACAACAGAATCACATCCGCTCTATCTATCTGAGCGTCAATCGTGGCCGCAAGGTCTTCCCCAGGGTTGAGACGGCGGTCATGCCAGGACTCAACCGCTCCCTCATGCTTGAGGGATGCCAAATGCTTCTCCAACTGATCACGGAGCAGCTCATCCTCGTGACTGTATGAAAAGAAGACCCGAGCCATAACTACCTCCCTCAGGGTGTGCTTCTGACGTTAGCACGCCCTGTCAGCGTTCGATAGCTATGGAAATGCCGCACAGCCAGATTGCAAAGGGTGAGTCACCATACGCACGGCATGAACGGCCTTAGCGACTGGCCTCTACCTGCGCTACGACCAGATGAAGGCTCTACAGCTGCTCAAGCAATGGATGGTTCACCAGTTGTACCCGTGTAAATTTGCAGACCATTCCAGCCGGTCTCCGAGTCAACATACAGGTGCTAGGACTGCCTTACCCAAGACTCAACCTCCTCATGGCCAAACTGCGCCTTCCAAGTACCAAGAAGCCGATTGTTTCCGCCCTTGGACTCCACGATCTCGCCTGTCAGCGGATTGCGATAAACTTTTACCCTCCTAGCCTGCCTAGTGCGTTTAGCAGGCACCGCCACCTGCCCTCCTTGTACTCCATAGAAATTCGGATCAAGCAGGTCGACGACGTCAGTAAGTCCTTTGCCATGTTGCTCAAGCAGCTTTCGCAGTTTGCCTTCAAACTCCATCTCTTTCTCTAGCATCGGATCAATTCGAAGCTCGTTAAGCTCGGAACTTTGCTCGATAATTTTCTGTTCGAGTCGGCGGTATGCTGCGAGACGAGACATATGGGTTCCTTTTAGATTAGCTAAACGCGATGGTCTGCGCGTGATTATGCGAATTTAGTGGCCTGACGTCGAAGCTCTCTATACCTCCTCTCAACTGAGGCTTGCCCGCTGCCCTTCCTGATATCCGGCCTCTACCAATAGCTAGATAAGTTGTTGCAGCACTGGTTCGGTAGACACCATCGTGCCGGGGTCGATAGGCGCTAGGTTAGAAATAGGGTGCATCATTTTTTGTTTCTTCAGTGCGACAGTCATGTTGAGGTAACAAAGCCATTGGGAATGGCTCTATGTTCACGCAAAATGCCCCTCCACTTTGCAAGTGTATGAGCCATGAAAAGAAATATCCCTAAGCCTAGCAGTTGATTTAAAATCTTCGATAAACGAGTGCAAACTCAAAAACCATACAGATATAAAATAATAGCTAGCGGCTTCCTATAACTTGCAATCAATGGCCACATCAATCTCAACTTTTGCTGGTATACTCATAATAGAGCGCATCCAAGTTTTAGACACAGTCACCGTCGCCCCCTGGTTAAAATATATGATTTTTTGTTGACTACCACTGCGAGGTGACGCACCGCCCGTAATAACCCCGGAGACCGGCTTCTGATTACCAGGGCAGTCCATTCCATCGGCATTCAGCAGAGGCAGGACTGACCTATAAAGCTCTTTAGCCTGGTTTGAAGTCATCTGGACAGGTAGATCTCCAACACCCCATGCTATCGGGGCACGCACAACGGCAAGTATTGAAAATACGAGAGTCAGCTTATAAGGCATTTAAAAGTCCTCTGACTTTTGAAGAGATAATTTTTTGCTTTTGAAAAAATTCATATATCAGTATTTCCTAGCCGAGCAAGAATTTTATTGGCTACTATGTACTCCCCCTTCTGAAACTGATTAGCGTCTTGCCCCGAGCAGCCGGCCGCTAGCGTTGCTCCTGTTACCTTCTCAAGGCGGACTCAATTCAAAACCACAACAGATGGCAGGGAAAGTACCGCGACTTGGAAAGCAGATGAATCCTGAGCAAGTAAACCTCGTAGCGCACAATGGTTTTTTCATTAACGGCTCCTTGGGCGGTTGGTAACAGTGTAGCGTTGACAGTACAGAACCCCAAAGCATGCTAATCGTTCAACAAAAGCAGCACAGAGGTAAAAGACAACGTTTTTGCGCGCCTATCCAAAATATATTGCTGAAGGCGTGCAAGACCTGTCCGCTTACGCAAGTTCTTTAGAAGGCTGCACGTGCTCTAAATGCCCTCCCCAGTCAGCCATTGCTTCAAGAATGGGATAGAGAGATTTACCCAGCGAGGTGATGGTGTACTCAACCCGTGGGGGAACCTCTTCAAATATTTTTCGTTCAATGATCCCGTCTATCTCCAACTCACGTAACTGCTGAGTCAACGTTCTTGCTGAGATTGGCCCCAGGCAGCGACCCAGCTCTCCAAACCGCTTAGTCCCGCTGAAAAGGAAGTATAGGATTAGCACCTTCCACTTCCCTCCAATTATCTTCATCGTAACTTCAACAGGACAGCTTGCCTTATTTTTACGTGGTCGCATAGGGATGCTTAGCCTGGGTAGAGGGTAGGTATCCTAAATGAT
Organism: Pseudomonas sp. CFBP 13602; assembly: GCF_014842725.1. NCBI lineage: Bacteria > Pseudomonadati > Pseudomonadota > Gammaproteobacteria > Pseudomonadales > Pseudomonadaceae > Pseudomonas > Pseudomonas sp. CFBP 13602. The sequence continues at coordinate 157,416 of NZ_JACYVT010000009.1, read as the reverse complement.
AGTACTTGCGGTTCATAAAAGATAAATTTATCTTGTCTTGGCGGACGAGAAGCCTCTCCACTCCGGTGAGGGACGTCGGCGAATGGAAGAACATGCCTAATTACAACGCGATGCTAGACCCACGTGACGTGGTCATTTTGTTGATTGATCATCAGAGTGGCCTTTTTAACACAGTTCGTGACATCCCGGTATCTGATCTTCGAAACTATGTGACGGCTATTGCGAAGACGGCAACGCTGCTTAACATACCCGTCATTACTACCGCGTCCATCCCGGATGGCCCCAACGGCCCACTGATTCCGGAAGTACACCAGTATGCTCCCCACGCTAAATATGTACCTCGCAACGGGCAGATAAACGCATGGGACAACCCTCTTTTCGTCAATGAAATTGAAAAGACGGGTCGAAAAACGCTCATCATTGCAGGAACGCTTACCAGCATCTGCATGGCATTTCCTGCGATCAGCGCCGTTCAGGCGGGATTCAAAGCTTACTGTGTAGTTGATGCCTCTGGTAACTGGAGTAAGCTTGCAACTGACACCACTATCGCCCGCATCACTCAGGCCGGGGCTATCCCAACCGACACCTTCGCCATTCTTGCCGAATTGATGCAGACTTGGAATCGCCCCGAAGCCTCTCACTTCGCGCAAATTCTAGCTGATCACGTATGTCCGGAATACAAGTGCCTGATGGAGACTTTCGGAAAAGCTCAAGCAGTTGCTACCAGCGGCTCTGAAACCAGGCTTGAAAACTACCGGTAAGCATATGAAAGTGAGCAGCTAGCCGATAGCAGCGACGCCCATCTAAGTTAGGATGACGCGCTCATCCTGAATAAATACCAGTGACGACCCAGTTTGCGCACTACCTAAGGAAATCCTACGCTCCGCTTTATATATCCACTCGCAGATACAGCTGAATGTTAGAAAACAGATCTCTATTTTTCAAATGGTTTAAAGATCGCCAAGTTTAGGGTAAAGACCGTGGAGACACTAGCGAATCTCGAATCTTTTGTGCGCAGTGCGCACGCCGGTAGCTTTTCTGCAGCGGCACGTCGGCTAGCGCTATCACCGGCCGCTGTTAGCCGCAATGTTGCGCACCTAGAGCGTAATCTTGGTGTACGGCTTTTTTATCGAAGCACGCGAGGCCTGAAGCTAAGTGAAGCTGGCGAGCGGTTTTTGGAGTCGGTGCAAGGGGGGCTCGATACCATTCAGTGCGCGATCTGCGAAATCACAGCCAATGCTGGCCAACCTGCCGGCGTGCTCAAGTTAAACACGTCACCTGGTCTTGGAATGGAATACCTACTGCCGCTCATGCCAAAATTCATTGAGCGCTATCCAGCGGTGATACCAGACTGGACATTCGATAATCGTCCTTTGGGCCTTATCTCCGGCGGCTTCGACGCGGCGATTGGAGGCGGTTTTGACTTACCACTTGGGATGGTTGCACGCGAGCTTGGACGGATTAAGATCATTGCTGTTGCAGCACCAAGCTATATGCAAGGACGGAACCGTCCGAAGGATCCTTCGCAACTAATAGAGCTTGATGGTTTGATTATGCGCTCCTCAACCAGTAACAGGCTTCGCACGCTTACCATGCGAAATGATCAGGGCCTTGAGATGGCCGCTTCGCAGACCCCGGTAATGATCGTCAATGGCCCTGACGCACTGTGCCGGGCTACGGTGTTGGGGCTCGGCGTATCTCTGATAGCTCAGTCCTACGCTATGCCGTACTTAGCGAAGGGAGAGCTCGAATGGTTACTGCCTGGCTGGAGTTGTGATTTCGGGCCTATTTCAGTTTATTACGCGAGTCGAAAGCTGCTACCGGCCAAAACTCGCGCTTTTGTAGACTTTGTTACCGAAGCCTTCAATACAGATAAAATATCCGAAGCATTCGCGACTGGCCGATTGACGGATCGTCTTTGATCAGTTTTTTTCATCAGCCTCAAGCATTACTTGAAACTGATTTTACTAAGTGAGTGCTAACCCTGACGTTTCAAAACGCTCAGATTTAGCAGGAAATATTCAGCAGTTGCCAGGAGTGATCATGGATTCTTTTGTGTACGAGGGTTTGGCGTCGCGGGTCGTATTCGGCTTTGGGACTCTTGCTCGGCTGCGAGATGAGGTGCGCAGATTAGGTTGCTCTCGAGCCTTGGTGCTGACGACAGCTGCTCAGCGCAATCGTGGCGAAGATATCGTCGCAGAGCTGGGCAATCTTGCTGCAGGCCTTTACTCCAACGCTGCTATGCACACTCCTGTCGAAGTAACACGAGATGCACTGAAGTTCGCGCAGGAGCTTGAGGTAGACTGCCTGATTGCTCTGGGTGGGGGCTCCACCATCGGGCTTAGCAAGGCCATTGCATTGCATACAGATTTGCTACAGATCGTCATTCCTACGACCTATGCTGGCTCCGAAGCGACGCCGATCATTGGCCAAACCGAAAATGGCCTGAAAACTACCCAAAGAACACTGAAGGTCATGCCCGAAGTCATTCTCTATGACGTCGACCTGTCAATGACGCTCCCTCTTCAAATGACGGTCACCAGCGCAATGAATGCTATCGCACATGCCATTGAGGCGCTTTACTCGAAAGATGCCAATCCACTTATTTCAACGCTCGCTGAACAGGGAATTTCTGCGTTGGCTCGCGCCCTGCCTCGTCTGACATCTGACCTGACCGACAAGGAAGCTCGTTCTGATGCGCTGTTTGGCGGATGGGCATGTGGTGTCTGCCTAGGAGCGGTCGGCATGTCTATCCACCATAAATTGTGTCATACCCTTGGAGGTAGCTTCGGACTCCCACACGCTGAAACTCATACCGTCGTACTCCCTCATGCAGTTGCCTATAACGCAGAAGCCGCGCCCGAGGCCATGGCCCGGATTGCAAGGGCCTTGGGCGTTTCTGACGCTGCGCAAGGTTTGTTTGACTTGGCATACGTTAACGGTGGACCCACTCGTCTCGCTGACATCGGTATGTATGAGGCAGATCTGCCGCGCGCAGTCGAACTTGCCTGCTCCTCGCCCTACTGGAACCCACGGCCGATCGAGCAGGATGCGATTCGCCACTTGCTTAATAATGCGTTCAAGGGAGTTCGGCCCTCAAACTGAGCAGCAACATATATTGCACATGTATAAACCATACAAACTATATAAAAAGGTATACCCATGAGCCTGAATTCGCAAATCCTGCGCCATCACCATATAACCTTGAGTGTCGGCAGCGCTCAAGAAGATTATGACTTCCACACTAAAGTGCTAGGCCTTAAAAGTGTCAAGAAAACGGGTCTTTATGATGGACACGAACCCATTTATCATCTTTATTATGGAAATGATTTAGGGGATGAGAGCACCTTGATAACATGCTTTCCGTTTCGCCAAGCAGGTCGTATGGCAAGACGCGGCGCTGGTCAGGTCAAGACTTTAGCGTTATCTGTTCCGGTATCATCCCTAAAATTCTGGACTCTGCACCTCAAGTCATTCGGGTTTAACCCCATTTATCTAGAACGCTTCGGTGAAGCGCTGATAAAGTTTGCTCATCCTTGCGGCATAACTTATGAACTGGTGGGTATTGCAGACGACGATCGCAAGCCATATTCAAATGGTGCGATTCCATCAGAATTCGGCATTCGCGGCACTCACGGAGTTACCGTATCAGTGCGCGATATCGAGAACTCCGCAGAGTTCATGCAATATGGCTGGAGTGGCAGCCTGAGTAATGCCGATGGTGCCTTTACGCGCTATGAGGTGGGGAGCGGTGGTTCTGGAACAATCATCGACTTTGAGCACGAGCCGGATCTGCTCCAGGGTTCTTGGACTTACGGCGAGGGTGCGGTGCACCACTGCGCGTTTGAAGTTGCTTCGCTGGAAGCTCAGCGCGACGTCAAACTGCACCTTGAGAGCATGGGATATACAGACGTTTCCGATCGTAAGGATCGCGGGTATTTCGATTCAGTCTACGTACGTACGCCAGGAGGGGCTTTGTTTGAGGCAACCGTTTCCAAGCCCGAGGGATTTATGATTGATGAAGCGTACGAGGATCTGGGCAAGTCAATTAAAATTCCCCCACAAATGCAATCTCGCGCCGCCGAGATCGCCGCTTATCTCGAACCACTGAAATATTGAGGTAACCGGGATGACCCAGAATCTGCACCTACTTCAGCCTCCTCTTGTCAGGGGGCCAGCTCCTAACGTCGCTGCGGCGGTGACCATCTTGATTCATGGTCGCAGCCAGAGCTCTGCTGACATGTTCGTGATCGCTGACCGTCTAGCGTTACCCGATATGACTTATGTGGCAATTAACGCTGAAGGTAACAGTTGGTACCCTGGCAGATTCATGGAGCCTTTGGAACGAAATCAACCCCGGCTGGATCATGCCTTAGAAAGAATCGACGTGTTAATTGAGTCGCTGCTGAACGAGGGTGTCGAGCGCTCTAGAATCATCTTTGTGGGTTTCTCGCAAGGCGCCTGCCTTGCTTGCGAATATCTTTACCGGAACGCGGAGCGTTGGGGGGGATTGGTGGCTTACACTGGTGGTCTGATCGGTCCGGAAAGTATCGATTTTCCAGTCCAAGGAAACTTCGCAGGCACTCCGATCTTCCTTGGTAATAGTGATATCGATGAATGGGTTCCAGTCGAAAGAACGGAGCAAACACGTTCTGCCTTCAAGTTAATGGGGGCAGCTGTGAAATTGCATGTCTATCCGGGGATGGCACACTTAGTGAACGATAGAGAAATTGCCTATGGCCAAGCCCTTTTGAAACAAGTTTTATCGAACTCTTCTACCAAATCCGTTCGTGCCCAGTTACAAGCCTACTCTTAAACGCACGATTAGGGCTGTCAAACTGTAGTGGCCAACTGATCATTGACACTGAGTTAATTTTTTCATCGGCATGGGCAGGCGCGAAGCCTTGGTTGAACCGATGCGGTCGCCGCCAGTTATACCGTTCCATCAGGATGGCGACCGACATCTTGCCTAGCCAACGCGGCGGTTATGTAGCCCACCGTTGTTATCTATTCAGTTTTCAGGCTACGAAACATTCGCTCTATCAGGGCATTGTCATGGCAGTTGCCGCGTCGACTCATGCTCCGTGTGAAGCTGTATCGCCATAGTCTCTGGCGAAAACTCCTGTGCCGTATTGGCTGCCCTGACCGCTGTGAAATAGCACATTTCGAAGCCGGCCGCGCTGCTGATAGGCCATATGCAGTATTTCAATCACTGGGTCAGCGTAAGGCTTGGCTGAGAACGCCCAGCCTACACCGGGCGCGCATAGAGATCGATGACCGCTGCCATATAATGCCATCGACCTTCGGCCCATATGCAAGTGATTATTATCGCACCAGACCTTGTCAGGGAATGCCGCGCTGAACTCTCGATCTAGCACGTTCGGGGTATCAGATCGCTCAATGGTGGCTTTATTGTAGGCATGGGAGCCAGGTTGCTTGCTGATCAGGCTCATCTCGCGTATCAACCTACGTGCCTTGAATCGCCTAATCTGCATGCTGTCCTCTTTAATCATCAGCATGATGCTGCGAGTACCTGAAGCGCTTCGGTTTTAGGTAAACAGCTCGTTCATCCGGCCGCTGAAAAGCACCCGTCAGCGTCCGGAGTTCGACGTCTGAGGTGGTGCGCGTAGCAGCAGGATCGGCTGACTTCAACGACCGAGCATAACAAATCAACCTGCTCCTCCGAGCAATGTTGATCGACTAAGGCAGGCCCCCGTGCTCCTCGGCTACTAAGAGCGCGGTAGCCGTTTTTGAAATAGGCTTCTCTCGTTCCAGGCGGTTGATTCGGACTTCCAGTTCCTGAATTTATTGCTGCCCGGGTGTTAGCAGCTGTGCTGGTCGGTGTGACGCCGACTCGTTCCTGTTAAAGCTGATTGATCCACAGGCCTGCCTCAATCTGGTTGTAGCCCTGGTCGAGCATCAAGCTGACGGCTTCACGTTTGAATTCGGGGGCAAATGTACGTCGTTGTCTGCTCATGAACACCGCTGTGTTGCGATCATTTTCGCCTAAAATGATGTCCGGGGTTAGTGAACCACTAGATATCGAGGGCAGGAAGCATCCTTGGATGCGAGCGCTGGTAGCAGTGCTGTTGATGAGATAGAAAACCACTAAAGTGTCTTTACCTACTTCCGAGCGAGTATAGGTGTCTACCGGATCTAGTAGGTCACGGTCACGACCGACGAGAAGCAAATGCGCGCCTGCTTTGGTACCAGTGAGCGCGATGCCATCGCCGATACCACCGCCTGCACCAGTAATCACTAGTATCTTTTCCTACAGTACGAAACCTCGGGGCTACGTGAGGTTTGAGGTCACAATGCACAGCGGGGCTCATCTTGTTTTGTGCATGGCGCCATGACGTTTGTGTGAAACCGGGATCGCTAAGCACTGAGTGCGTAAGCCCTGCACATCGATCAGCATCAATCCCGGCTGACCTTCTTATTGCGCGCTGAGCGCCTGAATCTTAGTGAGTTTGTACAGATCAGGCGCGCGCTCGCATTTGGCACAATTCACACCAGGCTCGTTACTAGCCGCCTGGGTGGCGTCTTGTGGAAGAGGCTGAATCGTAGCCCCCGGGGTGGCCTTGCCTTCGGTGGCTGACTGCAGCGAGATTTCTGGAAGCAATACAGGATTGAAAATTTCGGTCACAAAGGACTCTGGAACCGTCCCTGCCGGAAGAGTGTTGCAGGCGGATGTAACCACGCCGCCTTCACATACTTTCACCTTGTCAGCAGGTACCCAGGGCAACGCATACTCCACATTGTGTTCCTTCACCTCGCGCTTACCCAGCAGCTGCTCCATCATCAGCTTGAACGCCAGACCTGCGGATGCAGGCGGCGATCCAGAGGAGACCCCTCGCAGTCCCTTCGCTTGATACTCAGGATTAGCGAGACCCAAGCGAAAGCCATTAGAGTTCTCGCCCGTGATCGGTATAAGTTTGTGATTGGCGGCGAGCAGAGCTTTGAGCGCACCGTTTTCGCCGGCCTGGGCCCAGATGCCATCGACGTCAGGGTGCGCGGCCAGTGCTTTTGCGGTTTCCTGCTGGGTAGTACGGTCATCCCAGAAGCTGTAGTACTCGGCGACGATCTTGATGTTCGGATAGCGCTTGAAAACGCTCATTGCTCCGTCATAGTGGCGCTTGTCGACCGAGTTGCCAGACATGCCACGGCTCAAGAAAATCTTGCCCTTGCCATTCAGCTCATTCACCAGTGCCTGAGCCGTGTTCTCTCCGAAGCCTGCCGTGATGTAGCTCACGTTATAGGCGCAAGGTTCAGTGACAGTAGCGTCGTACATGTAGAACAGCGTGCCTTGCCCGCAACCCCGTTTGATCGTTCGATTCAAGGCTGTAGGCGAGATCGGGAAACTGATGACGCCATCCGCGCCTGCAGCGATCATGCTCTCATAGGCCGATATTTGGGCCTGGACGTCGGTTCCCGAAATTACTTCCCGCAGCTCGACCAACTTGTCATACGGTGGCGTTTTCGCCAGCGCCTTCACGACGTTCGCGGCTTCAGACTGCCATGCGTTGCCGCTGTAGCTGACGCTCAGATAAATGAGATAGTGATCTTTAATCTTAGTCTCAGCCGCTTGAGCGCCGCATGTGCCGAACGCACCGAGGGTGGCTGTCGTGCACGCCAGTGTCGCAAGCGTGCGCTTGAAGAAACCGGAGGACGGCGACGTCATTGTTTTTGTCATGTCATGCCCCTTTTATAGTTGTTGGTTTGCTATGAACGGTTTGGGTTTAGGCAACCTTTTTAGGCTTGCGGCGTTGCATCGAGCGCAAGTAGTCCATAGCCCCCTCGTGCTGAAGCAGAATCGCGAACAGGATGATTGTCCCTGAGATGATCGTTCTCCATCCCTGAGAAAAGCCCAGACTTGATATGATCATGTCGAGTACAGTTAGTAGCAGGGCACCGGCGAGGGTGCCGAGGAAACTGCCTCTCCCTCCGCTGATCGCTGAGCCGCCAATCACCACCGCAGCTACTGACGGCAGTAAGAATGGCTCCCCCATGCGAAGCGTCGCGCCGTTGGAGTAGCCAACTAGGAGCATTCCGGTAATACCCGCCAGCAGGGCGCACAACGCATACGTCATAATCGTTAAACGCACGGTGTGCAAACCAGCGAAACGCGCAGCGATCGGGTTTGAGCCCAATGCGTAGAGCCGTGTCCCGAAGCGGGTGCGTGCCTGGAGGACGTAAGCGATCGCCGTACCGAAAAGTGTGAAAATGATCACGACCGGGACGCCGAAGGTGCGGGCAGTCATCAGCCAGGTCAGAGAGTCAGGTGCCGTGCCGCTAGGTGCGCCTCCTGTAGCGCCCATACTGAGGCTGAAGACGATAATGCCCATAGCCAGCGTCATGATGAACGCGGGCACCCTGAACACCGCGACTCCTAAGCCATTCAAAGCCCCTACAGCGGCACAAATGCCCAGCGCAACAAGCAGTTTCCACTCTTCGCCCTCAGCGCCTACCCATGCCGTCGTTAGGATGCCGCCAAGGGTGATCACCGATGGGATAGACAGATCCAATCCCCCTATCAGCACCACCAGCCCTTGACCGAACGCGACTACGATAAGAAATGCGCCTAGGATCAATACCGTCTCAAGCTGCTGGGAAGCACTGGCATTCGGGTTTACCCAGCGAGCCACGAATAAGGCAATGATGCAGAGCACAAAGACAGCGCCGATGTTGAGAGCCTCGCGGGATATTCGCGCGGATGTCCTGGTATCCAGTAGCCCCTGATTCATACCAGACACCTGCACAGATTCAGTCGATTCAACTCTTCTGCTGTTCATCTCAGGCTCTCCTCATACGGATTCGATCGGCGGCATTCATCAGGCCAACTGCCAGGATCATCACCAGACCTTGTAACAATCCGATGTAGAAGGATTGGGCACCCACGGAGAACAAAAGCTTTTGCAGGAGCATCAGACTGGCAGCGCCGATGATGCTTCCGGTAAGGCCGCCTAAGCCACCACGGAAAGAGGTACCCCCCAGCGCAATCGCAGCGAAGGTCAGCAGAAGAAGTGAGTTACCTGAGGTGGGATTGCCCGTAGCGGTTTGAGCCGAAAGCATGTAGCCGGCCAAGGCATACAATCCGCCAGCTATCACGAACGCCAGGCAAAGCGTTCGCTGAACTTTTATGCCAGAGAGCGCTGCAGCGTGATCATCCTGGCCCACCGCATAGAGCGCGATCCCAAAGTCCGTGCGGCGAATGAACAGCCAGAAGGCGACCACAATCGCCAGCACGATACCCGAGGAAGGGACACCCGCGATGGTGTCCGTGAGGTTTTCGCTCAACCAATCGGCGACATGGCCACCGGGTGCATCGAGTACGACCAGCGAGAGGCCCAACGTCAAGATCATCGTTGCCAACGTCACGGCCACGGCTTGAAAGCCACCGTAAGCAACGAGAATGCCGTTCAGGAGTCCGATTGCGCAGCCAATCGCCAGTGAGATGCCCAGGCTGGCGACAGCGCCGCCAGGGCCTTCCAGCGGATAAGTCGCCAATACGACGTTCACCAGCGAGATCACGCCAGCAACAGATAGATCGAACCCCCGGATCAAAATGATCAAAGTGCCGCCGGCCGCAGCGATGGCAAGTGGAGCTGTGTTGTTGAGCAAATCATTGAAGGCGTAGGTACTCAGTGCACTTTTTTCTACAGCGGCATAGGCTATGTAGAGCGCGACATACAATATCGCCGCCATCCCTGCGCCGCTCTTGATAATGGGAGCCAGTGTCGAAATCACATTTTTCATGCGACAGCTCCTTCCAACTGGCGCTGGTTACCCGTCGCTGCTGCCACGAGTGCGGTCTCTTCGATTGCCTTACCCTCAAGCTGTGCGGCGATTCTGCCCTCGTAGATCACCAGGCATCGATGACTTAGACGTACCAGCTCGGCGAGTTCGGACGAGTACAACAAGACGCTTCCGCCTTGCCGTACGAAATCTTCGATTGCCAGATACAAGGCCTGTTTGGTACCTACGTCCACACCGCGAGTAGGATCAAAGAGCAGGAGTGTTTTTGCGCCCGTGAGCAGTACCCTGCCCAGGAGGGCTTTCTGCTGATTGCCCCCTGAGAGTTCCTTGATTTGGAAATCCAGGTAGCGGTCTTGGAGATCGACTTGGCTGGCGATTCCGTGGGCCAGGTGACGCTCCGCATTGCGAGAGGTGAAGCCCATCAGGCCTATGCGATTCAATGCGGACACTGCCATGTTCGAGCGAACGGCTAAATCTGCGAAGATCCCTTGAGTCTTGCGTTCTTCCGGTAATAAAGCGACCTGAATACCTGCGTTCAGTGCAGCAGACGGTGAATCAATTGATACGCTCTTCCCTTCCACCTCAATCGCCTTGACATGCTTGGGGATCAAGCCGTAGATCGCATGAAAAAGATCACACTGCCCCTGGCCGTCCAACCCTGCCAAACCCACGATCTCGCCCGGGTAGAGCTTGAAGCTGAGATCCTTAACCTTGCCGGCGGTAAGCCCTTCAACACGCAGACGAGGCTGCTGGGTCGTACGATTGCCAGTTGGCGTCGGCCGTACCGTTATGGCCGCCATGCGTTGACCAACCATCATTTCAAAGATTTTGGCGTCATTGGTGTCCGCCAGATCGGCGGTGCCGGTGCTGCGCCCACTGCGTAATACAGTCGCGCGGCTGCAGAGCTCACGGATTTCATTAAGTCGGTGGGAGATGTACAGAACCGCAGTGCCTTTGGCGGTCTGTCTGCGAATCAGATCGAACAACCAATCGGTTGAAGGCAGCGCTGCCGTGGGCTCGTCCAAGATCAGTAGCGCCGGATGATGGCTTAGCGCTCGAACAATTTCGAGTCGTTGCTTATCCGCGAGGGAGAGCTCGCTCACAAGTGATGCGGGCTTGATATGGTTGAGCCCGAAGGTGGACAGCGTCAGGCGCGCCGCTTTGTGATTGAGGAATGTGGAGTTCAGACCTTGCCAGCTCTTCGCCAATACCGGAAGTGCCAAATTGTCTGCGACCGTAAGATTAGGCAGCAGGCTAAGCTCTTGGAATGCTGTAGTCACCCCGCCCCTGCGCGCTTCCATGATGGTCTTGGGCGCGTACTGCGCGTCGCCAAAACTCATGCTGCCGCTGTTCGGGGTTACAACGCCCGTGAGGATTTTGACGAGGGTCGATTTGCCTGCACCATTCTCACCGAGTAAGGCGTGAACTTCCCCCGGGTAAATATCAAAGCTGACACCGCTAAGTGCGTGTGTTGGCCCGTAGGACTTGCGCAAATCACAAATTTTAAAAACGGGATCCGTTGGCAAAATGGGATTCGAATACACGAGGGCTCCTTTTATTTTTGTATGGCGCCATTACCTTTTTCAGTGAAATTGAGGTTACTGCGCACTGGCGAAAACGACCAATTCAATTATCATGGTGATTGTGCAATCTAATCTAACAATGAGTTCTTCATGGCCGTCCCACTTGATCCCCAGCCCCTGCCGAACGTCAATCTCAAGCTTCTGCAGGCATTCATGCTTGTCGCAGAGCATGGAAGCTTTCGACAGGCAGCCGACATTACGCACAAATCTCAATCGGCTGTGACTAGCCAAATCAAGCAGCTAGAAAGCCAACTCGGTGTTCAGCTCTTTCACCGAACAACACGACACGTCAGCCTCACCGAATCTGGCGTTGAGCTCTTAGATAGCGCTAAACGGGCGGTGCATGAGGTAGAGCTAGGTCTACGTCGTATCCAGGAAACGGCTGACTTGAAACGAGGGCGGATCTTTCTGGCTTGCTCGACCACTGTCGCGTCCACACGCTTGGCTAAAATCCTTGCGGCGTTCGAAACCGATTTCCCTGGGATAGAAGTTTTTGTCCACGAGCTAACCTCAGGCGACATGCACGACAGTATTCGCAAGGGAGAGGTCGATTTCGGGATCGGGCCTATAAGTGAGAATCAGGACTTCAACTTCGAGACCATCCTTACGGAAAATCTCTATGCCCTAGTGCCCAAAAAGCTACGAGCTGCCGGTGGGCCTACGATCACGATGACCGAGTTGGCGGAGCTGCCTTTATTGCTATTGAACTTCGCAACGATTCTGCGGGCGGTCGTAGATGACACTGCGAAACAACTCGGTCTAGAGTTGAAGACGCGCTACCAGTTTAACCAGGCCCAGACTCTGATATCCATGGCTAACGCAGGATTGGGCGCCGCAGTTCTACCCGCTGTGGTGCTGCCAGATCATCCGAGTCTAGACACCCACGAGATGCTGATCATTGAGCCGGAACTCACCCGCCAGTTGGCTATCATCACGCTTAAGGGCAGGAAGTTATCTCCCTCAGCTTCACGTCTGGCTCAGTTGGTGCGGCTGCTGATCACAGCACCGCACTCGGCTGATCGCGAGCTTGCTATGCGCTGATTGGAAGGTCAATTACTCACACTGTTGAAGATGCGTCTTGCTCGAGCGAGTACTGGCGCATCAATCATCTGGCCGTCGAGCTTGAATGCCCCGCGCTGCGTTTCAGCGGCAGCCAAGACACGGTTCGCCCAGTTGATCTCGCGGACTTCGGGTGCAAGGGCCAAATGGATATCCATGACCTGCTTGGGGTGGATACACAGTACACCGCCAAATCCCATTTGCACTGCTGTCTCAACTGCGTGCATCAAACCTGGCGAATCGTCGATCGCCGGAAACACTCCATCAAGGGCCGGGGCCAGTACATGAACCCTGGATTGGACGATAATGCTGGCTTTGAGATGCTCCAGCACGGTCAGGGCACCTGCCGAGCCATCCTTGAGCCCTAGATCAAGGGCCATGTCGATCGCTCCAAAGCAGAGTCTTTCCAAACCCAACGCTGAGCACAGATCACTCAGATTCGCTGCCCCCACGGCACTTTCGATGATTGGGACTACGGGCTTTCCGGTTGCAGCCGCGATCTCTATCTGAGCCTTGGTCTCAGCCTTGGGGAGCATGATCGCAACGACGCCATCATGCGCACGACAAAAAGAGAGGTCTTGCTCGTGTTGTACGTGGCCTGGTGAGTTAACACGTACCCACACACTCGCCTCAGGATTGGCGATCAAAAAATCGCCCAGCTGTTGCCTGGCGACAGCTTTCGTCCCCTCCTCCACAGCATCCTCAAAATCGATGATAACCCGGTCAGCGCCACTCGCGAGCGCTTTGGAATAGCGCTCAGGACGATCACCGGGTACAAAAAGCGCAGAACGTACAACATCGTGTGCGCAAGCTTGGTTCGAAGCGTTACTCATGATTAGCCCTGCTGTTGAATCGTGATGTGATCAATCAAACCCAATCTCGCCCACTTGTCCGACCCCGCTCTGATTCCCAGCCCAGACCGATGCCTGCCCCGATTGATTCATACGTCCACCAACAATAAGTTTGTCTCCGGCTATCAGCGGCCTCACGCCTCGGAACGCAAATGACCGGACAACTGAGTCTGGAGCAAATTTGGAGAATGCGCGCATCACGAGCGTGGCCGCGAGGGGGCCGTGCACTACAAGGCCCGGGTAGCCTTCCACCTCCGTAACGTACCGCCAGTCGTAGTGGATTTTGTGGGAATTGAAGGTGACCGCTGAATACCGGAACAGCAAGGTTGGGCTCGCATCGATCTCCTCAGACCATTCCGCTTCTGGCAGTGGTTCATCGTCAGACACCACCGCTTTGGTGACGGCGCGATAAACAATGTCCTGCTCCTCTACCAGTGTCACCTCACCGTCTTGAAGATAATCGTGACGTACTGTCACGAAGAGCAGCGAACCCGTTCGACCTTGCTTTTCTTTCACGTCCTGGATAGTTGATGTACGCTGGGCAGGCGTGCCTACCACGAGCGGTTTAAAGAAGGTCAAGCGGCCACCTGCCCACATGCGCGTCCTATCGCCCGCGTCTGGAAGAAAGTCGCCGGCCTTGGCATGCCCATCTGTACGCAGCGCCTCAGTTGAAGCCAGATCCTGGAAGTATGCCCAATGCCACAGCAGAGGTAAGGCATCTCCATCAACTGGCGGCTTTTCATTGAGCGTGGCAGCAATCCGGGCGGCATTCGCTCGGGTAATGACTTCTGCACGGTCTTGGGTTTTACCGATCCACTGTGAGTGATCCACGAGCCCTCCTTATGCGACGGCAGCTTCAGCTGTTAGACCTTGGCTTGCGACATTGTTGGTTGAACGCAAATCTTCCAGCACCATGTCCGCGCCTTTCTCGGCGATCATGATGGCCGGAGCATTGGTATTGCCTGAACTGATACTAGGCATGATCGAGGCGTCGATCACACGCAACCCCTCAATACCCCTCACGCGCAACCTTGAGTCCACAACGGCTGTCTCGTCGTTACCCATCCGGCACGAGCCAACAGGGTGGTACATGGACTGGCCGAATTTGCGAAGATAACCGAGCAATTCCTCATCGGTCTGGACGTTACTACCTGGCATGGTCTCTTTAACAATGTGCTGGGACAGCGGCTCGGCGGAGTGGATTTTCCGCATCCAGCGGATGCCGGCGATCAAGGCCTTGCAATCATCCTCGTGCGTCAGGTAGTTCATGAGGATGTTCGGGTCGTCGTAGGGATTTGCCGAATTGAGGCGGATGCGCCCGCGAGATTTGGGGCGAATCTGGCTGCAAGACGCGGTCACTACCGGGATCTTCTCAGGCACGATCTTGCCGTCCTCGGTTACGATGATGCTGAAAGGTCTGAACTGGATCTGCAGGTCGGGTGAGATCAGTGACTCATCGGATTTGATGAAACAGACCACCTGCGCCGCTGCCGAGGTTAGCAAGCCCTTACGTGCACCTACGTAGTGCAGCACATGAGGGATCAGGCGCCAGCCCTGGATTTCGTGGTTGATCGAAAACTTTGGCGTCACCTGATTAAGGAAGTGAACATACGCGTGGTCGTGAAGATTCTCACCTACGCCTGGCAGGTCGTGAACGACCTCGATGCCATGCTCTTTCAGATGATCTTTAGGCCCTACGCCCGAGAGCATAAGCATTTGCGGGGATGCGATGGTGCCGCCACTCAGGATGATTTCCTTAGCGAAGACCTCATGCTTATCGCTCTGACCCTCGATTGCGAAACGGACGCCGACAGCGCGTTTGCCTTCAAACAGAATCTTTTCAGCATGGGCGTTGACCTGCACCTCCAGGTTCGGTCGGCTACGCACAGGCTTCAGAAACGCTGTAGCAGCGGACTGGCGAACCCCTTTATCAACAGTCATCTGAGGGTAACCCACGCCATACTGCTGGGCACCGTTGAAGTCCTTGTTGAACGGAATGCCGATCGCTTGAGCCGACTTGATGAACGACAGAGACGCGGCGTGGGGATTGACTACATCTGAAATCGCCAGCTCCCCTGTCGCACCATGGTATTCATCGCCGCCGCGCAGTTGACGCTCACTTTTCTTGAAGTACGGCAGAACATCTGACCAGCCCCACCCTTCGTTACCCTCATCGCGCCAAGAATCGTAGTCATGCGAGTTGCCGCGCATGTAGACCAGACCATTGATGGCGCTCGACCCACCGAGCGTTTTACCGCGAGGACAGTACAGGACACGGTTGTTCAGCCCGGGCTCCTTTGCGCCTTGGTAGCGCCAGTTCACCTTGCTGTTGGAGAAAAGACGAGTCATCCCTGCTGGGATCTTGATCCAGAGCAAGTCGTCGGAAGGCCCAGCCTCAAGCAGCAGCACCCGCTTAGACGGGTCAGCGCTGAGTCGGTTCGCGAGCACACAGCCAGCCGAGCCTGCGCCCACGATGATGTAGTCATAGCTTTTAACATTCATGTGTTCACCCCTATCCTTTGTTTTTTTGTCGGGAGTTGGCCAGTCAAACCAGGCCTGTCAGGTAGAAAACTGCAATCACCACGAAGGCAGCCATGGTTTTGAAAATCGTTAATATGAAAATGTCGCCGTAGGCTTGGCGGTGGGTCAGGCCAGTGACAGCCATGAGTGTGATGATCGCGCCGTTGTGCGGCAGCGTATCCATGCCACCGGCGGCGATTGAGGCCACCCTGTGCATTACTTCGGCGGGTATCGAATACTGGTGGGCCAACGCAACGAAGTGGTCGCCAAGTGCTCCCAAAGTCAGACTCAAACCACCCGAGGAAGAGCCGGTAATCCCGGCAAGGACGTTCACGCTGACAGCGAGGTTTACCAGAGGGTCTTCAATGTGCGATAGCGTATCGGCGACCATTTTGAACCCGGGCAGCGCAGCAATTACCGCGCCGAACCCATATTCTGAGGCTGTGTTTACGCCTGCCAGGAGAGAACCTGAAACCGCGATCTGAGTGGAGTTTGTGAACTTGCCACGAATTCGGCTCCAGCCCAGCACCAACGTCGCCAGGATCCCCAGCGCAAGTGCGCCTTCCACCGCCCAGACAGCCGCCATCTTGGTGACGTCCTGTGCCACGGCGGCAAAATCGGGCCGGAAGGTCACCATTACTTGGTTGCCAGAACCGTAGTGAGAAAGTATCAGATCGAGTAGGAGCTTGTTGCCCACACCGACGATGATCAAAGGCAGTATGGCCAACCAGGGGCTTATCACATTCTCGTCGGTGTGCTGAGCCGGCTCATTGGTATGCCCGGAGCCGTAGCCCTCGCCCTTAGCCATCAGGCTCCGACGACGCATTTCCAAGTAGGTAATGCCACAGCCCGAGACGAAGATTGCGCCGATGATACCGAGCCAAGGTGCCGCGTAAGCATCGGTGCCGAAGAACGCCGTAGGTATGATGTTCTGTATCTGCGGCGTGCCAGGGAGCGAGTCCATGGTGAACGTGAAAGCACCCAGAGCAATCGTCGCAGGGATCAGCCGTTTCGGGATGTCGTTGCGGCGAAAGAGCTCGGCTGCGAATGGATACAGTGCGAATACCACCACAAACAGCGATACGCCGCCATATGTCAATACGCCACCAACGCAAACGATGCAGGTGATCGAATAGCTACTACCGAACCACTTCGAAATGGCGGTGACGATCGAGCGAGCAAAGCCCGAGACCTCAATAAGCTTGCCGAAAACTGCGCCCAGCATGAAGACCGGGAAGTACAGCTTCAACAACCCTACCATCTTGTCCATGAACAGCCCGCTATAGGCCGGAGCGACCATCGCGGGTTCGGTCAGCAGTACCGCAGCCAAGGCCGCAATCGGGGCAAACAGGATGACGCTGAAGCCTCGATAAGCAACAAACATCAGAAAGCCTAGGGACGCCAGGCAAATCAGTAGACTACTCATTCAGATCGCTCGCTTTTATTTTTGTAAGTCGCACGTTCCGCAATCGCAGATGATTAATCAGAAGCACCCGCGACAATGCCCTTGTCTCTCAAGGCACTGATCTCCTGCTGGCTGAGCCCGAGGAGATCAGCCAGCACCTCATCGGTGTTCTGCCCAAGCTCTGGCGCGGGCTGGATGGCATGGCGCTGCGATTGCCCAACTCTCAGAGGCGTGCCGGCCGCCAAGTGCTCCCCCACACCAGAGGTCGTGATGCGCTCGAATACGGGGTTTTCCAGTGAGACCCGGTTGTCCTCGTGGAGCAACTGCCGCACGGTGCGGTAAGGCCCATAGGCCACTCCGTGTTGGGTCAAGTGCGCTTCGATCTGCGCGAGTGAGCGCTTCGAGCACCACTGCTTGACCAACGCCCCCAGGAGCTCGCGGCCTTTGAATCGATCGGACTCATTGTCGAAGTTGACGCCCAGAGCGGACTGCAGAGATTCAATTACCCCCTCAAGGTCACAGGCTTTCACCAGGGCACGCCATTGCCGGGACGAGATGGCAACGATCATCACGCGTCGGCCATCATTGGTCGCAAAGTCGTGACCAAACGCCCCGTAGAGGTAGTTGCCCAGCGACTCGCGCGGCTGTTCGATCAGCTCGGACTCTGTCAGCAAACCAAGATGAGAAAGCGTCGAGAAGGCGCTGTCAGAAAGCGCCAGCCGTATCTCAGCGCCCTCTCCGGTCTGCTGACGGCGCGCCACGGCAGCTACAATGGCGGTAGCCGCCTGATTGGCGCAGATGACGTCCCACGCAGGCAGCGTGTGGTTCACCGGACGATCAGCTGATCCATTCCCTGTGAGCATCGGGTAACCCGTTGCGCAATTGACGGTGTAGTCAACCGCGGTGCTCCCATCGAAGTTACCTTCAATAGTGCAGGAGATCAGGTCAGGCCGTAGCTCAGACAGCAGCTTGTGGCTCAGCCATGGGGTGCCGATATTGGTGAGCAGGATGCCACCGGCTTCGCCCGGCGCTCCGACCAATTGCTGCAACAGCTCACGCCCTTCCGGCCGTTTGATGTCGATCGCAACCGACTTCTTGGCCTTGTTGAGGCTTGTCCAGTAGATGCTGCGACCTTCGGGCATCATGGGCAGACGTTGATAGTCGATCCCGCCCCCGATCAGGTCTACCCGAATCACCTCTGCACCCAGCTGTGCGAGGGTCATCCCACACAGCGGAGCCGCGATGAATGCCGAGCTCTCGATGACTCGAACACTTTTGAGCAGATCGTAATTCATGATCCTTCCGCTCCACGTGCACGCAGCTCGGTAGCGTTCTGCCGGGTAGGTACCAGGCAGGCGCGAATGAAGCTTATGCAGACGGTGCCATCCTGATTGAATGCTTCGGTACGTGTCGTCACGATGCCCTGCCCTGGACGCTTGGCACTTTCGCGAACCTCGGTGACCTCGGAACGGGCATACAGGGTATCGCCAGGGAAGACCGGCGCGCTCAGCTTGATGTCCTTCCACCCCAGATTGGCGATGGCATTGAGGCTGACATCGTCCACGGTCAGGCCCAGGACGATCGCAACCGTCAGCCCGCTGTTGATCAGGGAGCGGCCGAATTCGCTTTTGGCCGCGAAGTTACTGTCGCAGTGCATCGGGTGCCGGTTCATCGTCATCAGGCTGAACTGGATGTTGTCCGTCTCAGTGATGGTGCGGCCAGGCCAGTGACGATAGGTATCACCGACCTTGAAGTCTTCGAGGAAGCGGCCAGGCATTGGAAATTGCGTGGTCATTATTTTTATCCTTCTCTGCAATCGGCGCTTTCGTGAATCAGCCGAGGACGAATGGATCTGGGGTTTCCAGCGCTGTGCTGATCCACACGGTCTTGGTCTGCAGATAGGAGTAGATAGCGTCCTGGCCGTTTTCATGACCCACACCAGAACGTTTGAAGCCACCGAACGGCGCCATGTAGCTCACTGCGCGATACATGTTGATCCAGACCATGCCAGCTTGGAGGCGCTCGGACATCAGCAGCGAGCGACGAGTGCTCTGCGTCCACACACCAGCTGCCAGGCCATAAGGCGTGTCGTTGGCAATCGCGATAGCGTCTTCTTCATCTTTGAACGGAATGATGCTCAGGACTGGGCCGAAGACTTCTTCGCGAGCGATGCGCATTTGGTTGTTTACGCCGGTAAAGATAGTGGGCTCAACGAACAAGCCATTGCCGCATTCAGGCTTAGTCGAAGGGTTGCCACCCAGACGGCATACCGCACCCTCTTCCTTGGCAATACCGATGTAATCCAGAATCTTCTGATATTGAGCGGGAGTGGTAACCGGGCCCACCTGAGTGGTCGGCAGCATCGGATCCCCCATCTTGGCCGTGGCAGCAAACGCCAGAAGTTTGTCAACGAACTCGTCGTGGATGGACTCCTGTACGAGCAAGCGCGAGCCCGCAACGCAGGTCTGTCCAGTGGCAGCCATGATTCCGCCCACTACACCCTTCACGGCGTTATCCAGGTTGGCATCGTCGAACACGATGTTTGGTGACTTGCCCCCCAGCTCAAGGGTGACCTTCTTGAAGTGCTTGGCAGCCGACTCATAGATCTTCTGACCGCCGTATTCACTGCCGGTGAACGCAATTTTGGCCACGTCTGGATGGGTGACCAGTGGCTCGCCGACTTCAAGGCCGAACCCGGTGACAACGTTGACCACGCCGCTCGGGAAACCGGCTTTCTCAATGAGCTTGGCCAGTTCCAGCGCCGATGCTGAGGTGAACTCCGAAGGCTTCAGGACGAAGGTATTACCAGCGGCGAGACCTGGCGCGAGCTTGTTAACAGCGAGGAGCAGCGGCGAGTTCCACGCCGTGATCGCTACGCACACGCCCAGCGGCTCATAGCGCGTGAAGGTGAAGGTGTCTGGCTTATCGATAGGCAGAACGCCGCCTTCGATCTTGTCGGCCAAGCCGCCGAAGTAATAGAAATACTGGGGAAGGTAACGGACTTGACCACGCATTTCAGCGAGGAGTTTGCCATTGTCGGCGACTTCTGTCGCAGCCAGATGCTCGACGTTTTCGGCAATCAAATCACCCAGGCGGCGCAGCAATTGGCCCCGGACACTGGCCTTCATTTTCGACCATTCAGGCGAATTGAACGCTGCTTTTGCGGCAGCTACTGCTTTCTCAGCGTCAGCAGCACGACCACGAGGCAGTGTCGCCCAGGTTTCGCCGGTGTAGGGATTTTTGGTTTCAAAAGTCTCACCATCAGCAGCCTCAACCCACTCGCCACCGATGTACATTTTATAATTAGACATTGTCGATTCCTTGTTCAAATCACTTTGCTTGCTTTAAGGGCCTGAAGGGTTTCGGGGGATACGCCAAGCAAGCGGCTTAGGACGTCCTCGGTGCTTGCCCCTAGCGCTGGGCCGGTAGAAACGAAGGCCGCCGGCGTTTCGGAAAGCCGTGGCATGGCATTAGGCAGAACCAACTTACCGATACGTGGGTCTTGAACCGTGATGAGGTTCTCCCGCTCGGCGAACTGAGGATCTTCGAAAATATCGGCGATGGAATTCAGCGGGCCGGCGGGCACCTGCCCTTCTTTGCAGACATCAAGCAGTTCTTGCTGCGTAAAGCCCGATACCCAAAGCGCCACTAGGGCATTGATCTTGGCGCGCTCTTTCACGCGGTCTGGGCTAGTAGGATATTCCTCGGCAAGCTCTGGCCTATCCATCGTCTGGGCCAGTCGTTGGAACATGCGGTCGTTGCTGCAGGCCAGCGCGATCCACTGGCCGTCTCTTGTTTGGTAATGGCTGTGGGGAACCACGTTGATGGTGTCCGCACCCATGCGCTCACGCACGTAGCCAAATTTCGCATAGACGGGCGCGATCTCGTCGAGCAAGCGAAAGACCGATTCATACAAGCCTATATCGACGTACTGACCAATCCCACCGGTCTGAACGGAGCGCAGTGCGAGCAGCACACCGATAGCACCCCACATGCCAGAAATATAATCGGCAAGAGAAGTCGAACCAGGCACCACGGGCGGGCCGTCCTTCTCTCCCGCTAGGAATGCGAGCCCACCAAAAGCGTGAGCGATGCGTGCGAAGCCTGGCTCGCCGCGTTTAGGGCCGGTCTGACCGTAGGCGCTGACTCGGAGCATCACTAACTTGGGGTTGATCTCACGAAGGGACTCGAAGCTCAGGCCCCATTTTTCTAAAGTACCCGGTCGAAAGTTTTCAAGCACCACGTCCGATTTCGCGACAAGCTGCCTGAAGAGATCAGCGCCCTGCTCAGAGCGCAGATCAAGCGTCACGGACTGCTTGTTACGGGCCTCACTTAGCCAGACCATGCTGTCACCGCACTCGGTGGGTGTTCCGAATTTACGTAGGGTATCGCCCCCTGCGGGCTGCTCGATCTTGATTACCTCGGCACCAAAATCTGCAAGGATGGTTCCGCAGAATGGAGCGGCAACGAATGTAGCAATGTCCAGTACACGGACACCTGCCATAGGCTGATTGTTATTTGTTTGGCCCAATTTGAGATTCCTCAGCTGGTGTTCATCGCCAAGTGCATGAACCTGCACCGGCGAGCTGAGATGATCGTAAGAGAATCCGGAGAATCGTACTAATTGAATAATAATTTTGATTATTCGATTTTGTCTATCAATGGGGGGCGGCCGCCGCGATCGCACCGCTAACCCCCTATTGGTGACACAGGAATTTCAAGGCTGGGCGTATGGATTTCTCACTTCGTCGCGAGTGGATTTACCTGCGCCATTGTAAATACCTGTAAAAATTCAAGAGTATCGGTACGCCAGCATTCCTAATGTGTTTCGGATACGGCTATTTATCCAACATCTCTAAAAACTCAAAATGTAATCAAAGAACGTGACAACATAAAAAGCCCCACACCCTTTTTCTCTCATGAGAATTGAACACAGATCTGCAAATTGCTGTAAAAACCGTACCAGGCACCGGTACAAGTCAAGGCAATGGCCAAGCAATGGTGAAGTCACTCGCAGCTGAAGGAATTAAGGTCATCGCGAGCGAGCGCAATGAAGAACTTTTAGCTAGGTCGTTATTAAAAATCAAAGTATCTGGCGGTCTCGCTCCAGTCACTTTTGCCAAGGTCTTTGTCGCTACTAACGGCGCGGAAAGAAATGTTACTGCTGCATTGGCCGCGATGGGCCACATCGGCATTTGATCAACAACGCCGGCGGCAGCAGCAGCCCGATGGGCATCGGCACATGAGAAGAACGTTGGATTGAAGGCATGACGCTTAACTTTGACCATCTTCGCCAAGTCACTCAAAAGCTGTTACCCGAGATTCTCGCCCGCACCGGTGAAGAGCGTCAGAAGTTCCTGGAGCGCGAGGTACCAATGCGTGACTTTAGCAACCCAAAGACGTAAGCAACGCTGTGACGTTCCTGGCCTGCCCTCGCGTCCGCAAAATCATTGGCACGGTACTGGTGGTCGACAGTGAGATGCGTCGCTACTCGTTCTAATCCGATCGTCGCGGACATCGACGCATGTCCACTGAAACCCATTTAGGTGAAGCGCTGTACATCTCATGAACAGCGCTTTTTCCTCAAATACCTAAGCTTACAGGACAGCAGAAGCTTGGTCGTCGGCGAGACAAAGCTCACTAACACGCAGACCGATCTTTGAAATTCGCGAAGGGAATACATCTTTAAGGCGCTCCTCGTGGATCGGTATCACCCGTTTGACTTGGTAGTCCACTGCTTTGAGCATGTCGTCCGAAGCGGTGATGAGGTTGGTATTGCTACCCATGGCGAAGCCCACGGGTTTAAGACTCAGTTTGCCCTCAATCTGCCCGTCGCTGACCTGTGGTTCGGCTACGAGATTATCGTATACGTAGACTAAATCACCCGCCAGCACCCAGCCATTCTGGGACTGCCGGGCTAAATCGTTACGTACGTGCACCCACATACAGCCGTAGGTATGACTGTCGAAGGCAACGTGAAGATCGACACCCGGAAGGACGTCTTCCTGAGGGCCATCGATGCAACGCAGACGACCCTGTTTGGTCAATTCTACAGCTCTCAGGATGTCCGAGGGATCCGTACCGGTCATCATCCACTGCATATGCTCTGGCTGTGCCATTGCCCAAATCCACTTGGACAGTTCGCGCTCCTGGATGTAGAAAGTGGCATTCGGGAAGGCATCGGTGTTGCCCAAGTGATCGAAGTGGGAGTGTGTAATGAAGACGGTATCCACCTCTTCAGGCGTGATTCCAAGCTCTTCGAGCACTTGCTTCGGCGAGTGCCAGTGTTCGACACCGAAACGATCACCTAGCACCCCACCGTAAGCGGAATGGTTGTAACCAACGTCCACCATCATCGTATGGCCGCCACCTTTGATCACCACATAGCAGTAGGGAAGCTTGCAAACCCCTTCGTTATGAGCGCCCGAGAGAACGCCGCCAATGGGATAGTTAGTGACATAGGCGTATTCAGCCACCCAGATGGAGTAGGTATTTTGGGACATGGTGTGCTCCTTATTGTTTTTGGCGAAGGCACAGGGTTTGGAAAGGTTTGGCTAGGGTGTTGTCTTGATCACACAGCACGCGCAGGCGTCTTCGAATGCCACCGGCTGCAGGGATACCACTGGGTCTGCAGCGCAATGGAGCATGGCGCTTACCGATTT
This sequence comes from Pseudomonas sp. CFBP 13602, assembly GCF_014842725.1. Classification (NCBI taxonomy): domain Bacteria; kingdom Pseudomonadati; phylum Pseudomonadota; class Gammaproteobacteria; order Pseudomonadales; family Pseudomonadaceae; genus Pseudomonas; species Pseudomonas sp. CFBP 13602. The sequence goes on along the minus strand of NZ_JACYVT010000009.1, from coordinate 133,580 downwards.
CAGCGCGGCCAGCCATTGCGCCAGCTTCGCAGTGAGCTCGCAGGGATCATTTACCGCCCCATGTAAATCCAGGGCGATCTGGTTCAGTTGCCGTGCTGCGGTCTGCATGTGAGTGAGATGGGGAATGGCACCGGTGGGCGCAATCACAGAATTAAGATCATCCAAGCAGGACGCTGTCTGTTCCTTCGGTGTACGCGACATTTCGAAGTAGGTATCGAAGCAACCTTTTGCCTGGCCCAGAATCAGCAATCCCCCGATCTGGCCGATGAGTCGGTTCATCCGCTCGTAATGCGGGCGTATCCGGCTTGCGTAGTACACCCAGTTATCTGAGCGCACGTTGACGCCGATTATCGCATTGGCGGGAGCCATAGGTGCAAACATCCCGGCGATCTGGACTGCGATCTTGGGTTTTTCTGCAGCAAAACTGAGTTCCATCGTCCAAGTCCTCGTTTAGCAGGTAGCAGGCATAGCTCATCGCAAGCGATGCTTGTGTCATCAAGCAATTAGGTAGGACAGTATCGGTTCTGCCCTTCCACGATAAGCCGTGTTGGAGCAACGCCTACGTGTGGCGGTAATAAAGTTTTGCCAACGCCCTGTGCCGCTCAACGGACGACGCTGAGCGTACAGATTTATTAGGCTTTGAGATCATTTGGGTGCGTTCTTGCAGCTTCATGCAAACCTCTAGTCAATCTTGTTTTTGTTCGCAGCGACCTAGACCTTAACCCCAAGGGGTTATGTGATCTATTTCAATTTTCAAGATGATTATGCAAAATCCTCAATCAATCGTAATTGTAGGGGGAACGAACCTTCCAATCCGATCTAGAGCGACAAACCTTGCGTAGCAATTCCTCGGCTACGTTTATATCAAGCGCAGTGAACGATCCGTCACCCCATGATTTATGACCAACGTTAACGTCCATTCGCATTAAACTGGGGAAACGTGACAGCTTTTCTTCAGATAGCCTCTGGAAGGCTGGAAGGCTGAAAGGTCTGCCGTCACAATCATGGGTAAATAGTCCGTATCCCTAACAGACGCTGGGCCTGAAGAATGAATGGTATCCATCGTAAGGCCCCTTCAAATGCTGCTACAGCGTGCTGATGATCTTCCCTTAACGGTCGCTGTCGTTGCGTGTAGGCGATACGCACCCAGTCCTTTGACCTGGATGCCGGCTTGAATTCGCGTACGCCTCTGCCAATGTAGATCTCGTTAGCTGTTAGACGATGCTTTTGCTCATTGCCGCAATGATACAACAGCAACCCTTTAGGATTGGTTAGCTTTTACCCCGATAGCTCAACGTAAGCATAGATACGCTCCACTACGACTCGATGGTACCTATAGCCTGGCAACTGATAACCTGCGGCTAGTTTCAACCATAAACCCAGTGTCGTTCACCAGCTGATCAAGTTAGGTTTAGTCACCGATTTCAAGCAACTTGTTAGCCCCGTTGAATTTGCCGGCTTTGTAGTCTGCGAAGGCCTGTCGGATCTCTTCTTTACTGTTCATAACGAATGGGCCCTGGGCTACAACCGATTCGTTGATTGGAGTGGCGTGACCGAACAATAAGACAGTGCTAGCCGATGCTTCAATCTCGATTTCATCGCCGTCGCTGTTCATCTCCACCAGGTGCCATTGGCCAACCGTCTTACCTGAAACGGCGACTCTGCCACCTATAACATAGAGAAAAACGCTGCGGGTACAGGGCGCAGAGATGGTTACTTTGGCGCCGGCCGACAGGCGCACCACGGACATGAACACCCCGGTTAGCGAAGTGATTGGGCCGTGGACACCCGAGAATTCGCCCGCAATGAGCTCGAGACTTCCTTTCCCACCTGCAAGGGATAGGTGAGGGATCTGCTTTTTCTGGACGCCAGAATAGCGTGGAGGACTCATCTTCAAGTGTGATGGAAGGTTTACCCACAACTGAAGGATCTCCAGCGCGCCGCCGGTTCTCTTAAAGGATGGCGGAGAGATTTCGGAATGAATCAGGCCAGAGCCGGCCGTCATCCATTGCACACCACCAGCTTCTATAACGCTTTCATGGCCACCCGTGTCGTGGTGTGCAAGGCTTCCCTCAAGTATGAACGTGACCGTTTCGAACCCCCGATGCGGGTGTGGGCCGAAGGGAAGACCATTGTTGCCAGGTTTATACACCATCCGACCATGATGGTTGAGAAAGAGGAAAGGGTCGATCTGATCGATCTCTGGCCCCGGAATAGGCCGACGCGTGATTAGGTCGGCAATATCATCGCGGTATGCAGGGTGGGATCTTTTGACTGTACGCACCGATTATTCCTTCGCGGATTGAGCGGTTAAATAGTTTTTGGTAACCGCCGTGTAGTTCGGCGTGTTTGCGCAGTAAATGCCCACAAAGACCACAGTTCCAGAACGGCTCCAGGTTTTCTGAAGCTCGCCGGTGGTCATATTTATGATCAGAATCACAATCGCCTAAATAAGGCGGGCAGTGGTTATTTGCTTTTTACGTTCGGCCCTGTCTGAACCTGAATGTCAGCTTCGGCTACGGCGACTGCTTTCGCCTTCACCTCGTCGCCCATGGCCAGCCCTTCGGCACGTACGAAGCGCACATCTGTTATGCCAAGGAAACCGAATACTGCCAGCAGATAGCTTTCTTGGTGATCCAGCGTTTCATGAGGCAGACCGGCATACATGCCGCCTCGGGTGGACACTACGATTACGGTCTTGCCGGTTGCCAGCCCTTCGGAACCTGCAGCCGTGTAGCGAAACGTGCGGCCGGCTTGCGCAATCCGATCAATCCAGGCTTTGAGCTGAGTCGGTATGGTGAAGTTATACATAGGTGCGCCGATCACAAAAGCGTCAGCTTCCAGGAATTGACTCACCAGTCTTTCGGTCAACTCGTTTTCCCGTTTCTGAGCTGGCGTGAGTTCGGGTGAATCGACCCCGAGGCGAAATGCTAGTGAGTCACTGTCTAGGTGTGAAGGGGCAGCCTCAGCTAGATCCAGGTATTCGATGTGCGTCCCAGGATGGTTGGCTGCCCACCAAATGGTGGTTTTGCGGCTGAGCGCTCGCGAAACAGAGAAGGAGCCTAGCTGGCTCGAATCTATATGCAACAGCTTCATATTATCTCCTGATGCGGCGAGGAATTTGCCTGCGCGCGAAAATAGATTATGCGGTAGACATAAAGTCCTGATAAGTTGGTAAAATTGAGTTTGATTGTTCTACTGGCGGAACGATGCAGAACCTGAATGACATGATTTTTTTTGCAGAGGTAGTAGATCGGGGCGGATTCACAGCTGCTAGCCGTTCTTTAAGCGTGCCTAAATCCAGGCTGTCGCGGCGCATCAGTGATCTTGAGTCCCGATTGGGGGTGCGCTTGCTGCAGCGGACAACGCGTAAGCTTTCGCTCACCGAGGCAGGTGAGATCTATTACCGCCATTGCGTTGCGTTACGCGAGGAGGCTGAAGCCGCTGATGAGGCAATTGCACATGCGCAGAGCGAACCACGGGGTACCGTGCGAATCACCTGTCCTGTTACCCTTGCCCAGACAATCCTTGGGCCAATATTGCCTCGATTCGTCGCAATGCATCCACAGGTGCGTATTGAACTGCAAGTGACTAATCGGGTGGTTGATCTGGTTCATGAAGGCGTTGATGTCGCTCTTCGCGTACGTCCTAATCTCGAGGACAGTGGCAGCTTGGTAGTCAAGAACTTGGGAGCAACATACTCTGTGCTGCTCGCGAGCCCCAAACTACTGGATCGCCTCGGCAAGCCTGGGTTGATAGAGGAGCTGCATCGATTGCCCACGTTGGCGATGTCGGCTTTGGATGGACGCACAAGTTGGTGCCTAGTGGGGCCTGATGGTGAAAAATTTGAGTTGCATCATCGGCCAGTGTGCACTGCGGATGACATGCTTGTACTCAAGTCCGCCGCATTGGAAGGCATCGGCATGGCGCTGCTTCCAGACTTCATGTGCAGCGATGAGATAAGTCAGGGTTTGCTTTTGCCAGTGCTTGAGGGATGGTCGCCGCCTGCGCTAAAAGTCCTAGCGGTGTTTCCTACCCGGCGAGGCATGATGCCTGCCGTTCGGTCATTCCTTGATTTTCTCGCAGAAAACGTCACAGGTGAGAAAATCATGCTCCAAGAAAAATAGGGCAACAATACCGCTTCTGCGCCTCAACCTCTGGTATGCCTAACGGCTCGCAATTGAAACTGTAGTGGTCTAATGAAACCGGACACCCATTTAGGCGAGAATGCTCGCCATAGAGAGGTGTCCGATGACCAAGCAACGCCGTACCTTCACCCCCCAGTTCAAGCGCTAAGCTGCCAGCCTGGAGCTTGACCAGGGGTACAGCCACGCCGACCAGCAAAGCGCTGACAGGGCAGCCAATATGGGAGCAGAGCTTTCCGCCAGAGGCTGTCGCGATTTCGCTTTGAACAAAGCATGAGTCAGCGTGGTAACCGCCACGACAATGCACCGATGGAGCGGCTATTTCATAGCTTGAAAACTTACTGGATACCGACGATGGGCTACATGAGCGCTGCGCTGGCGAAGCAGGATATAGGTCGGTATCTAATGCAGCAGTACAACTGGCGGCGACTACACCAGTTCAATCGAGGGTCTACGCCTGCGGTCGCCGAGGAAAAACTTAACTCATTGTTCGGGATCACTTGACCACTACAAGGTCGTGGTCAAGGCGCGAGCATCAACGGCAGACACCGGTGCGAATCCAGCTCCCTTCTTGAAGCTCATGTTGTGCACGAAATTCTTCATCGCGTCTGATGGATCTATCGAATCGAGATTGAGCCTGTCCACCGTCGACCGTGAGAATGCAACGCTCAGAATAGGCCGCTCCTCCATATGGCCTGTTGCGCCGTTCAGCACATCATCCAGAGCAGTGACAATGACTATTTCATCGGCCAGTACGGCCATCAGCTCTCTGGCAACGCGCAAAGCACAGCTGCAGACGTAATCCTGGTGTATCTCGTTGAATCGTCCAGTGGGCATGGCCTTGGTAGATAGCTTGCCACTCTTCAGCAGAGACTTTATCTCCGTCGGAATCACTTCTGAGCCGTGGATAGCAAGCTTGGCTTCCAGCACACCGTTCTCATGAACAACAATCTCTATGGATGAGCCAAGGTGTGAAATTTCCGAGAAAGAATCAAATGCCTCGATGGCATCAAGCTTCGCTTGGTAATCGCCGCTCAGGATACGCAAAGCCATGCCCCTTTCCTCCCTCCATTCAGCGTGCTCTGTGTTCCAATCGGCGAGTGCGACCTGATAGCGCTTCTCGTCCTCAAGCTTTGCCACTCGAATCTTTGCTACCAAATCTCGACGCTTGCGAGCTTCTAGTTTGAATAACCGAACGAGCAAATTCGGGCTATACGTAGTCGACGCGTGCGTGGCTGCCTGCTCAAGCGATCTGGAGCTCTCAGGCTGCAGAGGCTCAGGCTTTGAAAGCAACCGCTTCCAATTCACAGGCTTCTCGCATTCTTTGTGCATCGACATCAAGATTTCGAGATGATTTTCGTATACCTCAACTTCATACGCTGCCTGCTCAGGCGCTTCCATTTTGGCGTACTCGTTGTGCCGCTTCTCAAGCTCACGTTGCCGACGGTGAGCATTGCGCTCTGCCCGCCTTGCTGATGCGTGCAACGAACGTACAGTCCCTTTCCAGCCCATCACGATTCTCCCTATCGCTCATGTGATGGCACATTAGCATAGGAAGGCATTCAAGCTAAATGCCCTCCGCCATCACTATGAAATCGTCAGCGCTTCAACTGGTACAACGCCATGTCAGGACACCGACATTCCTTGATGAAAATTCAGAACCGCGCCCTACGAATCTGTAGGCCCGACGCATCAGGGATGATGGATGGGCCAGAAGCGGATGATCCGAATACCGTTTGGTTGACATCACTCAGATGCGAACTGGATCGCCTTCTCTATTCGCTGACGTCCGGCATGCGCAACTCTACCAACGCCGGCCTCCTTGGCTACCGCATAAATAAGTGTTTCGCCTTCGTGGCCTTGATCAACCATCTCACGAACAAGTGCAGCCAGCTCCGGCAGGCAGATCTCCCCAAGGCTACGCATTGCTCCTTCCTCATCGGGACGTCTGAAAATGACGCGCGACTTTTCTTCCAACTGTACCGGCCAGAAGAACGTGCCTGTCTGCTCCTCTTCGTGAAAGCGAAATTGGGAACGAACAATTCGGTCAACGCGCTCGCGGATACGTCCGCCAGCTTTAGCCCAGCCGTGAGCCCGAGCAATACGTCTGGTCAACGCGGCATCCAAAACAGGCCCTTCTCTCTCCACAACGTACGCAATCATTTTCTCCAATGTCGCGGTGTAACCAACATCGAAAAATCTGTCGGGATCAACTTCGCCGATAGCGGAGCGTAAATCGCTTTCTCTATAGATCAGCCGCTCTACCTTTTGCGCAAGCACGACATCTTCCAGTGGAGGAACCGCTGATGCTCGGGCGTACTTGGGCTCCGCTATTGCGCCCATAGGATCATTGGACTCAATGATTGTAGGAGTGATAGAACCGACTACAACCTGGTCTAGGACTTCAAGCTGTTGCGCTGCGGCTGTATCTGCCTTCAGACGTTCCGCTTCTTGCGCAGCATCGATAGCAGCTTGCTTGGCCCGCGATACGACAAGAAGGGCGTTCAAGCGCTGGTGCACCTTCTCGGCGGTACCGAGCGCATCAACCCACCAATCTGTCGACCAAATCCTGACAATTTCCCAGCCCAGGCCACGCAATACGAACTCACGAAGCTTGTCCCGATCTCGCGCAGTTGCGCTGCGGTGGTAAGTAGCACCATCACACTCAACCCCCGCCAGGAACCGGCCTGGCGCATCTGGATCGACCACGCCCAGATCAATTCGGAATGAAGAGACGCCGATCTGCGTGACAACCTGCCACCCTTTCTTAGCAAGAGCGGCGGCGACCGCTTCCTCGAACGGACTATCAAATCCACCTACGCTACCAAGGTTGGCCTCTACCAAAGCCTGTGGCCCACGCTCTGCAAACTCAAGGAAATGCTTGAGATCACGTACGCCTACGGACTGCGTCCGAGCGAGGTCGATGTGCTCAGGCCGTAAGGTCGAGAACACTACCAATTCCTGCCGTGCGCGAGTGATAGCAACGTTCAGCCGGCGCTCCCCTCCCGGCCGGTTCATCGGGCCGAAGTTCATCGACATCACGCCGGCAGCGTCCTTACCATAGGTGGTCGAAAAGTAGATGATGTCTCGCTCATCACCCTGAACGCTTTCAAGGTTCTTGACGAAAACGGGTTCGAGCTCGGACTCAGCGAAATAGGGCTCAAGTGACGGGTCTTTACAACATGCATCGTCGAGCATGTCCATGATGAGCTTCTGTTGCTCACCATTGAAGGTGACCACACCGACCGTGTGCCCGCTCTCTCGGAAGGCTGGCGATTTCAGACGGGCCACAAGATCAGCCACCAGCGATCTAGCTTCAATCAGATTAGTACGCGAACCGCCTTTGTCATACACCCCAGCAACAGGACATAGGCGCACCGCTTTGTCCGTTGTATGAGGTGACGGGAACGTTACCAGTGTAGAGTCATAATACCGCTGATTGGAGAACGTGATAAGGCTTTCATGGCGGCTACGGTAGTGCCAATTAAGCTTGCGCATTGGCAGGTTTGCGCTGATGCATTCATCCAGGATGCTTTCAAGGTCGGCCTCCACATCCTCATCGTCAGCCGTAGATTCAGCGCGACCAAAGAAAGAGGTAGGCGGCAGCTGCTTAGGATCGCCTACCATCACCACTTGCCTTCCTCGCGCCATGGCGCCGATGGCATCCCACACCGGAATCTGTGACGCCTCGTCAAATATGACCAGGTCAAAAGGAGTAGAGGCTGGAGGCAGGTATTGAGCGATTGAAAGCGGACTCATCAACAGACATGGCGTCAACTTTGTCAGAGCATCTGGCGCACGAGTAATCAGCTCTCGCAACGGAAGATGCTTGGTCTTCTTACCCATTTCGTGACGCAGAAGCCCCCACTCCGAAGACCTGCTGACACTTTCCTGGCTAGGTAAATCAGCGCAGAGACGGGCTCTGAGCAAGTCTTTGGTGAGCTCTGTGAATTTGTCGTCCAAAGCTCGGAAGTCGCGGATACGTTGTTCGTGCTCGACGCTTACGAATGTGCGGATCACATCGTCCAAATCCACTGTGGTGTTAAGCCACCAGCGGGCGTAGTTGACTTCAAGAACTCGACGAACCTTCCCGGCGGTTACTGCCCCAGTTTCCATGGCCTGAACGATAGAACCCAAGCCAGCCGCAAACGCATCATCGCGTACTTTTCTCCACGCACACCATGTCTTGAGCTGAGGCTCACAGGACACTACGGCCTCACAGTTTTGCCTGAGATCGCTCAACGATAAATGAGCGTTTTGCCCAACAGCTGTATCTGTGAAGTGACCTGCCGACGTCAACTGCGAAGATCGTTTCTGCAGAATCTCCAGTTTTTCACGGAGTTGGATTCCTGCTGAGGTTATCGCGCCTTCCGGCTCAAGCAACGCATTGCCGTCGCCCAAGAGAATTTGAAGCGCAGCTTTATACGCGGCTATTTCCTCAGGATTCTGGACAAGCTTTGCTAGAGCAACAGCAATCTGACCTTGGAAAGAGACAGCACGGCGTGCGACATCAACTTTAGTCTTCAAGTCGAGCCAGATCGGAGTCAACTCGCGCAGATCTGCAAGGTCAGCCAAATCACGTTCGATCAGCGATCGCACCTTGAGGAGCTCAATGTCATTTTTGAAGACGTTACCGCAGCGACCTTGTTCTACAGAAGGATGATCATCCGCGAGTCGACCACGCTCTTCTATTTCACGTCGCTCTGCTTGAAAACGCACGGCTGCCGTGAGTACATCGATGTCGGTGCTCAGTCCACTCCAAAGAGCCCCGGTGCTGGACGATAGATCATGAAGTTGCTGGATTTGAGCATCCAAACGCACCAAGCTGCGCATCCGATGAAGCTGCGCTTTGAGTTCCTCGCCCAGTTGCCCCTCCTCGACTGTTTGAAAGTTTTCATCAATCCAAGAGTTGGATTGCTTCTGAAGTCGAAGAGCTTTTTGCACGTTGATCGCCGTCGTTAGCCGTGTTGCTACCGATTTGGAGCCTTGCCAAACAGCGACACACTCATGACCTGGCTCCAGTACCTCGATCGCTTTACGCACAGACCGAATTTCCACCCAAGTAGCCAGTTCTCTGCCGTCATCTACCTCGCCTTCAGCGGTCTGCATGGGTGCTAGTAATGTAGAGATACGGCGCTTGCCGAGCCAAGATTTAGGCCAGAACGATTCATCAGCGTCCTTCCACTCCCGCCACAGCAGATCAACATCTACCGACTCAATAGCATCACTGTAAGTTGCGTTTAACTGCTGCTTGAGCGCCTCCATTTCGCTAAGCAACTGGACGGCTTGCGCGAGCACCTCTGTGACGCTCTCCGGCCAGGAGGGACGTAGCTCGGCATGGAGCAGACGACGCTGCTGCAGCAGGTCGATCCCCTCCTTTACCTGCGCGACAACGCGTGATGTCCATACAGGCGACAGTTTTGTATTAATGTCCCTATGCTGCTCAACCCACAGGCATCCTTCAGTAAGACGTGAGCTAACCGCCCGGGCATCAACTCGCAATGCGAAGCGCCAGTCATGTCCTGCAGCCATTGGAAGACATTCAGATAGAATACTCAGCCCTTCGAGTCCCGTAGGCGTATAGGGAGTAACAGGTAAGCGCGTCAGTTCCACGAAGCGGTCAGATGATCGTTGTACCTCCAAAACGGCTGGTAACACGTCTCGCGCTGCCTGTATGAACTGCTGTTGCCAATGCGTTGACCACTCAGACTGTCCAACCGCAGAGAGAGCGTTTCCAGCGAGTTGGTCGTAACCAACTGCTTGAGCATTTACCTCAAGACGGTCGCCCAGTTCCCGTATCCCAAGCATGTCTTTACGGTCGTGGACGTCAGGGGAAGGCCATGCCAGCGAAGCGACAGGCTCATCAATGCCCGATGTCACCGTACCAATCGCATCGTAGATGGCATAGCCATTGCGATGGCGACGATGTAGACGCTCGACATAGATATTGAGAGTCTCGCGCAACCCAGCAAGCCGCTGTGCCTCCAACTCCCATGCGGCAGCATCAACGTGGCCCTTCGCTTCCCAAGCTGACTGTAGCTGAGCGAGAACATCTGTTTTGCGTGCTTTACTCGAATGCAACTCTAGACAGAACTCGCCCAGACCGATTTCCCGCAAACGTCGGTAGACTACGTCCAAAGCGGCGATTTTCTCGGATACAAAAAGCACTCGACGTCCCTGAGCTATGGACTGGGCGATCATGTTCGAGATCGTTTGGCTTTTACCTGTACCTGGGGGGCCGATGAGAACAAAGTCCTTGCCCTTTGCTGCAGCCATTACAGCCGCGAGTTGAGATGAATCTGAGGGTAGCGGGCAAAAGACGTCTGTCGGACTGTAATCGCGATCAAGGGCCTCTGCCTCCGGAAAAGGAGTATCAGAGGGGAAAGAATCGCGAGGTGTATCGAGAAGGTGCTGAACCACTGGGCTTTGACGCAGGTGATCTGCGTTCTCGGACAGATCCTTCCACATAAGGTATTTCGCGAAGGAGAACATCGAGAGGACGACGTCTTCATTTAGCTCCCAACCGGGAATATCTTTGATGGCATGGCCAACCTTCTTCCACACGCCGGAAATATCCAGACCAGAATCATCACGAGGTAGCTCGTGCTCCAGCGAGCCGAGACCAAGCTCAAAGTCTTGTCGGAGCATCTCGATCAGCGTGGGATTGAATATAGGCTCATCATCGTGAAGCACCATGGTGAACCCAGAGCGCGCGCTTCTGCGCTCCAGACTGACCGGAACAAGCACGAGTGGAGCCTTGTATTTCTGACCTGCCCTGTCCTCTCGTGTCCAGCTCAAAAAACCCATGGCTAGGAACAGAGTGTTGGAACCACCCTCCTGCAATGCGGTGCGAGCTCCCCGGTACAGTTCGGTAAGCCGTACGTCCATTTCATGAGAGCTTAACGCGACGAAGACCTCTTTACGTCTGAGAGCATCTTCAGCATGACGACGGCGGACATCTTCACGTTCACGTTGCTCATAAAGCACACGCTCACGCGGATCCGCACCATCCATTAGATCTGGCCTGGTCAGCAGCTTCAATGACTGACCACTGGCCAGAATGTCTTCCAGCGCGCCGGGATCTGGTGATTCCAGTTTCAGCGCCCGCTTACCAGTCTTGAAATTGAGGAGGTTATTACGAAGCGAAAGATCAAGAAGCTTGCGCTGCCAACGACCCAGGCGATCTGCAGGGTCTAGCTTGGACAGATCTTCGACTTGAACCTCTGCATTCTCGTCAGAGAAGCCCACCCCCTCCTCGACCATCAAAACCGGAGCAGCATCAGACTCTTCTGAAACGACATGCGCCGGCTGGGCTTCGGAACTGGCTAGCGGCTTGATTCTTTGGAGACGAGCACGACGGATGTCGAGCAACATTTCGAAGTCGGACTCAACGTCCTCGGCAATCTGCTTCGTTCCTCTTTCCACTGCGTAAGAGAATGGGGGAATCGGGTTCTGAGTAATGAGTGTGGTTTCGAACAACACAAGCTCTTGGAGTTTGACCCGCTTGCGTACGGCTGTGACGTCATCTACAAGAACGGTAGTGAATTCCTCGGGTTTCAACCAAAGGCCGGCGAACGCGTGCCCCTTCGTAAACACGATCACGGGATTGAGACCGATCTGTTCAAGCGCTGCGCAGAAGAGCAGGGTCAGATCGAGACACGTGGCCAGTCCGGAATTCGCAATCTGGCTTGGGCTACGAACTTTTTGCCCTGTCTGTTCGAAGCTCGCTGGTGGAAGCGCGTAGTCCAGCTTCATCCTTGCGACCGCTCCCCAGACTGCTGAGGCCAGTTGCCACGCTCGCTTTGAGCCTCCTTCATAGCCATCAAGCGATGATGACTTGTCACTGAGGCGAAGCAGCTCGGCAGTCTGCTTTAACAGCCGCTCAACTGCAGGGTCATTGGGTTGCACAAACGCGGCAGTCATATCAGGTATGTGCCGCATCCCGCCCCACTGATTTCGCGGAAGAAGATCGACGATTTGCTCTGTGCGAGCGATCTCCTTACGGCCCTGCGCAGCGTCTTTGTCATCAGCTTCAAGCACGAAGGTAAAGGTCGAAAGCTCTGCTTCCGTCAAACGATTTAGCAATGGGCCGTCCAGGACAAGATCAAGCCCTGGAATGACTCTGAAGCTGACTGCTGCGATCTCATCAATGCGCCACGTCTTGGGTTTGAATACCTCAGGCTCAGAAGACAACGTAAGCGTCGCGTTGAGAAATCGTGAGGAAGTCTCGTTCAAGACGCGAAGCTCACGGATAACCGGAATGGCATTTTGGAAGTCTGCCAGATTCAGCTTCGCCACAAGCGTCGCAAGAATCTCTATTTTTTTAGGTGGGATTTCAGCTTGCGGCGAGAGGGGCTGAACGACGTCGTCCATGCGCAACCATCCTTGTCATGGGCCAAGGGGGGTGCAGGCGAATACCTGGCCAAGAGCCCTCCTGAGCTAGTGGCTCGATGATAGCGCTTCTGGCCAAGGTAGTAATGAACCTTTGGTCGCGGATGGGTATGGCTCGTTTGCTTTGGGATCTTCATAGGCGCCGTAGCAACGACTTCTAAAGCCCCAAATCGCCAGCCATCTGGTTATCAATAATCGCATCCGATGCTAGAGAAGAAGACAGAAGGTGGTGCTGCAGGATTCTGTAGATATGTTCCCTTAACCGAGCTCGAACAGGAACATAGGGGTCGGCTTCCTGCCAAGATGACATAGCTGCCCCACTAGCGGCCATGCCTAGCGAATAGACACCATATGGGCCGATGTCGGATGCATACATGCGCTCTGGAGCGGAGTACCCAGGCGTGCGTCTGTAGCTCCCGACTGCATCAGCAATCAACTCGAAAAATGCACGCTCAGGCATGCTTCGCTGCGCGGTGATCCATATTTCCGATTCCAAACGATAATCCATCTTCAGCTCCAAACTCCGGACGCACTGGTGCGTATCAGTTGTGCTGAGCCCGACGATGAAATTTTTTCGTGTATAGAAATCTCGTTTTGTGATCAAAGAGAAGGAGGCGGCTACGCCGCCGAATGCCGACTTCCCCTACCCAACAAGACCCACTGGCGCAGCTGGATCCTTAAGCCCGCAACGGCAAAGCCAAGATCAGAAGCTGAGGCAAAGGGCAAAGGGCAAAGGGCAAAGGGCAAAGCATGAAGCAAAACCAAGAACAGTGGCTGTGCAGGATCAGTGTGAGTGGGGCATGCACGAATGCAGCTTTTGTTTTGCTCTCAAATATAAGAACTCCGTCTCGTTTGAAAATTTTCAAGGGGGTGGGGTCGAAGAAAAGCGGGCAAACCCGACAAACGGTATACTCCTGAGCACGGTATGTCAGCTTGTCGAACTTGGAGCAATCCTCTATATTGTGTCCAGCTAGCATAAAAACCACTACATGATGTGCCAGGCTAGCTATCGTTGACGTTTATCTGCAAACCCTTCAGATGTGTTCGGGAGATATCGTATGACTGACAGACGCCCTATCAACAAAAACGTAGTCGTTCCAAAACCGGGGGGTGGCACACAGCCTCGCTCTCGTAACAACGATGGTCAGATCCGTGACAAGCGGAGCGATGCCAAGAAACCGAAGTAGTCATTTGAGACCTTTGCAGATGGAGTGAAGCCATTCGCTAAGGTCTCATTCATCAATGTCCGGCATCAAACGAAGGTGTAGAGCATAGGCATGGTCTGACGGATATCAGGTGCGCAGCCTTGTGCCTCCGTAACCACGCCAGGATGTTGTAGCAGTCAGCATGACCAATGCAGCAGTGATTCGCTGCATAGCCTGCGGTCTGAGTTCCTTAGACCGAAAACCTTTCCGATGTGCCTCCAGCGGAAGGATGTGAGGTGTACGCGGCGTCCGCATCGTCCAACAGGTTGGCCCAGACCTTTTCCGGTAGTGCCTTCAACTCGGCACACGCTGTGATGTACGCGGTGGCAGCGCCAAGACGGAAAACGGCTTCCTCCGTAGATTTTGCAGAGCTGATAGCATCGATTCGAAGCATTGCTTTTCGCATAGCAAACTCTGTGGTGCCTAGGGTCTCGATTGAGTCCATTCGTTACTCCAGTGTCGGGTCTGAGATAACTGTAACAATTCAAGAAAATCGTACCCCATACACTTGGCGCCGCCGAGGGCAAGCCTATGTGCGCATTGGGCATTGTGCCGGTGCTGCTTATAAGAATTTTGATGTAGCCACATGATGTAGATCTTGCTGATGATGCTATAACCATCCGTTGACCTCTTACAAGTAGGGCGTCTGTTGCGGGCAGCCCCAGCTCAGATGCTGCGTCTGGTCGGCAACCGCATTACATAAGACAAGGAAGGCGCTGATGCCCAATGAGCCTGCTTCTCCAGTTACTCCCAATGCACAACCAGCACCACCGCAAGCCCACCCTACGTCCCCGCCTATTGCGCTGGAACAGAATCGCAACGGTCTGCAGGCTTACCTCCCTCCAGGAGGCGAATGGTTGCCGCTCAATGCTGACGCCTACACGATACTTAACGGCGAGCCGCCTACAGAGCCAAATCAGACAGCGCAGCATCGCTCGGCTTTGGGAGATATGTTTGCTCATGCACTCCAGGTTCCCAATCTCGGCTTCCTAGCAGGGAGCGGAACATCCCTTGGCCAAGTGGGAGGGCCCAGCATGGGATACCTCTGGAGCCAGGCAATGTGCGAGCCACCTTCAGGCCCTCTGACGCATGCTGCTGCCAGTGTTATGGGCAAAGTTCGGTATCCCAATGGATCGACGAACATTGAGCATTTCCTGTCACAGTGTGACGCCTATCTATCGTTCAACGACGACCTTCAAGTTCGCAGTTTCGTAAGCGATGTTAAGGCGATAATTCTTGATGCCTGCTCGACGTTCCTGCAGACACCTCAGTCAGACATTTCTGCATATCGCCACCTCCTACAAAAACTCGCCAGGCGTCGAGTGCGAGATCCAAGGCTGAAGGTGTTCACCACCAATTACGATATGTGCTTTGAAACAGCTGCATCAGATTTGGGCATGGTGGCGATCGACGGGTTCTCCTACACGAGAAAACGCAGGTTTGATGGCAAACACTTCACGTACGATATTGTACGAAGAGATGCAGATGCCCACGAATTCACTGAAGGTGTCTTTCAGCTTCTCAAGCTCCATGGCTCCGTCAGCTGGAGCCGCGAGGGCCTAGAGATTTTTGAGGATGCCGCACCGACACCAGCAAACGCTTGCTTGATCTACCCAGCGAAAGGCAAATATCAACAAGCATTTCTGCAACCTCACCTGGAACTGTTGTCGCGTTATCTGGAATTTCTTCGTCAACCCAACAGCTGTCTAATGGTGGCGGGTTTTGGCTTCAACGATGATCACCTGTCGGAGCCCATTTACTCTGCTATCCAATCAAATCCAAGCTTAAGACTCATCTTGTGTGATTTTCAGTGCATATCTCACGTGCACAACCGGGGGTTTTACGGCTCTAGCCCCTACTGGGGTCGATTCCATGATCTGGCTCGACAGGGGTTTGACATCCACTTCGTCAGCGGTACGTTCACTGATCTCATCAGCCATATCCCTCATCTGCGCACTGCCTCGCCGGCAGAGCAACTCGCAAACGCTGTAAGGCGCATTGGAGCCAACCACTCATGATATCGCTCGACGGCATACTCGCGAGTAACATGAAAATTGGCGTGGTATCGAGCGTCAGTGCCCAACTGATAAAAGCCAACCTGGCGCACGCAGGCAACGTCAGCGGCCAATACCTTGGGGAACATAGATACGGGAGGGGGGAGGTCGGTGAGCTGGTTCTCATCGAAGGCCAGCAAGCGGTACTGCTAGGCCGGATCACTGAGGTCTCTCTCCCAGATCGAGATCGAACCGAAATCTCGCAGGATTTTGCGGGCAGCCGCCAAGTTGACGCTATTGGTTTCGTACGATTACTGGGCTCCGTAAACCCACAAACGTTGAAGATAACAGCGGGAGTCAGCTCATATCCTCGCTTGGGAGATCGCGTTTACTCAGCACCGAGCGCGTTCATTTCTCAGATCCCGCTACTCACGTCAGCAGGAGTAGATGGCGCCATTCCGAGTGTCTCACTCAATCTTGGTCATATAGCAGGCGATGGCGGCTTTCCTATATCCGTGACCCCGGAAAAAATCTTCGGGCGACATTGTGCCATCCTAGGTTCAACGGGGGGCGGGAAGAGCTGGACGACATCGAAATTGATTGAGGAATGCCGCAGGTTCGCATCGAAAGTCGTTCTAATTGATGCCACCGGCGAGTACCGCTCTCTAGAGGGGCCTGACACTGTTCATTGCCACCTTGGAAATCCAATATTCCGCTCGCAAAACTCCACCGAGGTAGGGCTTCCACCAACCAGCTTTACAGAGAGCGATTTCATCGCTCTCTTCCAGCCTTCGGGTAAAACGCAGGGCCCAAAGCTACGCGATGCTATCAAGAGTCTCCGACTTGCCACGCTGGCGCCAGACCTTTTTCCTCAAGGGATCGTTCGGAAGGTCGATCAACCTCGAGCGCCCTATCAAGAGGCAATGAATCGCCCAAACCATGCCAACCTCGTTGATAGCCCGAGCCAACCATTTAATCCAAAACTGCTGGTACGACAGCTCGTTCAGGAATGCTGCTATCCTAATGCGTTCAATGACTTAGAGCGATTCGGCTCGGCGAACAATGAGATATCCCACTGCTCCTCCTTAATGACAAGAATTCTGGGCGTGATGGGATCTTCATCACTGAACAGCGTGTTCAATCCACCCCAACAGGCGGGCGATATCGTTGAGCAACTAGATGCCTTCCTAGCAGGCGACAAACGCTTATTCCGAGTGTGTCTGAGCGCTGTGGGATACGAGTTCAACGCCCGAGAAGTCATCGCGAACGTGCTCGGAAGACTTCTCCTGCAGCGAGCGCGAGCAGAGGTTTTCAGGGATCGACCACTGATCGTTATCCTGGACGAAGCCCACAACTTTTTGGGCAAAGCCATAGGTGGGGATGACGATCTACAGCATCTAGATGCGTTTGAGCTGATTGCCAAAGAAGGTCGTAAATACGGTTTGAACATCTGTCTTGCAACCCAGCGCCCCCGCGACATTACTGAGGGGGTGCTCAGTCAGATGGGAACACTGCTGGTTCACCGTCTTACCAACGACCGCGATCGAGAAGTGGTCGAGCGGGCTTGCGGCGAAATTGACCGCTCAGCGGCTGCATTTCTGCCGAACCTCAAGCAGGGTGAAGTCGCAATGGTAGGTGTCGATTTTCCAATCCCAGTAACCATTCAGATTGGACGCCCCACTCAACCCCCGATTTCAGATGGGCCAAGTTTTCAGGCCAGATGGGCAGTGTAAGCGAGGTGGCTGTACACCAGGGAGAGCCTGATTATCGAGCTTGGTGCTGACCGGGCAGATCATTGCGTTTGGCCGTCTCTTGTCAGCGATGCGTGCCTTCATAGCGGTACGGTATTTGCCTAAAAAATGGCGGATGACAGCCAGAATATCCATCAATTTGACCGGCATATTAAGTGGCCTTTAATCGGCAGAAATCGGCCATAAGCGGTCATCTGATCTCTAAAAGTCGGTGCAAATCAGAACAAGACGAAGGCTATGCACCAAGCCTATAGGCAGGAGCAAGTAGAACTGGTGGCTTGATAGAAGCGTTTGTGCGTAAGATCAAGTGTTCAGGTAAAAGGAGCGATTTGGGATGAAACCATTGCGGCGACACCGCGACCGCCTACCCGTTCTAGGCTGCTGGCCACAGCAGTGGATCAAGGATGACGCTGTCTGGCATATGTTTGAGTTACAGCTGAAACCGGACGGGAATGTTGCTTGGTATCTTCGTGGCGACGACGTCGCCCATGGCGGCTACGGCTCGATTACCTATCAAGATTACGACGCTGCTGTAACAGAGGCCAAATCCACAAATCTCCTGCTCAAGGATGCGGTAGAAGATCTTGCCTTACCGTTTGAACAGGCCGAGTCGATCCGCTTAAAGGTGCAGAAGGCGCTGACAGCTGAAGAACGGTTGATGAGCGAGGAAAGGCTCATGTTGATGGAAGCTATCAAGCGTCATGTAGCGGATCCTCGACCTCGATTGGAAGACCTCACTGTTTTGGATGGTAGCGACGTCCTACAAGCAGAGCTGCACAAACGCCTACTGCAACACCCTTATGTGCAACTTGTATTCTTGGCGCGGTATGGCGTGCGTCTTGAGCGTGAAGGTGACTTCACTTGGCGCGTCATTGGAGCGAACAGTCACAAGGTAGGCCTTTACGCTTACCGCGAGAAAGTTGCGCGTGGATTTGGGATGAGCGGTACTGATCACTGGGGCCAAACTAAAGCTGCCATCCGCGATGCGCTTCTTCCTCGCGCAAATAAGCTACTGCACCTTGCCAGCGTGAAACTTTTGCTCGCAGACGCGCTGCGTCGGGGGCAGCAGGTTTTGATCGTGGGTAGTTTTGTATTTTGGTACGAGGATAGCAATGTTCCGCATTGGGTCGTCAAACAAGTTGGTATATCGGGCAAGTCAGAGACGGGCGATACAATGTGGCTTGAAGGTACGATTCTATCCAAAAACCATGGCCGAATCGTAGTGTTGCCATACATTAAAGAAAACGGCGAACGAGTGCAGGGGCACACCAAAAACGCACCGCATGATGGTAAAGCGCTGCCACGTCATCGTAACGATTATGTGGAACTCCCATTTGAAGTGTTGGATGGGGATTTAATGTACAGTCTATTCGGTGAGCTGAAATACGAATAATAAATTAGCAGGTATTATCTCCGGAGTGAGAAAATTGTTAAAGCCACATACTCAGTTGATTTGCGTTCACCATATGTGCAATCCAGATGATACCAACGAGGTTGTTCCGACACCTGACAAACGGTCAAACAAGCCATTCGGCATTCACGAGACATCTACAAATAAAACAGCTTTCTTTCAAAAAATAATAAAGCCAAAAATTGGGCCCGTCACAATCGCATTAGTGATCCCAAATGAAATCACCTTATCATTAAGCGTTGCCAACAAGTCATTAAACCAAGCAAAGAGGAGAAAAAGTGCTCTCGAACGGTTATCAAAATCCACCGAGTCTATCTACGATAAAAATGTAGGCCTTGCATACGATTACCTTGAGAGCATACAAACAGCGATAATTTTCGCGTACAAGGCGGTAGAGTCATTTTGCAATGCGACAATTCCTGACTCATACGTATACAAAAAAACAACGAGCAAATCCACAGACCATTATAACAAAGAGCAAATCGAGCGGTGGATAGCCACATCAGAAAAGGTATCAGCCATATTGCCGTCAATCTTAAAATGCCCGCCACCACAATCTCAAAGTTTTTGGTCTAACTTCAAAAACCTTGAAAGACTAAGAAACGAAATTATACATAGCAAATCGAGCAATACAAATGCGATATTGGAAGAACTATTTGCGGGGGCCGTATACCAATACACACGGTCAGCGGGTATGTTGCTAGAGTTTTTCATATCTATCGATCCATCAAATCCAATCTTTCCACTGGGTTTTGGAAAGTCTATGGTGCGAGTGCTTAATGTCGAAAAAGCGGAGGATGTATTAGGAAAGATAAAAGACGATTAATCAGCAACCTATTTTTTTGATACACACGCTGTTCCCATCTAGAGTTGCTCCGCACAGAAGAGTGAAGCTTGTTAGATAGTCTTGACCTTCCAATGAACGCCTTGGGTCGACTACTGCCGGTCAAGGACACGAGGTGTACTGGTTAGATCCAATGCAAAAGTCTGGTCAGATCGAATGCAAATGACTGGTCAAAGGAATTGCAAACGGGTGGTCAAATGGCATGCACTTCTCCGCTCAGAAATTAATCAGGGGTTATTGAGCGAAAAGAAGGGACTCTGGGGTCGCGGTTCTAGTCGAGCACCAGCTCGACGAATTGCAGAAGGTTATTGACTGGCCCAGAATCGGCCCTATCCAGATGACATCCCATAATTCCAACCAACCTTGGGCCATCCCGATCGCATCGCTTCGAATCGCCGATCATCAACACACGCCCTGCCCCGTTCCCAAAATAGCATCCCGGCTCGATGTTCATTTGGTTGCAAATTGTTTGGTAGATTGCAGGATTGGGCTTCATCACACCGAGCTCACAGCTGAATGCATACCCATCCATATCTGGAAAAAACTGCCTGACCACGGGGACGTAAGGGCTAGCAAGATTCGAACAGATGCCCACTTTCAGCCCAGCCTCTTTCAACTGCTGTATGGCTACGAGCGCATCGGCGAAAGGGGTGATCGATGATAGCTCCACCTCCAATGCTTGAATGAGCTTGTCATGCTTCGATGGCGAGAGAGCTATGCTGAGGTATGAAGCCAATTCCAAGAAAGACAGGTTCATCGTCATCGCGATATGAAGCGCCGCTGGGTCGAAGCTCATCCCCTGCCGACGACCATGCTTCAGGAGTTCACGATAGGGATTTGTTCGTTTGCCAATTTTCACCACGGTGCCGAAAGCATCAAATATCACCCCGCTGATCATCTGTTCTTCCTCCTGGGCTTACAAACCCTCTTGCGCACCCCTGTTTAGAAAAGGCGCACCACAGCGGACAATGACATGGTCTTCCTTCGCCCAGGCCCAAGCAGCACGTAGAGCTTGTGTGCGGTCTGAAAGAACATTCCGTCGTTGAACTCAACAAGCGGCGTTGACCGAAACCAATGATGATTGGCGCTGCTGGAGCTGTCGTACAACGCGTTGAACACGAGCAGCATGACGGGCTGCTGTCCTTCGCTTGCAAGCTCCTCTGTGATGAGGTCAGGCGCATCCAAGTCAAGCCATACCCAATCTTCAACCACGCAAAAACTCTGGCCTGGAAATAGATTTTTGGTAATGCGAATGGCCTCATGAAGCTCGACACTGCTTCCTTCCATGACTGCACTGGGGCCGATGATGTCTTGCACGTCAATATCGGACATAAACCTCTACTCCTAGAAATCGTCATCCCTGCGCGCCAGAAAGCGTTCAGATGGTTTTGCCCCCGGGCCGGCGTTTGATCGACGCGTCGCTTTCTGAAGGGTACTGCCACGGGGCTTCCTCACCGACAAGGACATAGGCACTTCCAGTAGATGTGAGAGCTATCCAATAACCAGCAATCTCCAAAAAATCTGAGACTACAGAGGTGCGTATCAAACGCCCGCTCTCGAAGCGTGCCTTTCGATCAAAATAGACAACGCCTTCAAAACAAAAACCGCACAATTGAGGGCAATACAAATAGCCGGTAATGGCCACTCCAAAATTGATTTTCGCTGCCTCGTCTACCGAGCGCGGCACAGTCATCTCGTCATGCCCCAGACCCGTGATGTCGAGTGACAATCACGTAGTGGTCTTGGCCGGAGCGGCTTCGTACCAACGAAAAGCTTCCTACCTCCGTCAAACAGACTACCGGAGGAGTAACGATGGTCGTGCCATCTCGGATGGCTCCAGATTGAACACGATGCGCACACGCGGCGTATCGGTCACCGACAGGGGCAGCATCAGTCAGATAAGCGTCAACCATGACCCCCCAGTCAATCTGATGGGCTTCCTCAAGCTCGCTTGAGGCCTCGTGTATCGCTATCGAAGACACCACCTCTACCCTCCTATTCCGTCAAATAATCTCTACGATCTTGCCCGGTGCAAACCCTGTCGACTCCCCTGGGTATCCCCGCTGGTTCGAAACAACTCGACATCCACCGGCCTGGACATCAATCGACTCGTGGGTATGTCCGAAAACCCAAAAATCGGCCTGCTCGACAAGACCATGCCAACTGTTGCAATACGCTGCCGTCAGATGCCCTTCATGCCCACCCCCGACTTCAACAAGAGGCGAATGGTGTGTGATGACAACGGTGCGTCCTGAGAATGGCCTACTCAACTCCTGCGTTAGCCATTCCTTCGCCTGTCGATTTCGGCATATCACATCGTCAGGGCGCAGACGCCGGTAGTTCGGGCCTGCACGTATGACTTTGAAATCCGTCATCGTTGCCCGCGCCATCGACGTTGCGGCAATCATGTCCCCGGTCGCCGTGAAATCAGTCCAGCCGGTTGTGCCGAAAAATCTGGTTTGATTCCAAACAAAAGTGTCGTTTTCTAACAGATGAACGTGAGGTGCCGCTGCAGATCGAGCTTTGTCGATCAGCCGATCAAAATGCCCCCCGTAGAATTCATGATTCCCCAGCACGTAAAGCACATCGCAGCGAAATGTATCATTTGCCCATTCGACTCCTCTCGTTTTGGTGTGAATGTCACCCGCCAGAATCACAAGGTCGTAACCATCTGCCGCAGGGCTGAAATCGCAGAACTCAACGTGAAGGTCGGACAGGACGTAAGCCCTCATACGGCGGCATCCTTAAAGTCGTTTTAGGCGTAAATTGATTCGCTCTGCTCCCAAAGCGTTGACTCGCGCTTTTTTCAGTAGCGGTTGCCAGGAGCGCCTCGATTGGAGTGCAGCATAACCCGATACATCCATTATTACCATAATCCTCTGTTTAGTGGCTATGCGCATCTGTGGCTATATCCTCGTTTTTTGGGATGCCTATGCACCTTAAAACCGAGCTAGCAGCATCGCTGAGGGCGATTCGCAAGCAACGTGGCGTAGGCCATAGAAAACTGAAAGGTGAAACGTTTCGTACTACCCTAGCGCTTCTGGAGCGCGGGGAGACAGACATCACAATCGGGAAGCTTGCGGAGATTGCTGAGGCGCTGGACTTCGATATTGTCGCCCTCTTGGCCCTTTGCGTGTCTCTGCAGCGCGGGGAGTCGTTTGAGACTGCGCTCGCTTGTGCTCACAATCGGCTGGCGAGCTTCGCTACGTCGGGCGGGCTCGATCTGGTTCAGGCCCAACTGGAAGGAAACCAGTTGGCAAAGCGACCATTGGGCTACCCGCTGAAAGCACAAAACCGTGAGGCGGTACTGACGCTCAAAGCTCAAGGGAAGACCCGGGCGGAAACTGCTGCCGCCCTAGGTATCCCCTATACCTCCGTGCGTAGATACTGGAGCTCGGACTCAATCTCGTAGCAATGCCGCCGCGTCGTCTGTCACTTAAAAAAGGCATGGCGTGTTGCACTTCATCGCGTGCGGTTGGAACGAATGATCAGGAATTTCACGTTACTCAGGTGGGCTTGATGGCGCTGTGTGTCACATATCTTGCAGCGCCTAGATCGCCGTTTGTCCAAGCAGCGGAGAAAGCATGATTTTTGGGCATAGACAAAGGGCTGGGGCTGCTCGCATTACAGTGATGCCGAAGCCGGATCCTGCAGATATACGGAGCGCGATGTTCAGGCACCGCTCCGCAAACCGACCGCCCAAACGCCTCATACGATCCTAATTATCCCAATGCGCCGATTAGAAGTAAGCGTTCCGGGAACACACCTTACGAACTCCAGCATTAAGGGCGATGGTGTCCGCGTATTTTAAAGCGGACGCAATAGCCCTTAACGTCAGGATTTCCATGCGCCAACGAAGCTCTTATCCAAAACCCTTCAAGGCTCAGGTTGTTCAGGAATGCCTGCAACCTGGCGCAACGCTTCCCAGCGTCGCCATCCGCCACGGTATCAACGCCAACGTAATCCGCAAGTGGTTGCCGATTTACAGAGACCAGCCACCAGCAGCCTTGCCAGCTTTTGTCCCGCTAAGAGCCAGCCCTAAACGTCCGGAAGAAACATCGGCGACTATCGAGCTGCCGCTTGGCGGGCAAACACTCACAGTGAAATGGCCAGCTTCCGACCCCGAAGGCTGTGCCCGCTTTGTCCGTGGACTCACCCAATGATTCGCATCGACGCCATCTGGCTCGCCACCGAGCCCATGGATATGCGCGCCGGCACTGAAACTGCGCTGGCCAGGGTGATTGCGGTGTTCGGTGCGGCGAAGCCGCACTGCGCTTATCTGTTTGCCAATCGGCGCGCCACTCGCATGAAGGTACTGGTGCATGACGGGATTAGCGTCTGGCTGGCCGCTCGCCGTTTGAATCAAGGCAAGTTTCACTGGCCAGGTATCCGACAAGGCTGCGAGATGCAGCTGAATACCGAACAACTTCAAGCCTTGGTTCTGGGCCTGCCTTGGCAACGGGTTGGAGCTGGCGGGGCAATCACCATCCTTTAAAAGGCTGTAATTAAGACCTAAGCCTGCTGCCGCAGGCGGTCTGCTTTGGTAAAATCCAAGGCATGACTTCTGCGCCCAACCTCGATCAAATGACCCTCGATCAACTGCGTGCATTCGCTGCGCAGTTGCTGTCGCAGGTCGACACGATGGGCAAGAAGATCCATAGGATCGAAATAGTCAACGAACAACTCACCCACGAAATCGCAGTGCTCAAACGGCACAAGTTCGCCAAACGCAGCGAGCAACTTAGCCCTGACCAGGGCAGCTTGCTCGACGACCTGCTCGACACTGATATCGCGGCCATCGAAGCGGAGTTGAAAGCGGCCAATCCGCCGACTGCACCGACCGAACCCCGTCAGCAACCCAAGCGTGCGCCTTTGCCGACGCAGTTTCCGCGCACAGTGATCCGTCACGAACCTGAGAATATGCAGTGCGCATGTGGTTGCCAACTTCAGCGCATCGGCGAAGACATCAGCGAGAAGCTCGATTACACGCCAGGCATGTTTACCGTCGAGCAGCACATACGCGGAAAGTGGGTCTGCCGACAGTGCGAAACACTGATCCAGGCGCCAGTACCCGCACAGGTAATCGACAAGGGTATCCCGACCGCAGGCCTGCTGGCTCATGTGATGGTGGCGAAGTTCGCCGACCACTTGCCACTGTATCGG
This sequence comes from Pseudomonas sp. CFBP 13602, assembly GCF_014842725.1. Taxonomy (NCBI): domain Bacteria; kingdom Pseudomonadati; phylum Pseudomonadota; class Gammaproteobacteria; order Pseudomonadales; family Pseudomonadaceae; genus Pseudomonas; species Pseudomonas sp. CFBP 13602. The sequence continues at coordinate 108,676 of NZ_JACYVT010000009.1, read as the reverse complement.
CAAGAGAGAATCTTTGGCCGCGCCGGCCTGATGATCGCCCGTTCGACGCTGGCGCAGTGGGTTGGGCAAACGGGCGTGCAGCTTCAACCCCTGGTCGATGCGCTCCGCGAGGCGGTGCTTGCCGAGGGAGTGATACACGCCGATGAGACTCCGGTTCAAATGCTTGCGCCAGGTGAGAAGAAAACCCACCGAGCGTACGTCTGGGCTTATTGTGCCACGCCGTTTTCGACGCTCAAGGCTGTGGTTTATGATTTCTGCCCAAGCCGAGCGGGCGAGCATGCGCGTAACTTCCTCGGCTCTTGGAATGGCAAGCTGGTGTGCGATGACTTTGCGGGTTACAAAGCAGGCTTCGAGAAAGGCATGACCGAAATCGGCTGCATGGCCCACGCCCGCCGCAAGTTTTTCGATCTGCACTTGGCAAACAAAAGCCAACTGGCCGAACAGGCGTTGCACTCGATTGGCGGCTTGTACGAAGTTGAGCGCCAAGCGCGAGACATGAGTGATGAGGATCGTTGGCGAATACGCCAAGAAAAGGCTGCACCGATAATCAAGGCACTGCATGACTGGATGTGGGCCCAGCGAGATCTGGTGCCCAGCGGATCCGCCACGGCCCGAGCCCTGGATTACAGCCTTAAACGCTGGGTAGCGCTGACGCGCTACCTCGACGATGGGGCTGTGCCCATCGATAACAATCAAGTCGAGAACCAAATCCGACCATGGGCCCTAGGGCGCTCGAACTGGTTGTTTGCTGGATCGCTACGCAGCGGAAAACGGGCGGCGGCAATCATGAGTTTGATCCAGTCCGCTCGCATAAACGGGCATGATCCGTACGCTTATTTGAAGGACGTACTCCTACGCCTGCCGAAACAACGGGCGAGCGAAATCGCAGAGCTTCTCCCGCATAAATGGTCGCCCGTGTAAGCACGTAAAGTTTGCTAGGCTGACGCTAAGGAGCGAGTGCGGCTAGCCGTCTTGAGTTTGCTAGCTTCCCTAAAAAACTTTGCTTAGCCCCCATCCGAGCAAACCACTGCATAGGACGACCAACCACGGAGGCACCTTCCAAAACATTAACGCAACTACGGCCATCAGCGCTAACCCAAAGTCTTGCGGTTTGAATATGGCACTCGTCCAGATCGGGTTGTATAAGGCCGCCAAAAGAAGCCCGACCACTCCCGCGTTAACTCCCGCAAGCGCCGCTTGGGTGCGCGAGCTATGACGCAGCTGCTCCCAGAATGGCAACACTCCGATCACCAGCAGGAATGAAGGCGCAAATATAGCGATGAGGCAAATCGAAGCGCCCAACCAACCAGAAGGCTGGACGTTCATGGACGCACCGAGAAATGCTGCGAAGGTAGAAAGTGGGCCCGGCACGGCCTGTGCCAAGCCATACCCAGCCAAAAAAGTGTCGTTGGCAACCCAGCCGTTGGGTACCGTCGCCGCCTGGAGTAACGGCAGGACGACATGCCCCCCACCGAATACTAATGAGCCAGCACGGTAAAAGGCGTTCACCATAGCCAGAGTTTGAGAAGGCCAAACCTGAATCAATAATGGTAGGCCAACCAATAAGCTGAAGAACAGCACCAGCGACATTACCCCCACCTTCCGGCTGACCAAGATCGGCAAGGATTCCGCAGCCAAGCCTTGAGTGGGCTTAAACAGCATCAACCCGATGACGGCGGCGCATACGATCACTCCAATCTGCCCCAATGCATTGGGCCAAAGGAGCGCAGCGCAAGCAGAAAACGCAGCCATGGTTACCCGAGGTACATCGGTGCAAAGATTGCGAGCCATTCCCCAGACTGCTTGAGCAACCACAGCGACCGCGACGATTTTAAGCCCGTGTAATAGACCGTTAGGGAAAGCACTTCCCCATGTGGACATGCCCTGAGCGAACAGAACCAAAATTATCGCCGATGGCAATGTGAAACCTGCCCATGCGGCGACGGCCCCCGAAAACCCGGCTCGCGATAGTCCCAGCCCTATGCCCACCTGGCTACTCGCCGGCCCCGGAAGAAACTGACACAGTGCGACCAAATCAACATAGCTGCGTTCGCTGAGCCATTGACGCCGAGCAACAAACTCCTCTCGGAAATATCCCAAATGCGCAATCGGGCCTCCGAAAGACGTTAAGCCCAGCCGCAAGAACACCAGAAACACCGACCATGCGGAATCTGTCGTAACCACCCTGATATCACTTTCTGCTGACAATACTCGTTCTCCCCAAAGTGGCTGCTGTAGTTTGAGCGCCAAATACAATTTAGGTAGCACTCTACAATTCAATCAGCCCGTTCGAGGAGTGACCCTGCACCGATTCAGAGAGCCACACCAAGGCCGTGGTCATTTAAATTACTCCAAGTTAACGACGTAGGACATAAGCAGTGCGTTGGTCACCCTGTCCGCTTGGCAACCATTCGCGCCACGCGCCTGGATAAAATGTCATCGCGATCTGCCCGAGATGTACCGATCTCGGTTAGAGGGCAGCCAGCGTTTGAGAAGGTGTCTTCACCGGCCGCTTACGATTAGAAAGCTGCTCTCCTCAGTAGACGATCTGGAACACAATAAGCAAATTTCGATGTTCGACGGCGAGCTGAGTGCGCATCTCGAAGCTTCACCGCTTGCAAAGCATGTAGTGGTCAACTGATCCCGGACACTGAATTGAGCTTTTCCTCGGCAATGGCAGGCGCCAAGCCCTCGTTGAACTGATGCGGTCGCCGCCAGTTGTACCGCTCTATCAGGAAACGACTGATATCTTCTTTAGCCAAGCGCCGCTCATGTAGTCCACCGTCGGTATCCATTCAGTTTTCAGACTGCGAAATAGCCGCTCCATCGGCGCATTGTCGTGGCAGTTGCCGCGCCGACTCATGCTCTGCGTGAAGCGGTATCTCCATAGTCTCTGGCGGAAACTCCGGCTGCCGTATTGGCTGCCCTGATCGCTGTGAAACAGCACATTCTGAGGCCGGCCACGCTGCTCATAGGCTATATCCAATGCCTTGATCACCAGGTCAGCGTCAGGCTTGGCTGAGAACGCCCAGCCTACGACCCGGCGCGCATAAAGATCGATTACGGCCGCTAGATAGTGCCATCGACCTTCGGCCCAAACGTACGCGATGTCACCGCACCAGACCTTGTTGGGGGATGCCACAATGAACTCTCGATCAAGTACGTTCGGAATATCAGGTCGCTCCACGGTAGACTTTTTGTAGGCATGGGAGCCCGGTTGTTTGCTGATCAGGTTCATCTCGCGCATCAACTTACGTACCTTGAAACGCCCGATTTACATGCCATCCTCTTTCATCATCAGCATGATGCTTCGACTACCCGCAGCGCTTCGGCTTTGGGTAAACAGTTCGTGCATACGGCTGCGCAAAATCACTCGTTCGGCATAAGGGGGACGGCGTTTTCGACAGTATGCGTAGTAGCAAGATCGGGTGACTTCAAATACCGAGCACAATAGATCAACCGGCTCTTCGGAGCGCAATTGATCGACTAACGCAAGCGCTCGTGTTCCTCGGCCATCAAGAGCGCGGTAGCCTTTTTTAAAATCGATTTCTCTCGTTCCAGGCGGTTGATTCGGGCTTCCAGTTCCTGGATTTTTTGCTGCTCGGGTGTCAGCGCTTTGCTGGTCGGTGTAACACCGCCTCGTTCCTGCTGGAGCTGATTGACCCACCGGCGCAGGGCCGATTCTACCAACCCGAGCGACTGTGCTGCATCGGTATAGCTGTAGCCTTGGTCAAGCACCAGGCTGGAAGCTTCGCGCTTGAATTCGGGGGTGAAGGTACGTCGTTGTCTGCTCATCGAACACCTCTATGTGGCAATCATTTTCGCCTAAAAAGGTGTCCGGGGTTAGTAGACCACTACAGCCCCAGTTCTCAATCTCGCCTGGCATGAAGGTGTCATTGCGACGCTGCATTTCAGTCAGAGGTATTTCAGGGCCTTCTCCAAAGCCGGGAGAGTTCCTGGATGGAATACCGTGTCCCCCTTGGCGTTAAGCACATCCCCCCTCTTCCCCCGCTCATATCTCCACTGCAGCAGGAAGCTGTCCGACAGCAAGAATGTGAGGGCCTCACGCTCGAACTCGTTCAGCTTGAAGTTTGGAACGACCTCAGACGACTGCCCTCGACGATCGTCGACCCTGAATTCAGTACCTGGAGGTATCAGTTCATTGAGCTCACGCCTTGCTTCAGCCAGTTCAGCAAGCGTGCGGTCAACGAGAATTCGAATCTTCGGATCTTTGATGCCGTCAACCCAGTCAGTGGACGACAATGTTTTTTTTGCCCGTTTACGAGTACCAGGGGCGTCCTTGAAGCACTTGATAAGGGCTTTGAAATTGTCGCCGGTTTTATTACGAATCGTCTGTGCACGGGGCCCTCCTCGGGTAGCCCCCACCCGGCCAATGTGCTCCGAAGTAAAATTCGTACCCCCAGCGTCCACAATCTCTTTGCAGATGGCATAGACGGCCTCCAAGGAGCTTTTTTGGCGTGGCGATTTTGCGCAAAGCAATGCCAGCATTTCTTCAGGCATCATTCTACCGACCCTCCAAATTCTGAATCTCAGTACGCGGTCGGTGACCCGACCGCTCCATACGTCAATAACAGGGCTCTGCTTCAATCAATTGGGGCTGCCGAGCACGGCCAGCGGGGATACCACCAAGGCCGGGCAATGACTCGCTGGACATGAGGGTGGTGATCTCCTTCACACTGATGGTATGCTCTCCTTGCAAGTCCTCCAGCCGCAACTGCCCGCTGATCAACTCGTCGACCTTCTTTCTGCTTTTCAACCGACTGAACAGGAATGACGAGACCTGGTTGCCGAGACGAAGCTGCTCACGCTCATCGAGCTGAAGCATCACAGGACGAATGCCATTGTTGAGGGCAAGTCGATCCAGCAGCTGGGCTCTGCGAGGAGTCGCCACCACCGCTGAAGCTGATTGATAAAGCGTGGCGTTCTGGCAAACCTCGTCCAGCTGATGGAAAAGCGACGTCTCCTCATACGCGATCTCAAGTTCGTGCCGGTCGCTCACCAGCAGTTGCATACCATCAGTTCTGGAGGCCTCTGCCTGACTATTGGTATTAAGCAACACCTTGCATTCCGAGATCAGCTTGGTGAGGGCCTGCAAATCACCGATGTACATGTCCATTTTCGTGACGACACCTTCCTGTTCTGCTTCGAGCTTTCGAATTGCAACGTTAACCCGTTTCAACTCCCGGTCATTAAACGGCTTACCTGCTTGAGCACAGTCGAACTTTTCGTTCCTGAGGTCTTGGCAACGCGCACGGTAATCCATAAGTTTTTGATCGATATCGGCATAGTTTTGCCAGTTGAGGTTTGCGGTCAGAGAGATTTCATTCCACAAAGCCGCCAGTCCTCCCAGGAACACCGGCCCAGTGACAAAGTGTCGGCAGCGTGGGCAGTTCTGCAGCCCCAGATGCCCAGCCTGGACAGGCGACCATTGCTTGCCTGTCGATTCACCACCATCGCCACACCGAGCGCCGGCATAAGGACACATGCCGTAGTCCCTGACCAGTTGAGTACCGCTATTACCCGCAAGTAGTGCTTCGAGCGCTTCCTTGGTGCTACCTACCATCTGATGCTTGAGCTCATCCAACCGCTTCTGCTCAACCATGATCTGCATGTCGGTCGCATCGTCCTGCAGTGCCCGCTTCTCTCCTTCCGTCATAGCCTGGCGGACTGACGCAGAGCCTACTTTCACGTAATAAATCGTCATCACGATCGACGCATGGCCAACGATTTTCATGATGATCTCTACGGGCATGCCGAACTTCATCACATAGGCAGTGATCAAACTGACCCGCATTGAGTGAGTCGTAAACTCTGAGTAGTACCGAGTCAGAGTCGACTTAGATACGCGATCCGACCTTTCATAAGTATCATCAAATGACGCCAGGACAAGGTCATCAGGTTGGATATTGTAGAGCGTTGCAGCCAATCGACTGGCAACACCACCCGCGTAAACTGGGGGCTTATCTTCACCAAAAGCCCGAAACAGGAAACAAGCATCCGGTTTCTTCTTGAGTTTCAATTTGCTGAAGTTACAACGGCTGGCGCAATCTACCCAACGTGTCCGCTTAACAATAGGGTTGTACTTCTTCTGCCATTCACGCAGCACCGTTAGCCAATACACAAGGGGTTGGGGAATCCATGGCACGTCATAGCCACCTCCATCGTAGCTGGTCTTGTTGGACGTGAAATGCATTCCCCAATTCCCATCATCATGGGAAACGAAGGCCTGCTGAAGCTCTTGTTCAGCCATGGGGCTGGTATTTAGCACCCATTGGAGTTCACCGCTACTAATATCAACGATAAATTCATCAGCTTCTCCTGAATCGTTGTACATCACTTGTCGCGCCCGAGCTGGAACAGACAACAGCGTGTACACCGCAATCCAATACATGGGAATCCAGAGATAATACTGATCTCCGCTTTTGCGATAGACGCAGTTAGGATCGTTGAAATCAATCATCGACTCGTCGACAGCTAAGTAATCCGAATCGAAACCATGGATATTGACAAGATCACGGAGTGCCTTGGCATGCGGCGGTACGATCCAATCCTTGGCTGCTTTGACGAACTGGTACGCTAGAGGTGGCTTCGTGGACTCAGATGGCCTATGGAACTCACCATTGTACTTAATTGCTGCCAATGGATTTGCGGCATCTGCAGTCCTATAGATTTTCCCACTCTCATCTTCATCAAAGAAGTGACGTCTCAAGGCGTCATTGAGGTACTCCTGGATTTCGTACCAGGTGCGCCTACAATTCGCAGGCGTGCCCTGAGAAGCGAGAAATTTCTCAAACTGTACGGTGTCGACACGCTTGAGCTGGAGGAAATCCTGTACGGTAGCACCATACCCATTAGGCTCAATGTAATAACGAATAAATTTACATAACGAATACTCTCGCGTACCTACAGCCGGCAACCGCTCAAGCCAATAGGCCACGTCAGCAATCCAACCTGCGCTTTTCTTTGAAACGAAGGTGAGCAAGTTAGGCAGATCCCTGCACAGAAAATCATAAACACTTACCCACTTTTTGTAGTGAAGTTCAGGCCTGTTAACCATTCTAGGATCATCGAGCTTTCTCGCTAATTTTCTGTAGTCTTTCAGCGTTTTACAATTATGGCTCTGCGCAATTGACTGAAGCTCCTGATACGAGTAAGGCGTAATGAATCCACAGGCATCGTACCAATCCACCCACTCCTCTGAGAAAAGCACTTCCGGATTCTCAGGCAACACTGGGAACCTATTTCTAGCCTCAAGATAAGCATCTTGGGTCTTCACGCCCAAAAGTTTGGTAGCGAGCTTAACATCGGCCAGATTTTCATAATTCTCGGGTAGCAAAAAAGTAGGCCAACCAGGAAAGTCAGGATATTTCTTGGTCGGGTCGGAGGGAAGGCGAGTGTCCACTTTATAGCCAACTCTATAGGCTGAATAGCCATCAAAACGATGCGGCAATACCACAGCCTTTGCTTCTTGCCAGGTCTTGCACGCGAAACGCGCACGACCAACCATCGCCTTTCCCCAGCCCGGCCAATCCTCTAGGTAAACTCGCTCCGGCCAAACTGGCAGGCATGCGTCTTCGGCATGCCGTTCCATGTACTCTCTCTGGGATTTAATACCCAAGCGCGAAACAGCAGCCGAGAACTCCCCCCAAGTTGGATAAACATTACTTTCCTCCGCCAAGTTAACCCCATCCAACTTATCTGCCACCTGAAGAAAGTGCGGCCAACCTTTCCACTCACTGCAATAACGCTTTAAAGGACTGGCAATCAGCTTAGGATCCTTCTTTCGGTTCCTGCGGTAGGCGTCAGGACTGGTAATTCCCAAGCGCTTTGCTGCATCCGATGCTTCTTGATAAGTTGCGTAGGGCACATCTCCAATACCCAGAAACACTTCATAGCCTGGAAACTCCTTGTAGTGGTTTTCAGGGGTGTAGGGTAGTCGCGGATCGATCTTGGCAGCCTTAATATAACTCGCCCGACCTTTCACACCCAAGGCCAGTGCAGCTTCTTGAGCCTCCTCCAAGGTCGCATAGAACTCGGGCCTGCCAGTGAAATGATTCCAACTCACAAACTCGGTGCCGTAATGAATGTCGGGATCCCAAGGCAACATGGGATAGTCTTTACGAAACCGATTGTATTCGGACTTAAGCAGAACTTTATTATCAATAATCAACGCTCTCGCTTCTTCGTAGGTATAGAACACCTGAGAAACTCTGCGCGGGCGTTGAGGATAGCTTTTACTTGAGGCCTGTTCGACACTGACATCCCCCACAATCTCACCGTCGGGCATAACAGTATCGACAGCAACAATGGCACCGCCCCGTTTATATCGTACCTTAACTGATTTCCCGTCTTCGCCAAGAATTCTGGGAGATGCAACCCTTTTAGCCATGAAATAGTACCTAAGGTGTGGTTTTCTTTAAAACGTACTAAGTCGCCGAGAGACTGTCACTAGAAATAGGCTAAAAGTTGGCCGGCCAGATCTCCTTGAAAAATGATCATTTATTGATCAATCTCAAGCTCAGTTTTAAATTGTGGTGGCGAGATTTGAATCTGATGGCGAGGACAACGAATTTTGTCCTCAGATTTCACGCAGCAGCGCTCAATTTAGAATTGCACACCGCAAATGGAGGGTTGAGGAGCTGTTTTTGAATTGGAGATAATTTATTATTTTGTGACTGGCATCACATTTATGACATGCATCACCCGGGCGATCCACCTGCACCCAGCAGCGCCTGATGGTGGGGCTGAGGGCTGATGGGTTATTCAGGTGTCGCATGGAAACGCCAGTTTCTGCTCGCCGTGCATGAGCCAAGCAGCGCTTGGAGTCAGCGCTTACGCGCCCTTGCGCTCGGCTTCTTCAAAGGCTTTGCGAACATCGTCGGCGTCAGGCTGCGTATAGACTTTGTATGAATTCGGATTTTTGTGGTGCATGGCTTTTTGGATGATATTCGGCTTAACGTCCCTCTCGACCATGCGATATCCGTAAGCATGACGGTGACCGTGCTCGGTTGTACCCAGCTTTTTCCTATGGGCAAGCCCGATTCTATTCACCGCATCACAGTGTTGCCGATTGAAGTTCTTCAGCGTTTCGGGACGACCCCGGGTGTTAGTGAACGCATACGGGTGATCATCGTCAGGCTCCGGGTCTACCCGCTGGTGCTGCAGGTACATGATGAAGTTGTACAAGAAGTCCTTTGATGCTTCAGGGGGACAGAAATATACTTCCACATAATCTTCTGTAAGCATCGGCGACTTCCACCCCGCGTGGAGTGCGTGCGACGTTGGATACTTATGCCGAGGCTGCATGCTATACCGTCGATTCAGATAATCCTGACGATTCGCATAACCTTCTTCAGGTGCTCTGCCAAAAGTAGGATGACTGATCCGAATCACCGCCTCATTCAGCTTGCGGTCGATAATAATATCTTGCAGATAAGTGTGAAAAATCTCACTTTTCCTAAGGCCACCGTAGTGCATCAGTATCGTCATCGCCCTGCCTTTATAGTCAATAAAGTTATGCTCTGTAGCGTTGGTATCGCTACACGACCTCGTCCAACCGCTGGTAAGCAAATTATGGAAATCACGCTCAGGAAACCGCTTGGTAATCTTCTGTGACATAGGTACATCAGGCCCTCGCACAGTACGCACCAATTTCAAATTCCTGGCTGCCTCGTCGGGATTGCGGAGGTGAGCCAGGAAAACATTAGATTCCTTGTGATAGTAGGCACACCAGTTCATACGTTCCTCAAGTGAGGTAGCAGTACGGAATGGATTGAGCCGGGGCTGATCATACTCTGGCTGCTGGGCGAGCCAGTCTGTGTAGGCGGTAACATGGCCTATGATTGTACGTGCATCCGTGGCCGAACGCGTTAACCAGTAAAGCCCGCTAGGATCTCGCTGCGTGTCGATATCGATAGTGCCGTATTCTACAGCGACGGCAAAAGACTTTAGCAACTCAGTAGCTTTCTCGAACACACCTTCATTTGCTTGAATATACTTAACCAGCAATCGGACTGCATAAATATTTCGCGTTCGCCATTCTTCACTTTTCCTATAGTAATTCGGATCAGCCAAGAATCGTAGATGAGATATCAAAATACCATCTTGCGTAAGCAGCGCAGGGAGCTGACGTTCCCGGCCAGTACTATCATTCCGATATAGGGTTTTGATTTTTCTTACAAACGCCATATTCTTTCCTACCGCAAGATACAAATCTTTCACAATTAAATCGCGAATAACAAGCATGAGAAATATCAAAAACACATGAGCGCCGCCACCCAAAAATGCAAAATCTGGCCGGCCATATCAGTGACAATTAACCTATTAACACTGCCTAATTTTAAAATTGGGACGTCGGATTGTTGGTTTGAGCCTCAAAATTCAAAATTTTGGAGCTCGAATTTTAAATGCGAGAGCGATAGGGAGCTTTTCGTGTGCAGATTCCACGGAGAGAACACTAATTCAAAATTGAAGATTTCTGCGATATTTGTGAACTTCATCACACATTCTAGAGGGGCGTGGCATATTGCGCTCACGCCCAATGCCATATCGACCAGCCAATGGTGGCCAACGCAGCATCAACCGCTGTGGTTAAGCGGGTTGCCAGAAACGGCAACTGAAGTTATTCAGCGTCCCACTGTAGGGATCTGGTTCAGCATCAAAGGCTTCAGGGATGTCGTGTCCAGCTCCACCTTGGCGAAAGAAATCCCTAACAGCGCACAATGCTTGTCCCTTCAAGTATTCCCATTGGCGGTACAGTTCGGGGTCGTTCCTTGTAGGGGTTTCTGGGCTTAGTACTTAGTACATAGTTTGTGGAGATCGGGTCAAGGCCCAGGGAGACATGCTCGGTTGGAAATCTGGGTTGATGAGAGGATTGGTGGTTTTATGGGCGTTTCGGGGGATGAGGAGCTGCGTGGGGCTGTGGGGAAGGTCTAGATAGTATGGAAATTTACCGGTTGTAATGGCGCGGCATGCAGCAGTCCGGTGGCCGGCGCATCAAGCGCAGCCTGCACATCGACGCCAGCGGCATACGCTTTCTCGACGAACAGGAGCAAGTGCGGCTGACCCAGATTCGCCTGCTCAGCGGCTACGTCAGCAACAAGCAGGCCGAACTCAAGGCGTGGAACGCGGCGCAGGGCGAGGTCGCGGAACTCTCGGCCAACCAGCGGCGCATGACCAACCTGGGGACTTTCCGCGCCTACGCTCTGGCGTATCTCAACGCCCACCCGGACATCCAGCCGAACATGACCTGCATGGTCCGTCAGATGGAAGCCACCGCCGAGGGCGTGCCGCTGGAAATCTACTGCTTCACCCGCACCACGGCCTGGGCCGAGTACGAGCGGATCCAGGGCGATATCTTCGATTACCTGCTGGCCGTGCTGCCGGAGTTTGGCCTGAGCGTCTACCAGAAGCCCAGCGGCGCCGATCTGCGCGGCGGGTTGGTGGCGGTGACCGGTCCGCACTGAACGCAACCCCGTTCGTAGGAGCGGTCCGTGGCCGCGAAGGGCGCACCGCGGTGTGTCAGGTACCACACGGTGCGCCCTTCGCGGCCGATGACCGCTCCTACGAGATGCCGCAGCCCCTGTGGGAGCGGGCTCTGCCCGCGAATGAGCCGCCGCGGTGGATCAGGGACTGCGCGGTGTGCCCTTCGCGGGCAGAGCCCGCTCACACAATTGGGGCGAGATTTCCCCCAGGTGGGTCAGTTTTTTCTGTGGGAGTGGGCAGAGCCCGCGAATGGGCCGCCGCGGTGTGTCAGGCACAGCGCGGAGCGCCCTCGTCGGCCGGTGACCATGTGGCGGAAAACCACGATCAGTTCTCATGTTCGCGCGCCCGCAGCCGAAACGCTTGAGACCACCGTTATCGGCGCAACTCGATTGCCGCCATCCGGTGCTCGTCCCCAGTCCGACCTGCTGCCTGACAGCGCTGCTGCATCCCCAGCACGGCGCCTGGCTTTCGCCCCCTCATGCCCCGGAACCTCTAGCGTCCATGAACTTGAAATTCAGCCATAAAATCCTGATCGCCGGGTGCAGCATCGTCATCCTGGCGTTCGCACTGTTCACGCTCTACAACGACTACCTGCAGCGCAGCGCCATCCAGCAGAACCTCAGCGCATCGGTCAAGCAGTCGGGCGAGCTGACCGCCAGCAGCGTCAAGAACTGGCTCAGCGGCCGGATTCTGGTGATTGAAAACCTGCGCCAGAACATCGCCTATCAGGGCGACAAGGCTGACTACCCAGGGCTGCTGGACCAGCCCGTGATCACGACCAACTTTCAATTCACCTACATGGGTGTGGCCGACGGCACCTTCATCCAGCGTCCCGACACCAAGATGCCTGGTGGGTACGATCCGCGTCAGCGGCCCTGGTACAACGCTGCGGTGACAGCGGATCAAGTCATGCTGACGCCGCCCTATCTGGCATCGGTGGGTGGCCTGGTCGTCACGGTGGCAGCGCCCGTCAAACGCCAAGGTCAGTTGATGGGCGTAGTCGGCGGCGACTTGAGCCTCGACACGTTGGTGCAGATCATCAATTCGGTGGATTTTGGCGGGATCGGCCAGGCGTTTCTTGTCAGCGCAGACGGTCAAGTGTTGGTGTCGCCGGACAAGGATCAGGTCATGAAAAACCTGAAAGACATCTACCCCGACAGCACGCCGCGAATCGAGAAGAATCTGCAGGAGGTCACCCTCGATGGTCAGGCGAGACTGCTGTCGTTCACGCCGGTCACAGGATTGCCATCGGCGGATTGGTACGTGGGTCTGTCGATCGACAAGGACAAAGCCTACGCCCCACTGCGCCAGTTCCGTACGTCGGCCGTGATCGCCATGGTCGTTGCCGTTCTCGCCATTGCCTTGTTGCTGACCTTGCTCATCAAGTTCTTGATGCGTCCATTGGTGACCATGGGCCGGGCAATGCGTGACATCGCGCAGGGCGAAGGCGATCTGACGCGTCGCCTGGTCGTTGAAAGCCGTGATGAATTCGGTGAACTCGGTACCTCGTTCAACCAGTTCGTCGAGCGTATCCATGCCTCCATCGGCGAGGTGTCGTCGGCTACCCGGGAAGTGCATGCATTGGCCCAACGGGTCATGCACTCTTCCAACCAGTCCATCGCAGGCTCCGACGAGCAAAGCGCCCGTACCGAAAGCGTTGCAGCTGCAATCAACGAGCTGGGTGCTGCCGCCCAAGAGATTGCACGCAACGCCGCGCAAGCGTCGCGTCAGGCCAGCGATGCCAGCGGTCAGGCCGACGACGGTCGCCAAGTGATGACGCGTACCATCGAGGCAATAAGCACGTTATCCGAGAAAATCAGCCTGTCGTGCGAGCAGATTGAAACCTTGAACGCAGGCACCGACAACATTGGCCACATCCTCGACGTGATCAAGGGTATATCCCAGCAAACCAATCTGTTGGCCTTGAACGCTGCCATCGAGGCGGCGCGGGCCGGTGAAGCGGGCCGTGGTTTTGCAGTCGTGGCCGATGAGGTGCGAAACCTGGCGCATCGCACCCAGGAGTCTGCAGAAGAGATTCACAAGATGATCACGGCGCTTCAGGTGGGTTCGCGCGAAGCGGTGGTGACGATGAATACCAGCCAGGCTTCCAGTCAGCAAAGCATGACGGTGGCCAACCAGGCCGGCGATCGTCTGGCCATCGTGACCCAGCGAATCGGCGAGATCGACGGCATGAACCAATCCGTTGCTGCCGCTACCGAGGAGCAGACTTCGGTGGTGGAGGCGCTGAATGTGGATATCAGTCAAATCAACATGCTGAATCAGCAGGGCGTGACCAACCTCACCGAAACCCTGCGAAATTGCGATGCGCTCTCCCAGCAGGCCAACCGTTTGAAGCAGTTGGTGGACAGCTTCAAGATCTAGTCATGCCCGCTGTGGCATTCAGGCCTGATGCTTGATGAATTGTGAAGAGGCGGAAAGGCTTACCCTTCCGACTTTTCCTTAGCTTCCTGCTCGGCTGCAGAGTGTCGGGTTTCGGATTTCTCGTCACCCTCCGTCATCCACGGCTTGGCGCTCTGCTGCGCCTTGTCGATCGTCTCGTTGATCTGCTTGGCCGATTCGCTGAAGGTGTCACGCGCTGCTTCGACCAGTTGCGTCTTGGAGGTTTCGATGACCTTGTTCGCCGCGGTTTCGGCCGCGTCACAGCCGGCAAGAAGGACGGTCAGCGCGACCATGGCCGGGTAAGCGATGAGTCTGGACTGCATGGAAACCTCTGGGAGGGATGGGAATGCGCCAGATCATACCGTTACAGGTTTTTGCCGAAGCAGGGATTCTGAATCAAGGTGTGTCCTGGTAGAGGCACCAGGCCCTGGCCCCGAAGCAGATTCATCTGTAGGAGCGGTCCGTGCCCGCTCCTACAGGTAATGGTCAGTACGCCATGGACAGGCTCATGGTCACCTGAGGCACCACGCTGTCGGTTTCGCCGTTCGGGCCGCTGAGTTCGCGCAGGGTGCCATCGCGGTAGATTGCCAGGGCCTCGGCGCGGGCGCTCCAGCGTGTTTCCCCCCACTTGAAGGGCTGCTCGAGCGCCAGCCCGCTGCGGGCATAGAGACGGTCGCCGGAATCGGGACCATAGAATCCATTCCAGCCGATCCCGACCGTGCTGGGAAAACTCAAGCGCAGACCGGCATCGCTCAGGTCCACGCCCGGCTCCACGCTGCCTTGGGTATACAGGCCACTGTCCCCCTGCGTACGGCTGGTGATCGCCAAACCCGGGCGCCATGCGCCAAACCCCGAATCAGCCTGGTAGGCCAAGGTAATGCTCGCCTCCTGAGTGGTGTCGGCGACATCGTTCGGGCTGGTCTTGACCGTGTAGACAAACCCCAGCCTCAACCCCTCGACGGGCGATATCACCAATCCCAGCAGGTTGTTGCTCTCGTACCAGCGCCGCGGGCTTACCCTTTCATCGCTCGATGGATCATGAAAACCGTTGCTCGTGCTGAACACCAGCCAGGCGTTGGCACGACCGTCGACAGCCTGGTGCAGGTCCAGGGCGAAACCGGCCTGGGCATGCAAGGGCACGCGACCCAGGCTTGCCGCGTCATCGTCGTAGTTGCCGCGGGCGAAGTCGCCATTGCGGACATCCACGCTCATTTGCGGGTGAAAGCGGCCTGATTCCTCGCCGATCTCGACACTGCCCAGTGCGGCATCTTCGGTATCGATGGAAGGCACGCTGCGCGGCGCCGCCAGGCTTGGTTGGATGACCACGGCCAGCGCGAAGGCGAACAGTGGAAGACGAGATACGGTGGGCATGCGCGAACGCTCTGTCAGAAAAGTCACTGAGTAGACTCTGCACGACTGAAAAAGTACCGCGAGCGGGCTGCCGGCCCACCACCGTTTCAGGTGCCGAAGCGACCGCCTGTCCGGCGCCCGCCGGACGCAGTTCAGCTTGACCTTTCGTCGCCGATAGGTTGAAAGCGATGCGAAGAACAATTCCCGAGACTGCACGCAGCACGCTGCCTTTCCTTCTGCCGACCAACACCTATAAAACCAGCGGAATACACCATGAACATCAAGCAAAAATTGACCTGGGGGTTCGCGATCATCGCCTGCCTGCCAGTGATCGTGGTCGCCGTGCTCGTCGTCTTCAACTTGCGCGAAGCTGCCAGGGCAGACTTCGTCGACAGCAGCGGGCGGGAGATCCGTCAGATCGACAATGGCATGAAGCAGTTCTTCGATGGCATCAGCCAGAACGTGGAGTACCTGGCCAAGGACCCACGTATCGTCGCCGCCACGGGTCTGAAGAATTACTCGGGCGCAGACGCCCCACAGATTCCCCTGACCGAAAACAACCAGCGTTTGCTGGAGATTTTCGATGGTTTCGCCAAGACCCATCCAAGCACCGCCTACCTGTCCCTGGGGCTCAGCGATGGCGGCTACGCCAGTTGGCCCAATGACCCGAAGATCGCCAACTACGATCCGCGCCAGCGGCCCTGGTACAAGGCGGCGATGGCCGCGCCCGGCACCACCGTGCGCACGGACGCCTACTATTGGGCGGCCGATGATGTGTCGTTGATCGGTACGGTGCACAGCGTCACCGACGCTGCCGGCAAGGTGGTCGGCGTGGTGGGCCTGGATGTTTCGCTCAAGCAGATGACCGAACTGGTGAAAAACATCAAGCTGGGCAACAGTGGCTACCTGATGCTGATCGAAGCCAACGGCAACGTGTTGGTGGACCCCAGCGATGCACAGCACAACTTCAAGCCGCTGGCCGACCTGGGCGCCAACTACGCCGAGCTGGCCAGGCACGGCGACGGTTCGACCCAGGTCGAGATCGACGGCAAGGTGTACATGGCCAACATCGTCAGCTCGTCCGGGCTTGGCTGGCGCTTCATCGGCCTGATCGAGCGTGAAGAGGTGATGGCCCGGGCATCGAACCTGACCTGGCTGATCGCAGCCATCGCCGCAGCCCTTGCCGTGGTATTCGCCATCGTCGGTGCAAGCTTCGCCGGGGTCATCGTGCGGCCGATCCGGGGCGTCGCCAACGGCCTGCAGGAAATTGCCGAAGGCGAAGGCGACCTGACTCGTCAGCTGACGGTTCAGGGCAAGGACGAGACGGCGGCGTTGGCCGGGTGGTTCAACCAGTTCATCGGGATGATTTCGCAGCTGGTGCAACGTATCGGCACCGCATCGTCCGACCTGCAGGTGGCCGCCGCCGACACACACGAGGTCGCGCGCAATATGGATGAAGTGGCTGGGCGCCAGCGCGAAGCGGTGGAGCTGGTCAGCACGGCGTTCAACGAAATGGTCGCGACGGCCAACGAAGTGGCGCGTTCCTGCGGCGAAGCGGCCACCAGCGCCGACAATGGCTACCAACAGGTCAGCGACGGTCAGCAGCGTATTGGCGAGGCAACCACCTGCGTGCTCAAACTGAGTTCGGAGCTGCAACAGTCGACTGAAACCATGCAGCTGCTGCAGCAGGACAGCAAGAACATCAACAGCATTCTGGACACCATTCGCTCCATCGCCGAGCAGACCAATCTGCTGGCGCTCAACGCCGCCATCGAGGCAGCACGGGCCGGAGACCAGGGGCGTGGTTTCGCCGTGGTCGCCGACGAGGTGCGGGCGCTGGCCCGTCGTACCGCCGACTCGACCGGGGAAATCGACGGCCTGTTGGGCAATCTCGCTCGTCGTACCCAGGTCATCACCCAGCAGATGCAGGGGAGCCTGCAGGTGTCCCAGGACAGCGTCGAATGCATCCAGCAGGCGCGAGATAGCTTCGACAAGATTCGGACTTCGGTTGATTCGATCCGTGATCAGAACAACCAGATCGCCACGGCGGCAGAGGAGCAGCACCAGGTGGCCGAAGAAATCAACCGGCACATCGCGCAGATCCATGCCGATGCTCAGTTGGTCGAAGAGTACGCGCACACGGCACAATCGGGATCGGGGCGGCTGACAGACATTTCCGGACATCTGAAAGGGTTGGTCGGACGCTTCAAGGTTTAAGCCGATACACCGCAGTGTCTTTTTCGCGGGCAGAGCCCGCTCCCACAGGTTCACGGTTCAACCTGTGGGAGCGGGCTCTGCCCGCGAAGGCTTCACCGCGTACCGTCTGACACACCGCAGCACCCGGTCCCATAGATGGCCGCTTCCACAGACAGTCAGAAGCCAACCGTGGCGGAGACCAGGTAGGTTCTCGGGGTGGCCAGGGTCAACCCCGGCTCGCTGTCGTCCGAAGCGCCGGCCGATGCCCAGTAGCGCTTGTCCAGTACGTTCTCGACATTGGCGCGCAGCGTGACGGCTTTGCCCTGCACCTTGAACGCGTACCGCGCACCCACGTCGAATCGCTCCCAACTGTCGATTTCCTTGCTGTTGGCTTGATCCAGGTACTGCGCGCTGGAGTAGATCCCGCGTCCACTGAGCGTCAACCCTGGCAAGGCCGGCACGTCCCACTCTGCACCCAGGTTGACATTCAGCTCGGGCGTGGCGGGTGCACGGTTGCCATCGAAGGCGCCTGCAGTGGTACCGCTCAGCTCGCTGTCGATGTACATCACCCCGCCCAGCAGGCGCACGCCAGCAAGCGGCTCACCAAACACGCTCAATTCCACGCCGTTGTTTTCGCGCTTGCCATTGGGCCCGAAGGTGCGGGTGACGGTGTTGGTTTCGTACGCAGGCTGCTTGATACGAAACGCGGCCGCGGTGATAGCCAGGCTGCCCAGATCGTACTTGGCACCCACCTCCACCTGGCGGCTGATGAAAGGCGGGAAAATCTCGTCCTCGTTGATCGAGGTGGAAGGCGCGATCTTGCCCTGGCTCAGGCCTTCCAGATAGTTGGCATACAGCGACAGCTCGTCGGTGAGTTTGTAGAGCACGCCTGCCGAAGGCGAAAACTTCTCCTCGTCGTAGCCCGTATCGCCTTTCACCCCATCGCTCCAGTCATCGACCTTGACCCGCTGCCAGCGCCCGCCCAGGGTCAGCAGCAAGCGGTCGTCGAAGAAGCCGAGGGTGTCGGACAGCGCCACGCCGTCGAACCTGTTCTCGGTATAGACCTTCGCGTCCTGCCGCGTGGGGTTGGTCGGCGTTGGTGTGGCTATCGGGTCGTAAAGGTTGCTGCGCCCCCTGGCGTAGCGCGCGCCGCCATTGGTGAAGTCCATGTAGAAATGACTGGCGGCCAGATTCACTTCATGACTGACCGGGCCGGTCTGGAACCAGTTGCGCACGCCCACCGTGGCCGTGCGCACGCTCTCGTCGCGGGTGAAGTCGCGGGGCAGTACCTCGAAATCACCGGCATCGTTGGTGACGGACACGTTGTGCCGGAGGAAATCGTGGTTGCTTTCCCGTGCACCGATGCTGCCGTACAGCAGGGTCGAATCATTCAAATCGTATTCGCCGTTGAACGCCCCGAACGTATCCTCGGTACGCGCCTTGCTCCAGCGTTGCGCGTAGTTGTCGCGCACATGGTTGGCACCCGGCACGCGCGCGTTGACACCGACCTGGACGCGCTCCTGCGGCGCATCGGTATCACGTTCGGTATGCCCCAGGTCGGTGGAAAGCCGCAGGCGCTCGCCGCGAAAATCCAACCCGATCACGGCCATCTCGCGGTCCACGCTCTGCTGGTCCCACGTGGTATCACCTGCTTGCTTCACCGCATTGAGGCGGACACCAAAGCGCTGATCTTCACCAAAGCGGCGGCCGACATCCACCGCGCCGCCGGCCTGGCTGTCGGAAGCGTAGCTGGCGGTGAACTCGTTGATCGGCGTATCGGTGGCACGCTTGGGCACCACGTTGATGCCGCCACCGACACTGCCCCGCGGGGAAATGCCATTGATCAACTGACTGGGCCCACGGAGGATGTCCACTCGGTCGGCCATTTCCATGTCGATGGAATACGTAGGCAGTATTCCGTACAACCCGTTGTAGGACACATCGCTGTTGAACAGGCTGAAGCCACGAATGGTGAACTGTTCGAAACGCCCGCCTGCCGGGTTGGTGGTACGCACTGCCGGGTCGCTGGCGACCAGATCGCCCAGGGTGCGGGCCTGCTGGTTCTTGCTGGTCTCGCTGGTGTAGGTGGTCATGCTGAACGGCGTGTCCATGAAGTCTCGCGCACCCAAAAGGCCTTGCGAGCCACGCCGCGCCACCTGCCCACCGGCATACGGCTCGCCTGCAAGGCTGCCTTGCGCGGCACCGGTCACCGTGGTGGGGGTGATTTCCACGACGTCTGCCCCTTGGGGCGCAGCTACCAGGATATAGGCATTCTGCCCTACCGCCTGCAGACGCAGACCGCTACCGGCCAGCAACTGGGCGAAACCGCTTTCGACGCTGTACTCACCGGCCAGCCCGGCGCTGCGCCGACCGTCGACCAACGCGGGGGCGACCGACAGGCTGACCCCGGCCTGGCTGGCAAAGCGTGTCAACGAAGCGGCGAGATCGCCCTGCGGCACGCTGTAGACGCGAGCGCCGCCATCGGCAAGGGCCATTTGCAACGGCATCGGCGCCAGGCCGAGCAGCAGGCTGAGATGCAGCGCACGCGCATAGTGGGTCGGTGGCTTGCGGGTGGACCGGGGGAACGAACGAGGGGGCCGTGCGGGCATGGCTGAAGGCTCTTTGAGTGTGCTTACTTCTCCCTGACAAGCGAGCGCGCAAAAGGGGACAGGCACTACGCGGATTTTTCCTGCGGCACCAAGGTGGCCCAATAGCGCGTGCGCCACTGCACGCGCAGCGGCAGGCTGACCGCCAACAGATTCAATACCTGATCCGGCTCGTCCAGGCGAAAACTGCCGGTCACGCGCAAGGCGTCCAGTTCGGGCTGCCAGCGCAGAATGCCGGGGCGATAACGGTCCAGCTCGCGCAGAAACTCCCCCAGGGGCTGGTTGAGGGCAACGATCACGCCTTCGCGCCAACCCGGTTGGCGAGGATCGAAACCGGTGATCGGACCAGGCCCTGCGTCGGATAACTGTATACGTTGCCCCGCGCGCAAGGTAAGCGCGGCAAAGCCTGTGGGGCGAACCTCTGCCTGCCCGGCAAGCACCGACAGCCGACAGACGCCGCTGCCCTCGCGGACGTTGATCTCACCCTGGTCGAGCCTCACGTCGGTGAGCGCCGTGCGGATGTGGAACGGCGTGGCGTCGGCCAGGCGCAACATGATTTCTCCGCGCCGCAGCCTGAGTTGCCGTTTTTCGGCATCGATATCGACCGCCGTCGAGGTATTGATATGCAACACGCTGCCATCGGCCAGTGTCAGTCGGCGCCGCTCGCCAGTCCCGGTGGCCTCATCGGCGCGCCAGGCGTCGAGGGGCAGCTCGCGCGCGAGCCACCAGCCGGCGGGGGCCACTACGGCTACGCCCAGCAAGCCCTTGAGCATGTCGCGACGGCCTGGCGCCGGACGATCCAGGCTGGCCATGGCCAGCGCTGGCGGCAGGATCTGAAAGCGGCCCTTGAGCGCCGATACCCGCCGCCAGGCCGACTCGTGGGCGTCGCTGGCTTCACGCCAGCGTTGCAGGCGGGCAAGATCCTGCTCGCTGACCGCGCCGGACTCGATGCACACCCACCAGCGTGCCGCCGACCGGGCAACCCGACGTGCTTCGTCGCTCGGCTCGGGGCTCAGCACAGCTCGGCCAGCAGGCAGTGCTCGTAGGCCTGCGCCATGTAGCGCTTGACGCTGCGCTCGCTGACCTGCAACCGTTCGGCGATTTCCCGGTACCCCAGCCCCTCCAGCTGGCTGAGCAGAAAGGCGCGGCGAACTGCGGTGGGCAGGCCATCGAGCAGCTGATCCAGGGCGTGCAGGGTTTCCAGCACCTGCCAGCGCTGTTCCGGCGAGGGTGCGACGTCTGCAGGCAGCGTGGCGAGCGCATCCAGATAAGCTTGCTCCAGGCTGCGCCGTTTGTAGAAGTTGACCAGCAGATGTTTGCCGACGGTCTTGAGATAGGCGCGAGGCTCCTGCAGGTCAGCCACCGACTGAGGGCTGGCCAGCACCCGGACGAACGTATCCTGGCTGAGGTCCGCCGCATCCCAGGCACTGCCCAGGCGTCGGCTGAGCCACTGCTCCAGCCAGCTGCGATTGTCGCGGTAGAGCGTTTCGAACGCCCGAACGTCCGCCCCCGCAAGATCGACCATCATCGGCACCTGTCAGATGTAAATGAGATCGATTGTATTTTAAAAAGGGTTGCAAGCGGAACCGTTAGTTACGCCCTCGATGCTGTATCCGACCAGCACGCGGTCACCCAGGCAAACCGCATGCGCCGCCGACGCGGCTCGCGCCGCTGCTACAGGGACCGCGTTGCCCTGTATCGGGCCTCAACGCGTTACCCCAGAAACACCGCATTCCCCTGCATCCGGCCTTAACGCGTTCCCCCGACCCCCCGCATTCCCCTGTATCGCGCCTCAACGCGTTACCCCAGAAACACCGCATTCCACTGTAGCAGCGGCGCAAGCCGCGTCCGGGATCGGCGCGGTGTTGCAGACCGGTCAACCCGAGGCGGGTGCCGAATGACCACGCCGATACGTGGTGTGCCAGCACAGCAACAAGCCCGCCCCCGCCATCAGCGCACCGACGCTGCCGATGTTCGCCACCCCCAACTGGGTGATCACCACACTGCCCAGCAGCGCCCCACCGCCAATGCCGACGTTATAGATGCCCGAATGCAGCGCCATGGCCACGTCCGTGGCATCCGGCGCCAGCTCGAGCACCTTGGACTGCATCGCCAGGCTGAAGCACATGATCGATATGCCCCAGACCACGCTCACCACACTCAGGTAGGTGGCGTGGCGCGCCAGCGGCAACAGCAGCATCAGGCACAGGCCCAGCAGGGCGATCGACACCACCATGAAGCTACGCGGATAACGGCCGCTGTAGCGGCTGAATACCAGGGAGCCGATCACCCCCGCGCCGCCGAACAGCAGCAGCAGGGTCGTGGTCATCTCCCCGCTCATGCGTGCAGCCGCCTGCACGAACGGTTCGATGTAGCTGTAGGCCGTGTACTGCGCAGTGATCACCAGCGCCGTGGTCACGTACAGCGCGACCAGCACCGGGCGCTTGAGCAACATGGGCAGGCTGCGCAGCGAACCCGAATTCTGACTCGGCAGCGCCGGCAGGCTTTTCGCCAGCCACAGCCCCACCGCCGTCGCCACCACACCGATTCCGACGAACGTGGTGCGCCATCCCAGCGCCTCGCCCACCACCCGCCCCAGCGGTACGCCCAGCACCATGGCCAGGCACGTCCCGGTGGCCAACAATCCCAACGCCTGGGTGTGCTTGCCCGGTGGCGCCAGCCGCACCGCCAGCGATGCCGTGATCGACCAGAACAGGGCGTGGGCAAAGGCGATACCGATGCGACTGGCCAGCAACACTGCGTAGCTCCAGGCGACACTGGACACCACATGGCTGACCACGAACAGCATGAACACCCCGATCAGCAACCGGCGACGTTCGACGTTGCGCGTCAGCAACATGATCGGCAACGACATCAGCGACACCACCCAGGCATACACCGTCAACATCAGCCCTACTTGCGCCGTTGGCATGGCGAAGCTCTGACCGATGGACGTCAGCAGCCCGACCGGCGCGAACTCCGTGGTATTGAAGATGAACGCCGCCAGTGCCAGCGCGATGACGCTGGACCAGTTGCGTGTGGACGTTTCTGTGGATCCTGTTTTCATCATGCTTGCACCTTGCTGTCACGCACGCCCAGACGGCTCAACCACACCGAGAAAAGGATTACCCCGCCGCCCAGGAACAGCCGTCCCAGTGGTTCGTCCTGGTTCCAGATCAGCAGGTTGAGCAGCAGACCGACCGGTACGTGGAGGTTGTTCATCACCGCCAGCGTCGCCCCCGGCACAAGGCTTGCGCCCTTGTTCCACCAGTACATGCCGAGCGCCGTCGACACCAGCCCGAGAAACGCCAGCACGCCCCATTGCAAGGGCGCCTGCGGCAGGTGGTCGGAGTTGCCGAACAGCAGGAATGCCGGAAGCACCACTAGCAAGGCGCCGACGTAGAAATAGCCGAAGCGACGGTATTGCGGCTGATCGCTGGGGTGGCGCGCGAGCAGATGCTTGTACAGCACCTGACCGGCAGCATAGGTGAAGTTGGCCACCTGCAACAGCAGGAAACCGATGAAGAAGTCCGGGCTGACGCGGTCGAAGCGGATCACGGCGGCACCTGCCACCGCGACCAGGGCCGCTACCAGCGCCCAACGGTTGAAACGGCGATTCAGCGCATCCTCGATCAAGGTCACGTGCACCGGCGTCAGAATGGTGAACAGCAGCACTTCCGGCACGCTCAGCACGCGAAAACTGAGGTACAGGCACACGTAGGTAATGCCGAACTGCAGCGCGCCGATCAGCAGCATGGCGCGCACAAAGCGCGGTTCGACCTGGCGCCAGCGGGTGAGCGGCAGGAACACCAGCCCGGCGAGCAGGACCCGGGCGAGGACGGCAAAATAGCTGTCGACATGACCGGCGAGGTATTCGCCGATGAGGCTGAAAGAGAAGGCCTGGATGAGGGTGACGATCAGAAGGTATTGCATGGTGCGCCCCGAATTTGCGAGGCGCGGACCTTAGCGCATCTGGGGCAGGTCAGGCCAGTGAAGCCAGCGTGGGATCGATGGAAGACCCCTGGATACCTGCCACGACCCATCAAATAAGTTGTCTTGTCCGATCATTCCTCTACCCTGTGGCGCATCGAGACGGATCGCTGCACCCTCGGGCGGGCGGTGCGCACAAGACACAGGAGTCGAAGATGAAAGCGCCGCGCGTCACCCTTGATCAATGGCGAACCCTGCAGGCCGTGGTCGACCATGGCGGCTTCGCCCAGGCAGCCGAAGCCCTGCACCGCTCGCAGTCTTCGATCAGCTACACCGTGGCCCGCATGCAGGACCAGCTCGGGGTACCGCTGCTGCGCATCGACGGGCGCAAGGCGGTGCTCACCGACGCCGGGGGCGTGCTGCTGCGCCGCTCCCGGCAACTGGTCAAGCAGGCCAGCCAGCTGGAAGACCTTGCGCACCACATGGAACAGGGCTGGGAAGCCGAAGTCCGCCTGGTGGTCGACGCGGCCTACCCCAACGCGCGGCTGATTCGTGCCCTGACCGCGTTCATGCCGCAGAGCCGCGGCTGCCGAGTGCGGCTGCGCGAGGAAGTGCTGTCGGGGGTCGAGGAAGTGCTGCAGGAAGGCGTCGCCGACCTGGCGATCAGCAGCTACAGCATTCCGGGCTACCTGGGCGCCGAAATGAGCGCCATCGAATTCATTGCCGTCGCGCACCCCGAACATGCCCTGCTGGCCATGGGCCGGGCGCTGAGCGTGCAGGACCTGCACGGCCACATGCAGGTGGTGATCCGTGACTCGGGCCGCCAGCAACCGCGCGACGTCGGCTGGCTGGGCGCAGAGCAGCGCTGGACCGTCGGCAGCCTGGCCACCGCCGCCAGCTTCGTCGGCAGTGGCCTGGGCTTCGCCTGGTTGCCCCGGCACATGATCGAACGCGAGCTGCGCGAGGGCACCCTCGCCGCCTTGCCCCTGGAACAGGGCGGCAGTCGGCACCCCACGTTCTATCTGTATTCGAACAAGGACAAGCCGCTGGGTCCGGCCACGCAGATTCTCGTCGAACTGCTGCGCACTTTCGATACCGCCCCGCTGGACGTGCCGATCCTGGCGCTGGAGCAGGTGGTGCTGGATCAGGGCGCCTGACCCCCTCGTTCTGCGAACATTCGGTAACATTGATTTTGCCCCTGCGGCTCGCCGTGGCCGTCCTTTGGCGGCACGCTTGCCACACATTGCCCCGAACGCTTGCGCCGCTTTTGGCTCAAAGCATTTGCCTCCCCTTTTCAAGGACTTCACACCCATGCTGAAAAAAATCCTTCTGGCCGCCTGTTCCCTGTCCCTGGCGGGCCACCTGATGGCCGCCGACGCCCAGCACCCTCACGTGTTGCTCGACACCAGCATGGGCCCGATCGAAGTCGAGCTGGACGCAGCCAAGGCACCGATCAGCACCGCCAACTTCCTTGCCTACGTCGACAAGGGCCACTACAACAACACCGTGTTCCACCGCGTGATTCCGGGTTTCATGGTCCAGGCTGGCGGCTTCACCGCAGACATGCGTGAGAAGGCAACCCAGGGTCCGATCAAGAACGAAGCCGACAACGGTTTGCACAACGTCCGGGGAACCCTCGCGATGGCTCGCACTCAAGTAAAGGACTCGGCCACCAGCCAGTTCTTCATCAACCAGAAGGACAACGACTTCCTCGACCATGGTGGCCGTGATTTTGGCTATGCAGTCTTCGGCAAGGTGGTCAAGGGCATGGAAGTGGTCGACCAGATCGCCAACGTGCCGACCACGACCTCACGCGGCATGCAGAACGTGCCCAGTGATCCGGTGATGATCAAGTCGGCGAAACGCGTGGACTGATTCGCACGCCACGTCGGCCCCGGCCAGGACCGTCAACCCGCATAGGAGAGCACGCTTGAGCATTTATCGCCGCTTCGAACAATGGATCGATATCTTCCGCGAAGCGCCTACGGAAACGCCCCCCAACAAAGTCCTGGCCTTCTACATCTACTACCTCAAGCAGGTGTGGCCCAGCTTCGCCACCCTGTTGGTGGTGGGCTTGATCGGTGCATTGATCGAAGTCGCACTGTTCCGCTACCTCAGTCGCATCATCGACATGGCCCAAGGCACGCCCAACGTGCACTTCTTCAGCGACAACGCGCTGGAGCTGACCTGGATGGTGGTGGTGGCGCTGGTGTTCAGGCCTATTTTCATCGGCCTGCATGATCTTCTGGTGCACCAGGCGATCAGTCCCGGCATGACCAGCCTGATTCGCTGGCAGAACCACAACTATGTGCTCAAGCAGAGCATGAATTTCTTCCACAGCGACTTCGCCGGGCGCATTGCCCAACGCATCATGCAGACCGGCAACTCGTTGCGCGATTCGGCGGTCGCCGCAGTCGACGCCCTGTGGCACGTACTGATCTACGCGATCAGCGCCCTGGTGCTGTTCGCCGAGGCCGACTGGCGGCTGATGATCCCGCTGATCCTGTGGATCGTGGCCTATGTGATCGCGCTTTATTACTTCGTTCCAAGGGTCAAGGAACGCTCGGTAGTGTCTTCGGACGCGCGCTCGAAACTGATGGGCCGCATCGTCGACGGTTACTCCAACATTGCCACGCTCAAGCTGTTCGCCCATACCAGCATGGAGCAGCAGTACGCGCGTGATGCGATCAGCGAGCAGACCGAGAAAACCCAACTGGCAAGCCGCGTGATCACCGCCATGGACTTCGCCATCACCACCATAAACGGCCTGTTGATCGTCGCCACCACGGGGTTGGCGCTGTGGCTGTGGACGCAGTCGCTCATCTCGGTGGGCGCGATTGCCCTGGCCACCGGCCTGGTGATCCGTATCGTCAACATGTCCGGTTGGATCATGTGGGTGGTCAACGGTATCTTCGAAAACATCGGCATGGTGCAGGATGGCCTGCAGACCATCGCCCAGCCCGTCAGCGTGACCGACAAGAAGGGGGCTCCACGGCTCAAGGTCGACCGCGGCAACGTGCGCTTCGAAGACGTGCACTTCCATTACCCCAAGGGCGACAGCATCATCGAGGGTCTGACCCTGGATATCCGTCCGGGTGAAAAGATCGGCCTGATCGGCCCCTCAGGAGCGGGCAAATCCACATTGGTCAACCTGCTGCTGCGCCTGTACGACCTGCCCAGCGGCCGCATCCTGATCGATGGCCAGGACATTGCCGAGGTGACCCAGGAGAGCTTGCGTGAGCAGATCGGCCTGATCACCCAGGACACCTCGCTGCTGCACCGCTCGATCCTCGACAACCTGCGTTATGGCAAGCCCAATGCTACCGAGGAACAGGTCTGGGAAGCGGTACGCAAAGCCCGCGCCGATGACTTCCTGCCGCTGCTGTCCGACAGCGAAGGCCGCCGTGGTTTCGACGCCCATGTGGGTGAACGCGGCGTGAAGCTCTCCGGCGGCCAGCGCCAGCGCATCTCGATCGCCCGTGTCCTGCTGAAGAACGCGCCGATCCTGATCATGGACGAAGCGACTTCGGCGCTCGATTCCGAAGTCGAAGCGGCGATTCAGGAAAGCCTGGAAACCTTGATGAAAGGCAAGACCGTGATTGCAATTGCTCACCGCCTGTCCACCATCGCCAAGATGGATCGCCTGGTGGTGCTGCAGAAAGGCAAGGTGGTCGAAATCGGCAGCCATACCGAGCTACTGGCGCAGCGCGGCCTGTACGCAAGGCTGTGGCATCACCAGACCGGCGGTTTCGTAGGCATGGACTAAAATCCCCCCCCTGTGGGAGCGGGCTCTGCCCGCGAAGGCAACGCTGCGGTCTGCCAGACACACCTCAGTGCACCCTTCGCGGCCACTGACCGCTCCTACAGTTGATCGCATGACCGCATGTCACACCTACCCTCCTGTGGGAGCGGGCTCTGCCCGCGAAGGCAACGCTGCGGTCTACCAGACACACCTCAGTGCACCCTTCGCGGCCACTGACCGCTCCCACAGTTGATCGCATGACCGCATGTCACACCCACCCCCTTGTAGGAGCGGTCATCGGCCGCGAAAGGCGCGCCGCGATGCATCAGGCATACCCATGGAATGTTCAGGCCTGCCGATACGGCAAGGCTTCCCGTGCCTGCTCGGCGTAGGCCAGCACCCCTGCCCGCTCGGCCTGCAGAAAATTCTCCACCGCATCGCGCAACCCAGGATGGCGCAGGTAGTGCCATGAGCGCGTGATCACCGGCTCGAACCCGCGAATCAACTTGTGCTCGCCCTGCGCCCCGGCATCGAACCGCTCGATGCCGTGGGCGATTGCATAGTCCATGCCTTGATAGAAACAGGTTTCGAAGTGCAGCCGGTCATACTCGGCCAGGCAGCCCCAATAACGGCCGTAGAAACTGCCCCCACCCACCAGGCTGAAAGCCATGGCCACCGGACGCCGCTCGTGAGTCGCCAGCACCAGGCGAATCGCCTCGGGCATCCGTTCGGCCAACAGGCTGAAGAAATCACGGGTCAGGTAAGGCGAGCGCCCGCGCACCTGGTACGTATTGGCATAGCATGCATAAACGAAATCCCATTCGGCTTCGCTTACCTGCCTGCCTTCGCGCCATTCGAACTCGATACCCTGGGCTCGCACCTGCTCCCGCTCCTTGCGCATCTGCTTGCGCTTGCGCGAGCTCAGTGCGTCGAGAAAATCATCGAAGTCGCGATAGCCTCGGTTGTGCCAGTGATACTGGCAACCCAGCCGCTCCATCCAGCCCTGCTCGGCCCTCAGCAGTTCGTCGAGGGTGGAGTCGGTGAAATTGACGTGAGCACCACTGAGGCCTTCCAATTCCAGATAGCCCGGCACACAGCGCAGCAACTCGACCCCATCCCCAGGGCGGCGCGCAAGCAATCGTGGGCCGCTCACCGGACTGAAGGGCACCGCGCCCAGCAGCTTGGGGTAATAGTCGATACCGGCACGCTCGCAGGCGTCGGCCCAGCCGTGATCGAACACGTACTCCCCATAGGAATGCCATTTGCGGTAGCTGGGCAAGGCCGCTACCAACTGCCCTTCTTCGATCTGCAACAGATGCTCGGGGGCCCAGCCCGAGCGCTCGCCCAGGCTGCCGCTGTCCTCCAGCGCACTGAGAAAAGCATGCCGCAGGAATGGCTGCGGTTCAGGCAACAGCGCGTCCCACTGCGCGGCGTCGATGGCGGACAAGCTGGCAGCTACATGCAGCGGCATCGGTAGGGCTCCAATTGACGGGATGTGCTGCCCAGTATCGCGCAGGCTCTCGCCGCGGTCACCCGCCAATACAGTGCCATCATTCAGAGAAGGCTCTGGATCAAGCCATTCAGTCATTTCAGTGTCATCGCCAAGCCATTGTTCTGACATCGTTTTGTCATCACCCCTCGCAATACTTGCGCCAGTTTTCCGGGGTCAGCCACGCCGTCTGCCAGGCGCGTCCGGAAGTACTTTCAGGCTCGGCGCTTGCCGGCCTTTTTTGCGATAGGGAGAATGTCATGCGTCGTGTTTCAACACTCACCAAGGTCAGCCTGAGCGCCACTGTCCTGATGGCCATCAGCACCCAGGCCAGTGCCGCGGTCGATGCCAAGCTGCTCGACATGCTGCGCGCCAATGGCTCGATCAACGCTGCGCAATACGCCGAATTGAAGACCGAGCTAGACGGTGAGAAACAGGCCCAGCAAGTGGCCGCCGCCGAACAATCGAAGAAGATGAGCGCGTTCGACCAGAAAGTCGCCTGGGCCGCAAAGACACAGATCAAGGGCGACGTACGCCTGCGCCACGAAAGCATCAACGTCGATGGCGAGCGTGATGGTTCCAGCGGCGACCGCAACCAAGACCGCCAGCGCATCCGCGCCCGCATCGGCGTCTACAGTGAAATCAACCCACAGGTCGATGCCGGCATCCGCGTCGCCACCGGCAGCAGCGCCGACGCCCGCTCCACCAACCAGAGCCTGGACGGCGCCTTCAGCAAGAAATCCATCTGGCTCGACCAGGCCTACCTCGACTGGCACCCTACCGCCATCAAGGACCTGCACCTGATCGGCGGCAAGATGAGCCAACCCTGGGTCAGCATGGGCGACGTGATCTGGGACGGCGACATCAACCCCGAGGGCGTAGCCGCAACCTACAAGCTGCCTCTGGGCGGCGCTGAGCTGTTCGGCAGCACGGGCTACTACGTACTGACCGACAACATCGACGGCGAAGGTCGCCAGTTCGAGCACGACCTGCGCATGTACACCGGCCAGGCCGGCGCGCGCTTTGCGCTGGGCGACAACGTCAAGATGACCCTGGGCGGCAGCGTCTATTCCTACGACAATGACAACGCCACCAACGCCGCCGCCGTGCTGGCCGTCAACGGCAACGCCTCCACCGAATTCACCCTGTACGAAGGCTTTGGTCAACTGGACATCACCGGCCTGCCGTTGCCGCTGTCGGTCTATGGTCAGTACGTGGTCAACGGTGATGCCGAAGCCACCGCTCTGGTCGGCAAGCAGGACACTGCCTGGCTGGCCGGCTTCAAGACCAAGTTTGCCGGCTTCGGCCTGGACTACAACTACCGCGACGTGCAGCGCAACGCCGTGGTGGGGGCTTTCACCGACTCCGACTTCGCCAACGGCTTCACCGGCTCGCGCGGCCACAAGGTCAAGCTGGGCTACGAAATCGACAAGAACTTCGCCGTGGGTGCCATCTACTTCCTGGCCGAATCCGACGTTGCCAGCCGGACCCGCACCGATGCCGACGTGAACACCCTGCAACTGGACCTGGAAGCCAAGTTCTAACTCCACATCGCCCTACTGAAAAAGGCGCAACGTGCGAGTTCATCGCAGGTTGCGCCTTTTTCATTGGTGTTGCGGCAGTCGATCAGCGCTTGCGCAGAATCACGCTGCCGATGGAGTAGCCTGCGCCGAAGGAGCTCAACACCCCGAGCGAGCCCGGCGCCAGATCATCCTGATGGGTGTGCAAGGCAATCACCGATCCCGCCGAACTGGTATTGGCATACCGGTCGAGAATCACCGGCGCCTCGTCGACGCTGGCGTCGCGGCCAAGCAGCTTCTTCACGATCAAGTGATTCATGCTCAGGTTGGCCTGATGCAGCCAAAAGCGCCTGACGCTTTGCACGGCAATGTCGTTCTGCGCCAAATGGGCGCTGATCAGTTCGGCAACCATCGGGCAGACTTCCTTGAATACCTTGCGCCCTTCCTGCACGAACAGCTTGTCGTCGCCTCCTGCCCCCAACGCTTCGGACCGATTGAGGAAACCGAAGTTGTTGCGGATATTGTTGGAGAACTGCGTCTGCAGACGGGTGCTGACGATGTCGAACTGGTTCGTCGAAGTGGCCAGGTCTGCCCGTTCCACCAATACGGCCGTTGCTGCATCGCCGAAGATGAAGTGGCTGTCGCGGTCGCGGAAATTCAAGTGCCCGGTGCAGATCTCAGGGCTCACCACCAGCACCGCGCGCGCCTGCCCCAACTGCACGCTGTTGCTTGCCTGCTGGATACCGAACGTGGCCGAGGAACAGGCCACGTTCATGTCGAAACCGAAACCCTGGATGCCCAGCGCCTGCTGCACTTCGATGGCCACTGCCGGATAGGGACGCTGCAGGTTGGAACAGGCGACGATCACCGCGTCGACATCGGCGGCCGTGCGGCCAGCCCGTTGCAAGGCCTGCTCGGCGGCTGCGACCGCCATCTGGCACAGAATCGACTGCTCGTCGTTACCGCGCTCAGGCAGGTGCGGTTTCATCCGCTGCGGATCGAGAATCCCGGCCTTGTCCATGACGAAGCGGCTCTTGATGCCGCTGGCCTTCTCGATGAAAGCCGCGCTGGACGGCGCCAGCGCCTGTGCATCGCCACGCTCGATGGCGGCGGCGTTGTCTGCATTGAACGCTTCGACGTAGTGGTTGAAAGACTCGACCAGCTCTTCGTTGGAGATGCTCTGGGCCGGCGTATACAGGCCGGTGCCGCTGATGACGACGTTATGCACGCTCGTTCCTCTATTGTTAGGGGCAACTCATTCACATGGACGCCACGCAGGCCCAGGTCAATCGACCGGGGCAGATTCAGGCGTCCACTGCGCTCCACTGCTTGCTCAAGCGCTTGTCCGATACCGGCACCTTGGTGCCCAACTGCTGCGCGAACAGCGACACTCGATACTCCTCCAGCAGCCAGCGGTAGGCCGCCAGCTGTGGATCACGCTTGCCTTCCTGGCCATGCTTGTTCAGGCGTGCCTGATACTGGCTCCAGAGATTGGACAGCTCACCGCTCCAGACCCGGTCTTTCTGCACCTGGCTGGGCAGCTTCTCCAAGCGTAGCTCGACAGCCCTGAGCAGGCGCGGCATTTCCTTCAACCACGCCGCGGGGGTGTCGCGCACAAAACCGGGATAGACCAGATTGCCCAGTTGCTGCTTGATATCGTTCAACGCCACGGCATGGGTCAGATCGATCTTGCCCTTGAAGCGCTTCTGCAGGCCGTGCCAGAGCTTGAGAATATCCAGGGTCAGGCGCGCCAGACGCTCGGCATGCTCCGCCCAGGCACCGCGCTTGCGCTCGGCCAGCGTTGCCAGTGCCACGCCATCGCGCGGCAGGCTGGCCTCGCCCTCGAGCACGCAGCTGTCGAGGCTGGCCAGCAGAATATCCTCGACCAAGGCTTCGACACGGCCCAGTTCGCGGTACAACAGGCCCAGCTCGGTCTGGCCCGGCAACTTGCCGCGCAGGAACTTGGCAGGCTCGGCCAACTGCTGCAGCAACAGGCGCTGCAGAGCGCGGCGATGCTGGTATTCGGCTTCGGCCGCTGTCGAGAAGCGCCCTTCCTTGACCGTACCACCCTCTTCGACCAATGCGGGATACACCGTCATCGACAGTCCGGCGATGTTCTGCTGGGTAGTCTGCTCGACCTTGGCGAACGCCTTGGCCTGCACCGGTTGCTGGCTCTTGGCCGTGCTCGGCACGGCCAACGCCGCGCTGCTGGCCTCGGCGAAGCGCGCGGTCAGCTCGGCCAGGTCACGCCCTTCACCCAGAAACTTGCCCTGGCCGTCGAGCACTTCGATGTTCATGCGCAGATGGCTGTCGACCTGCTGGGCCGCCTCGGCCCACGCCTCGTCGCTGACGCGCGCGCCGGTCATGCGCAGCAATTCGCCCCCCAGCGCCTGCGGCAGCGAGCCTGCGCCGAACGTCAGGCGTGCGAGCGCTGCGCGAACGAAGTCCGGCACCGGCACGAAGTTCTTGCGCAAGGCCTTGGGCAGGTTGCGCACCAGCGAAATGCATTTGGCTTCCAGCAACCCCGGCACCAGCCACTCCAGACGCTCACCCGGCAACGCGGGCAGCAGCGGCGCGGGCACGCACAACGTCACGCCATCGCGCGGATGATTGGGCTCGAAGTGGTAGCTCAGCTGCAGGCTCAGGTCGCCCAGCCGCAGGGTGTCCGGGTACTGCGCGGCAGTGACTTCGCTCGCCTCGCGGGCCAGTACGTCCTCTTCGCGCATGATCAGCAGATCGGGTTGTTTCTGACTGTTGACCTTGTACCAGCTGTCGAAGGTCGCGGTCTGGTGAATCTCGGCAGGAAGGCGTGCCTCATAGAAGCCGTAGAGGGTTTCTTCGTCGGCGAGAATGTCGCGGCGGCGGGCCTTGGCCTCCAGCTCGTCGAGTTGCTCGAGCAGCAGGCGATTGGCCGTCAGGCACTTGGCCCGCGACTGGATCTCGCCACGTACCAAGCCTTCGCGAATGAACAGCTCGCGTGACGTCACCGGATCAATGGGGCCGAAATGCACCGGGCGCCGGCCAACCACGATCATGCCGTAGAGCGTGATCTGCTCGAACGCCACCACCTGGCCGCGCTTCTTCTCCCAATGCGGTTCGAAATGATTCTTCTTGATCAGATGCCCGGCCAGCGGTTCGATCCAGTCAGGTTCGATCTTGGCGACCATGCGCGCATACAGCTTGGTCGTTTCGACCAGCTCGGCGGCCATCAGCCACTGAGGCTTCTTGCGCCCCATGCCCGAGGACGGGTGGACCCAGAAGCGACGCTGGCGTGCGCCCAGGTAGTCGCCGTCTTCGGTCTTCTGGCCGATCTGACTGAGCAGGCCGGACAGCACCGCCTTGTGGAACCTGGGATAGTCCGCAGCGTCCTTGTTCACTTCCAGCTGCAGGTCACGGCAGATCAGGCTCAGTTGCCGATGCGCATCGCGCCATTCGCGCAGGCGCAGGTAATTGAGGAACTGTTTGCGGCACCAGTTGCGCAACGCGCTTGCGCCCAGCTCCTGGCGCTGGGTTTCGAAACCACGCCACAGATTGACCAGCGCGGCGAAGTCCGAATCGGCATCCTTCCATTGCGCATGCGCCTGGTCGGCAGCCTGCTGGCGCTCGGGCGGACGCTCGCGCGGGTCCTGCACCGAGAGCACGCTGGCAATGATCAAGACTTCCTGCAGGCTGCCCTGGCGCGCGCCCTCGAGCAGCATGCGGCCCAGCCGCGGGTCGATCGGCAACCGGGCCAACTGGCGGCCCATTGGCGTGAGCTGGTTTTCGCGGTTGACCGCGGACAACTCCTGCAAAAGATTGAAGCCATCGCTGATAGCCTTGCCATCAGGCGGCTCGATGAACGGAAACTGGTCGATTTCGCCCAGGCGCAGGTGCAGCATCTGCAGAATCACCGCCGCCAGGTTGGTGCGCAGGATTTCCGGATCGGTGAATTCGGGGCGCGAGAGAAAATCCTCTTCGCTGTACAGGCGGATGCAGATGCCCGGCTCGACCCGGCCACAGCGACCCTTGCGCTGGTTGGCGCTGGCCTGGGACACCGCCTCGATCGGCAGGCGCTGGACCTTGGCACGGTAGCTGTAGCGACTGATGCGTGCGGTGCCGCTGTCGATCACGTAGCGAATGCCTGGCACGGTCAGCGACGTTTCCGCCACGTTGGTGGCCAGAACCACACGGCGCCCGGGATGGGACTGAAAGATGCGCTGCTGCTCGGCCGGCGACAGGCGCGCGTACAGCGGCAAAATTTCCGTGTGCCGCAGCTGCGCCTTGCGCAGCATGTCGGCGGCATCGCGAATCTCGCGCTCGCCGGGCAGGAACACCAGCACGTCGCCCGGCGTCTTGCGCTCGCTGCGCTCGAAGGCGGCGATTTCGTCGAGCGTCGCCAGGATCGCCTGGTCGACGGTCAGGTCGTTCTCGATCTGATTGCCTTCCTCGTCCTGCTCGGCAGTGAGCGGCCGATACCAAGTGTCCACCGGGAAGGTCCGCCCGGACACCTCGATGATCGGCGCGTCGTCGAAGTGCTCGGAGAAACGCTGCAGATCGATGGTGGCCGAGGTGATGATGACCTTGAGGTCGGGCCGCCGTGGCAGCAGGGTCTTCAGGTAGCCCAGCAGAAAATCGATGTTGAGGCTGCGTTCGTGCGCTTCGTCGACGATGATGGTGTCGTAGCGTTCGAGGAAGCGGTCGTGCTGGGTCTCGGCCAGCAGGATGCCATCAGTCATCAGCTTGACCAGGGTATTGGCATCGCTCTGGTCTTCGAAGCGCACCTGATAGCCAACCAACCCGCCCAATGGCGTGGCCAATTCCTCGGCGACCCGACTGGCCACGCTGCGCGCGGCGATCCGGCGCGGTTGGGTATGAGCGATCAGACCATGCTGGCCGCGGCCCATTTCCAGGCAGATCTTGGGCAACTGGGTGGTCTTGCCCGAGCCGGTTTCACCGGCAATGATCAGCACCTGGTGCTCGGCGAGGATTTTCTTGATCTCGTCGCGCTTGGCGGCAATCGGCAGGCTGTCGTCGTAGCGCACGCTTGGCACGCTCAGCCGACGCGCCTGGACGCGGGCGAACGAGGCCTGGACTTTCTCGACCCATTGGCCAAGCTTCGCCTCGTCAGGACGCTTGCGCAGTTCGTGCAACTGTCTGCGCAGGCGGTGACGGTCGCCGATCATGGCCTGGTCGAGGTTTTTCAGAAGCTGGTCAATCGAAACGGTTTGGTCGGTCATCAGGTACGCAGAGGTCTTGGTGGGGTACGTCGAAGGTTACACCCCGCGATTGTCGCAGATTTGCGGGGGTTGTGTCGGCAGCCCCCGGAGCTGGGCAGAGATCAGGCCGATTTCTTGATGCCCAGTTTCTTCAGTTCTTCGTCGCGCAGTTCACGCCGCAGGATCTTGCCCACGTTGGTGGTCGGCAGCACGTCGCGGAATTCCACCGTGCGCGGCACCTTGTAGCCGGTGACGTTGGCACGCATGTGCTCCATGACCTTCTCCTTGGTCAGGGTGACACCCGGCTTGGCCACGACGAAGATCTTGATCGACTCGCCGGACTTTTCGTCCGGTATGCCGATGGCGGCGCACTGCAGCACGCCCGGCAGGGTCGCAAGGACATCCTCAAGCTCGTTGGGGTACACGTTGAAACCGGAGACCAGGATCATGTCCTTCTTGCGATCGACGATACGCATGTAGCCGTCGGGCTGTATCAGTGCGATGTCGCCGGTCTTCAGCCAGCCCTGGGCGTCGAGGATCTCGGCAGTGGCGTCCTGGCGCTGCCAGTAGCCCTTCATGACCTGTGGGCCCTTGATGCACAACTCGCCGATTTCGCCCAACGGCAGCTCTTCGCCCGCATCGTTGATGATCTTGGCCAGGGTGGACGGTACTGGAATGCCGATGGTGCCGATCTGGATGCGCTGGTTGGGGTTCACCGAGGCGACCGGGCTGGTTTCGGTCATGCCATAGCCCTCGCAGATGGCACAGCCCGTCACCTCTTTCCAGCGTTCGGCGGCCGCCAGTTGCAGGGCCATGCCCCCCGACAGGGTGACTTTCAACGCCGAGAAGTCGAGCTTGCGGAACGCATCGTTGTTGCACAGGGCCACGAACAGCGTGTTGAGCCCGACGAAGCCGCTGAACTTCCACTTGGAAAGCTCCTTGACCATCGCCTGCAGGTCGCGCGGATTGCTGATCAGCACGTTGTGGTTGCCGATCAGCATCATCGCCATGCAATGAAAGGTGAAGGCATAGATGTGGTAGAGCGGCAGCGGCGTGATCAGCACTTCGCAGCCTTCATCGAGGTTGGCGCCCATCAAGGCCTTGCACTGCAGCATGTTGGCGACCAGGTTGCGGTGGGTGAGCATCGCCCCCTTGGCCACCCCGGTGGTACCGCCGGTATATTGCAGCACGGCTACTTCCGAGCTGGCCGGATTGGCCTCGGTGACGGCCTGGCCGCGACCCTTGCTCAACACGTCGTTGAACTTCACCGCACGCGGCAGGTGATAGGCCGGGACCATTTTCTTCACGTACCTGATCACGCTGTTGACCAGCAGTCGCTTGAGCGGTGGCAGCAGGTCGGCGACTTCGGTGACGATGACGTGGCGCACGGCCGTTTTGGGCACGACCTTTTCTGCCAGGTGCGCCATGTTGGCCAGACAGACCAGGGCCTTGGCGCCGGAGTCCTTGAACTGGTGTTCCATTTCCCGCGCGGTGTACAGCGGGTTGGTATTGACCACCACCAGGCCTGCGCGAATGGCACCGAAGACCGCCACCGGATACTGCAGGACGTTTGGCAACTGCACCGCAATGCGGTCACCCGGCACCAGGTCGGTGTGCTGCTGCAGGTACGCGGCAAAGGCACCGGACAGCTCATAGAGCTCGCCGTAGCTGAGGGTCTTGCCCAGATTGGTGAACGCCGGCTTGTCGGCGAAGCGCTGGCAGGACTGCTTGAGCACCGCCTGGATATTGGGGTACATGTCTGGATCGATATCCGCCGCGATTCCAGCCGGATACTTATCCTTCCAGAAATTTTCGATCATGGAAGCCCACTCCTCCAGCGCCAGCGAATCTTCACCGCATTCGATGCGATTATTATTGATATGTCAGCACGACCGCTACAGGTCCGAATGCCGAAAAGCGCGCCGAGAGTAGCAGCTTTGCCATAAGGCGACTAGAGGCCGAAGGTGGCTCGCCGGTAACCATTGTGACCGGATCGTCAATTCCGGTCACACCTGATTTCACACGACGCAGGCCAGCAGGCGTCAGCGTTCGAGGGCTGTGACACCAGCGCCTGGCGCCTGCATTGCGCGTCACTCGTCGCGCAGCTCACGCCGCAGGATCTTGCCCACGGGCGTCATCGGTAAGGCATCGCGCAGGACAATTTCCCGTGGCAGCTTGTAGCCGGTG
Organism: Pseudomonas sp. CFBP 13602; assembly: GCF_014842725.1. Lineage (NCBI taxonomy): Bacteria > Pseudomonadati > Pseudomonadota > Gammaproteobacteria > Pseudomonadales > Pseudomonadaceae > Pseudomonas > Pseudomonas sp. CFBP 13602. The sequence continues at coordinate 70,556 of NZ_JACYVT010000009.1, read as the reverse complement.
AAGTTGGCCTTGCAGTAGGCCATCAGCTCGGTCGTGGTCAGTTGCGGATCCCGAGCCACGACGAACAGCTTGACCGCCTCGCCTGAGCGCGCGTCCGCCACGCCAATGGCCGCGCAGTTGGCCACTTGCGGATGGGCCATGACTACGTCCTCGATCTCGTTGGGATAGACGTTGAAACCGGACACGATGATCAGGTCTTTCTTGCGATCGACGATGCGCACGTAGCCATCGGGATCTATGACGGCGATGTCGCCGGTCTTGAACCAGCCTTGCGCGTCCAGCGCCTCGGCGGTCGCCTCGGGCTGCTGCCAGTAGCCGCGCATCACCTGGGGCCCCTGGATGCACAGCTCGCCCCGCTCGCCCAACGGCAACTCGCAGCCCTGCTCGTCGATCACCTTCAACGCCGTGCCAACCACAGGAATACCCACGCTGCCGATGCGCGCGCTCTGGCCATACGGGTTGGTGCAGGCCACCGGCGATGTCTCGGTCAGGCCATAGCCTTCGACGATGCGGCAACCGGTAAGGCTTTCCCAGCGTTCGGCAGTGGCCTTGACCAAAGCCGTGCCGCCGGAGTTGGTCACCTTGAGGCGGGAGAAGTCCAGCGAACGGAACTGCGGGTGCTCCATCAATGCCACGAACAGCGTGTTCAGGCCCAGCAGCGCGGTGAACCGCCATTTTTTCAGCTCCTTGATGAAGGCACCGATATCGCGGGGGTTGCTGATCAGCACGTTATGGTTGCCGGTGACCATCATGCACAGGCAGTTCGCGGTGAACGCATACACGTGGTACAGCGGCAGCGGCGCGATCATCACCTCGTGGCCTTGCTGCAGGATCGTCTGCCCCTGTTCGTCGAGCTGATGGAAACACGCCCGTACCTGCTGCATGTTGGCGACCAGATTGCCATGGGTGAGCATGGCGCCCTTGGCCAGGCCAGTGGTGCCGCCGGTGTACTGCAGCACCGCGAGGTCTTCGAGGGTCGGCGCTACCGGACGTGGCGCAAGCTCTGCGCCTCGCGCCAGAACCGTCTTGAACGACGCCGCCTGGGGTAGATGGTAGGCAGGCACGCGCTTCTTCACCTTGCTCACCAGCGTGTTGACCAGCCAACCCTTGGCAGTGGGCATCAGATCGCCCAGGCGGGCTTCGATCAGGTAGTGCAGCGTGGTGTCCGGCAGCACCTGTTCGACCTTGTCGCCGAACAGGTTGAGGTAGACCAGCGCCCGCGCGCCGGAATCGCGGAACTGATGGCGCATTTCCCGCACGGTATATAGAGGATTGGTATTGACCACGACCAGGCCCGCGCGCAGCGCGCCGAACACCGCGATCGGATACTGCAGGACATTGGGCAACTGCACGGCGATGCGGTCGCCGGGGACCAGATCGGTGTGCCGCTGCAGCCAGCTGGCAAACGCGCTGCAGAGCCGATCGAGCTCGGCGTAGGTCAGGGTAACGCCCATGTTGCTGAAGGCCGGACGATCGGCAAAGGTGCTGCAGGAGCGGTCGAACACATCGACAATGGACGTGAATTCATCGACGGGGAGCGTGTGGGGCACGCCCGGTGGGCGCTTGTCGTTCCAGAAATCAGGATGCATTATTATTGTCCTCTGATTCGAAGCCCGCCCGGCCATTGCGCCTGCGGTATGCTGCCGACGTTAGCAGCTGCCGCAACCCACGCAAATGCGCACGACCCCGCTGTTAACATCGTGAATCTATTTGACGCGGCCACGACCGTCGCCAAGCCAAGGACCCACCGCTCATGACCCAAGTCACCAATACCCCGTACGAAGCGCTCGAGGTCGGCCAGACCGCCAGCTTCAGCAAGACCGTGCAGGAACGCGACATCCAGCTGTTCGCCGCCATGTCGGGCGACCACAACCCGGTGCACCTCGACGCAGAATTCGCCGCCAGCAGCATGTTCAAGGAACGCATCGCCCATGGCATGTTCAGTGGTGCGCTGATTAGCGCCGCAGTGGCATGCGAGCTGCCAGGGCCCGGCACCATTTACTTGGGCCAGCAGATGAGCTTCCAGAAGCCGGTGAAACTGGGCGACACCCTGACCGTGCGCCTGGAAATCCTCGAGAAACTGCCCAAGTTCCGCGTCCGCATTGCCACTCGCGTTTTCAATCAGCGCGATGAACTGGTGGTCGACGGCGAGGCGGAAATTCTTGCGCCACGCAAGCAGCAGACCGTGACCCTGGTCAGCCCGCCACCCATCAGCATCGGCTGAAGGGCCTTCAGCGCTTCTTCGGCTTCTTGGCTTTCTTCCCGGCCTTGGCCTTGGCCTTGGCCTGGGCCAGTGGCAGCGCCTGTTCGAATGCTTGGCGCATTTCGTTGAGGCGCTTGTCCTTGAGGTCATGGATGCGCTTGCCGCGTTCGCTGGCAAAATCGATCAGGTTGTCGTCTTGGCTCATGGCAGTGTCGGGTCGGATGGCGAAAAGGATGGTCCATGATGCAGCGCGCGAACGGCTCTGACTAGACCTGGATATCGACCCACAGCCCTTGGCGCGGCGGGTCCTCGACCAAAGGCGCCACCGGAACCGTATTGTCGGCGTTGAGCGAGTCACCCGGCACCGGCGTGTGCTCGTCGGGGTCTGGCTGCCGGCCCTCACGCTGGCGTCGTCGCTGCTCCTCGCGCAGGAGCAGGGCGGTCTGGTCGGCATCGTGATGGCGCAGGTCGATGGCGGTTTCGTTCGAGCCGGGCTGGGCTGGCGCGACCGGCGCGATGCTGGGCGTGGACTTGACCGGGTCCAGTTGCGAGGTCACCGGCACGACGCTGATCGGGATCAGGGGCGGAATCATGAGGGAAGTCTCCTAATCTCAGGTTGTCGGCCGTCCTCGCAGCGACTTGAGGCATTTTGTCGCATTGGCATGATCGCGCTGACGCGGACGGATCACCGAACGCTGCTCGCAAGCCCTGACAACAGGTGAAAAAATCCCTTGGCCCCTTTATAGTGTTCGGTCTTCGTTTCACTTCCAGTAGCCGAGCCCCATGTCCGAGCCACGCAAGATTCTCGTCACCAGCGCCCTGCCCTATGCCAACGGTTCCATCCACCTTGGCCATATGCTGGAGTACATCCAGACCGATATGTGGGTGCGCTTCCAGAAGCATCGCGGCAATCAGTGCGTCTATGTCTGTGCAGATGACGCCCATGGCTCGGCCATCATGCTGCGCGCGGAAAAGGAAGGCATCACGCCGGAACAGCTGATCGCCAACGTCAAGGCCGAGCACAGCGCCGACTTCGCCGACTTCCTGGTGGACTTCGACAATTTCCACTCCACCCACTGTGAAGAAAACCGCGAGCTGTCGAGCGAGATCTACCTGAAACTGCGCGAAGCCGGTCATATTGCCCAGCGTTCGGTCACCCAGTACTTCGACCCGCAGAAGCAGATGTTCCTGGCCGACCGCTTCATCAAGGGCACCTGTCCCAAGTGCGCGGCAGCCGATCAGTACGGCGACAACTGCGAAAAGTGCGGCGCCACCTACGCACCCACCGAGCTCAAGGATCCGAAATCGGCGATCTCGGGCGCCACGCCCGTACTCAAGGATTCCCAGCACTTCTTCTTCAAGTTGCCTGACTTCCAGCAGATGCTCGAAGGCTGGACTCGCAGCGGCACCTTGCAGGACGCAGTGGCCAACAAGATCGCCGAGTGGCTCGATGCCGGCCTGCAGGAATGGGACATTTCCCGCGACGCGCCGTATTTCGGCTTCGAGATTCCCGGCGAGCCAGGCAAGTATTTCTACGTGTGGCTGGATGCGCCGATCGGCTACATGGCCAGCTTCAAGAACCTCTGCGCCCGCCGCCCCGAACTCGACTTCGATGCGTACTGGGGCAAGGATTCGACGGCAGAGCTGTACCACTTCATCGGCAAGGACATCATCAACTTCCATGCGCTGTTCTGGCCAGCCATGCTCGAAGGCGCCGGCTACCGCAAGCCGACCGCGCTGAACGTGCACGGCTTCCTCACGGTCAATGGCGAGAAGATGTCCAAGTCGCGCGGCACCTTCATCAAGGCCCGTACCTACCTGGATCACCTGGCACCCGAATACCTGCGCTACTACTTCGCATCGAAGCTGGGCCGTGGCGTGGACGACCTGGACGTCAACCTCGATGACTTCGTACAGAAGGTCAACTCCGACCTGGTGGGCAAGGTGGTCAACATCGCCAGCCGCTGCGCCGGTTTCGTCCACAAGGGCAACGACGGCGTGCTGGTCACAGCCAATGCCGCGCCGGAGCTTACCCAGGCGTTCCTCGATGCGACGCCAAGCATCGCCGAAGCCTATGAAGTCCGCGACTTCGCCCGTGCCATGCGCGAAATCATGGCACTGGCCGACCGCGCCAACGCCTGGATTGCCGAGAAAGCGCCGTGGTCGCTGGCCAAGCAGGAAGGCCGCGGCGACGAGGTCCAGGCCGTCTGTGCGGTGGGCATCAACCTGTTCCGTCAGCTGATCATCTTCCTCAAGCCGGTATTGCCCGAGCTGGCCCGCGAAGCCGAACGCTTCCTCAATGTCGAACCCCTAGGCTGGGACGACCATGCCACTTGGCTCGCCGACCATCGACTCAACCCGTTCCAGGCCTTGATGACCCGTATCGACCCGGTCAAGGTGCAGGCGATGACCGATGCCTCCAAGCAAGACCTCGCCGCTGCCCAGGACCCTGTCGCGCCTGCGCCCGCCACTGGCAACGGTGAGCTGACCAAGGAGCCACTGGCCGCCGAGATCGACTTCGACGCCTTCGCTGCGGTCGACCTGCGTGTCGCGCTGATCCTCAAGGCCGAAGCGGTGGAAGGCGCAGACAAGCTGCTGCGTTTGACCCTGGACATCGGCGATGAACAGCGCAACGTCTTCTCCGGGATCAAGAGCGCCTATCCTGACCCGGCCGCGCTGGAAGGTCGATTGACCATGATGATTGCCAACCTCAAGCCTCGCAAGATGCGCTTCGGCATCTCCGAAGGCATGGTCATGGCAGCGGGCCCTGGAGGCGAAGAAATCTACCTGCTCAGCCCCGACAGCGGCGCCAAGCCCGGCCAGCGCATCAAATAGGTCCGCGGCTCGCGCACCCTGCCCGTCATCTTCAGCGCATGACGACGGGCCAGGCTGCCAACGTCACTCTTGCCATCTGCCCTCATCCGCACTCCGGCCGGCCCATGACCCTGATCCAACGCATCGACGCATTGCTGCCGCAGACTCAATGCGGCAAATGTGGCCATGCCGGCTGCAAGCCCTACGCGGCCGGTATTGCCGCCGGTGAACCGATCAACCGTTGCCCGCCGGGGGGTGATGCGACCATCGCCGCCCTGGCGCAACTGCTGCAGTTGCCGGTACTGGCACCGGACCCGGAACGCGGCACGGCACCCGCCCAGGTCGCCTACATACGCGAGGCGGAATGCATCGGCTGTACCAAATGCATTCAAGCCTGCCCGGTGGACGCCATTCTCGGCGCGGCCAAGTTGATGCACAGCGTGCTGGAAGACGAATGCACGGGTTGCGACCTGTGCGTGGCGCCCTGCCCCGTCGACTGCATAGAGATGCGCCCGGCGCCGACATCGGCCTTCACGTCGCTGGCGAGCGACCCTTCGTGCGGTCCCGAACAGCAACGCACTCGGCTGCGAAAGCGCGACCAGGCCCGACAACGCTACCAGGCCCGCAACGAGCGCTTGCAACGGATCGAGACTGCCCGACAGGCCGAGCGAGCGCCAAGGCCCCTGCGTTCAGCGACCGTTGCGCTAGCGCAGGGCCCAGCCCTGTCGGCACTCGAACGGATCAAGGCAGCGAAGGCGGCCAAGGCCAGCGGTGGCGATAGCGCCCTGAAACAGGCGAAGATTGCCGTGGCCATGACCCGCGCACAGCTGGTGAAAACCCGGAAGGCTTTCGTGACCCCGCCAACATTCGAGCAATTCCTCGTGCTCGACACTTTGGGCCGCGAGCATGAGGCCGCCGAACGTCAGCTCGCCGCACTGCAAACACTCTAGCTCGGCCTGCCAAGGATCTATTCACCCGATGAACGCGACGAAACGCCAGGAAATCTTCCGTCGGCTGCACGAAGACAATCCAGAGCCCAAGACGGAACTGGCCTATGGGTCTGCCTTCGAGCTGCTGATCGCCGTCATTCTCTCTGCACAATCCACTGACGTGGGCGTGAACAAGGCCACCGCGAAATTATTCCCCGTCGCACCGACTCCCCAGGCGATGCATGCGCTGGGCGTCGAAGGGCTGTCGAGCTACATCAAGACCATTGGCCTGTACAACAGCAAGGCGCGCAATGTCATCGAAACCTGCCGCCTGCTCGTGGAACGGCACGACGGCCAGGTGCCGCAGACCCGCGAAGCTCTCGAAGCGCTGCCTGGCGTTGGACGCAAGACCGCCAACGTGGTGCTCAATACGGCGTTTCGGCAACTGACCATGGCCGTCGACACTCACATATTTCGTGTCAGCAACCGCACCGGGATCGCGCCGGGGAAAAACGTGGTCGAGGTCGAGCAGAAACTGATGAAGTTCGTGCCCCGCGCGTACCTGCTCGACTCGCACCACTGGCTGATCCTGCACGGACGCTACGTTTGTCAGGCGCGAAAGCCCCGCTGTGGTAGCTGTCGCATCGAAGACCTGTGTGAATACAAGCACAAGACCAGCGACGATTGAGGTTGCCTGTAAGAGCTCAGCTCTCGATTGAAAAAATCTTTTTTACGCCGTCTTCGAATATCGCTATAAGGTCCGCCATTGGCAGCACATGCCTGGAGCTGACATCATGAGTACCGATAACGAAGTGCTGGAAACGGAAGACGACTTCACCACCGTAGAAAGTGAAGAAGCCGAGCCCGTCGTCGAGCCCGTCAAGAGCAATCTGAGCAAGCGCCGTACGATCGATAACCTGCTCGAGGAAAAACGTCTGCAACGGCAGTTGGCTGACTACGATTTCGATATATAGGCCACATGGCTTGCCTGCAGATCAGGCCAACCCATTGCGCTGAGCCAACTCGATCAGGTCGACGAGCGAGCGAGCATTGAGTTTCTGCAGCAGGCGCGTCTTGTAGGTACTCACGGTCTTGTTGCTGAGGAACATGCCGTCGGCGATCTGCTTGTTCGACTTGCCCTTGGCCAATTGCTGCAACACCATCATTTCTCGCCCGGACAGGCGATCCACCATATCGGCTTCCGAGGCATTGCCCAGGCTCGCTCGCACCGAGTGCAACGCCTGATTGGGGAAATAGCTGTAGCCGGACAATACGGCCTTGATCGCACTGAGCAGTTCGGTGAGGTCCTGCTGTTTGCACACGTAGCCCGCCGCACCTGCCTGCATGCAACGCATGGAGAAATGCCCCGGTGCCTGCGAAGTCAGCACCAGCACCTTGAGCTGAGGCTCGCTGACCGTGAGCCGACCGATGACTTCCAGCCCGTCGAGCTTGGGAATACCGATATCGAGAATGACGATGTCCGGGGCGTGGTCACGGGCCAGTTGCAACGCGTCGACGCCGTTGTCGGTCTCGGCCACTACCTCGTAGCCGTGGCGCTCCATCAGCAACCGCACGGCGAGGCGGATGACCGGATGGTCGTCCACGATCAGCACTTTATTCATGGGAAGATCCAATTTTCGCTGTTCGAATTCTAGAGCCCGCACATTACCCCAGACAACTGCCGCCTTGGACGATAGAGAATCTGGGCAGGCAATAACTAAGACACTTCCTACAACACCCGACGAATATTCCTACATATTAAGCCGGTGAAAATTTCTGTACAGTGTTTGGCGGCATCGAGCTCTGCTTATAAAACCAAGGAGCAGGAGCATTGCATAATTGACCAGCCGCTTCAATTGAGCCGTGCACCTCGAACCGGCCAAGCTGTTGCAGGATAAATACCGGCAATCGATCTACACAACTTCAGCTGGAAAACACCGGGCCAGAGCCTTGGCGACCGCGTGCAGCGGCGCATGCCCGTGGGCACCACGACAGCGGCAGGCAGATAACTATGCATCCTGCGCGGCCCGGCGACCCTACTACTATCGTTGGCCCAGCAACTACCGGCCGGACACGGCCCTGCGAGGCACACGTGGCTAACAAGAAGATCACCCGTCCCAATCCGCTGGGCGTCATCGCGCTGTTCACGGCCATGGTCGAGGCATCGGCCTTGGCGAGCCTGCCGTTTCTGGACGACACCAGCCAGACCATCTATATATGGTTTCTGGTAGGCTTTCCAACTTTCCTGGCCATTCTTTTCTTTGCAACGCTCAACTTCAATCGACGTGCACTTTACTCGCCCTCGGACTTCGAGAGTTCAGCGTATTTTCTTGAAAGTCTCGACAACGAAGTGGACGCTTATAAATACCGAGCCGATAACCGGGTACGCCTGGCGCACAATGATCTGCATATCATCGACACCAGCACGTTGCCCACGCGCACCCGCGTGGCAGCCCATCTGGAACGGCTGGCTGATATTCTGGAAACGCGCAAGCACGTCCGACCGTTATTGATCGTGCTGGTGGGCCAGGCTGCACCGCCACCCTTGCCCAGTGCACTGGTCACGCGCCTGACCGGGCTGCATTGCCAAGTGGCGGCGCTGCAGCCAGGTCGTTTGAAGTGGACGGTACTGCTGAGCTGATCAATAAAAAAACCCCGGTCGAAACCGGGGTTGCAGACACGCCTGCGCTGTATCAGAACAGCGTGCGGCCCTTGTTTGCGGCAATGCGCATGCGCAGCGCGTTGAGCTTGATGAAGCCTGCGGCATCGGCCTGGTTATAGGCGCCGCCGTCTTCCTCGAAGGTCGCAATGTTGGCGTCGAACAGCGAGTCATCGGACTTGCGACCGGTAACGATCACATTGCCCTTGTACAGCTTGAGTCGAACCACACCGTTCACGTTGACCTGGGAGGCGTCGATCATCTGTTGCAGCATCAGACGTTCAGGACTCCACCAGTAGCCGGTGTAGATCAAGCTGGCGTACTTGGGCATCAGCTCGTCCTTGAGGTGGGCCACTTCGCGATCCAGGGTGATGGATTCGATCGCACGGTGGGCGCGCAGCATGATGGTGCCGCCCGGAGTTTCGTAGCAACCACGGGACTTCATCCCCACGTAGCGGTTCTCGACGATATCCAGGCGGCCGATGCCGTGCTCGCCGCCGATGCGATTCAGCGTCGCCAGCACGGTCGCGGGGGTCATGTCGACGCCATCCAGCGCGACGATGTCACCATTGCGGAAGGTCAGCTCCAGGTACTGTGGGGTGTCCGGGGCGTGCTCCGGCGAGACGGTCCAACGCCACATATCTTCTTCGTGCTCGGTCCAGGTGTCTTCCAGCACACCGCCCTCGTAGGAAATGTGCAGCAGGTTGGCGTCCATCGAGTACGGCGATTTCTTCTTGCCGTGGCGCTCGATCGGAATGTTGTGCTTTTCGGCGTAGTCCATCAGCTTTTCACGGGAGAGCAGATCCCATTCACGCCATGGTGCGATGACCTTGACGCCGGGCTTGAGTGCATAGGCGCCCAGTTCGAAGCGCACCTGGTCGTTGCCCTTGCCGGTGGCGCCGTGGGAAATGGCATCAGCACCGGTTTCATTGGCGATTTCGATCAGGCGCTTGGCGATCAGCGGACGAGCGATGGACGTACCCAACAGGTACTCGCCTTCGTAAACGGTGTTGGCGCGAAACATCGGGAACACGAAGTCACGCACGAATTCTTCGCGCAGATCGTCGATGTAGATTTCTTTCACGCCCATGGCCTGTGCCTTGGCGCGGGCCGGTTCGACCTCTTCGCCCTGACCCAGGTCGGCAGTGAAGGTCACCACTTCACAGTTATAAGTATCCTGCAGCCACTTGAGGATCACCGAAGTGTCCAGGCCGCCGGAATACGCCAGAACGACCTTGTTTACGTCCGCCATGCCATCACTCCACGGGTTCTACGGAAAGCCGTCGATTCTACCGCCCAAGGCCGCGAATTTACAGGGGCGCGACAGCTTTGGTTGAACAAGCGACAATCACAAAGGCTTGGCAGGGGGTTTTTCCGTGGCCAGAACGGCGGGCGAATCGGTAGCTGGCGTGACGTTCGGGGCCGCTTCGGCTCGGCTCAACTCAATGCTCACACGGCGGTTGCGCGCCCGATTGGCAGCTGTGTTGTTGGTCACCAGCGGGTAGCTTTCGCCATGGAAGCGCAAGGTGATCTGGCTGTCGCTCAAGCCATGGGCCAGCAGGTATTCCTGCACGGCCATGGCCCGACGCCTGGACAGATCGCGATTGACCAGGCGGTTGCCGCTGTTGTCCGAGTGCCCGTCGAGCTGAACGTGATTGACGCTCGGATCGGCCTTCATGAAAGCCAGCAGCTTGTCCAGGCGCGCCTTGGCCGCCCCATCGAGCTCGAGGTTGCGGGGAAAGCCTACTTCGCTCAGGCGGATCTGGTCGTAGTTCATCGGCAGCAACTTTGCTGCACAGGCCTGGTACTCGCCGAAAGCCTGGCCGAAACGCGCCGAGAGCAAGCGGATCTCCACCGGCTGGCCGCCTCCGGACTGGCTGCGTACCAGGGTCATGCGACCCTCGAGCAGGCCATTGATCAAGCCGCTGGCCTGGCTTTGCGAGCTGGTGAGCAGGGCTTCGCCATGGCCCAGGCGTACGCTGCCCAGATTGATGTCGCCGCGACCGGGTTGCCACGGTGCCGCAGCCGCAATCAGCGTGGCAGAACCCGTGCCCAGCAGGCGGCTGGCGGAAGTCAGGCGAAACACGGCCTGCTCGCCGGCACGGCGGACGAATTCGGCCGAACCGAAATTGGTCACCGGCTGGCCCAGGCGGCATTCGAACTGGTCACCCGCGACCTTCCACTCGACGTTCTCCAGACGGGTCTGGAAATTCATCGCCAGGGCCGGAAGGCTGGCAAACACACTGAGCAGGGCAATATAACGCTGGCGCACGACAGGCTCCACGGGTTCGAACAGGGTACTTCCAAGGTATCGGACATGGCCTGCAAAACTTGATAGCGGATGCCGTGCACGGCGTTTTCCGGTAGCATTCGCGGCGAGTTCGAACCGCCTGGAATCCCCAATGTCCGACCGCCTGACCCTTCTGCGTCCCGACGACTGGCACATTCATCTTCGTGATGGTGCCGTGCTGCCGCATACCGTGGCCGATGTATCGCGAATCTTCGCCCGCGCCATCGTCATGCCCAACCTGGTACCGCCGGTGCGCACCGCCGCCGAAGCCGATGCCTATCGCCAGCGCATCCTTGCCGCACGCCCTGCAGGCAGCGCCTTCGAACCGCTGATGACCTTGTACCTGACCGATCGCACCAGCGCTGCCGACATCCGCGCCGCCAAGGCCAGCGGCTTCGTCAAGGCGGCCAAGATGTACCCGGCCGGCGCCACTACCAATTCCGATTCCGGGGTGACCAGCCTGGACAACATCACCGAGGCGCTCGAAGCCCTCAGCGATGCCGGCATGCCGCTGCTGATCCACGGCGAGGTCACCCGTGGTGATGTCGACGTGTTCGACCGCGAAAAGATCTTCATCGACGAGCACATGCGCCGGCTGGTAGAGCGCTTTCCCGCGCTCAAGGTGGTGTTCGAGCACATCACCACGGCCGAGGCCGCCGAATTCGTCAAGGCCGCGCCGGCCAATGTCGCGGCGACCATCACCCCGCAGCACCTGCTGTACAACCGCAACCACATGCTGGTGGGCGGCATCCGCCCGCACTTCTATTGCCTGCCGATTCTCAAGCGCAATACGCACCAGGTTGCCTTGCTCGACGCCGCCACCAGCGGCAGCACCAAGTTCTTCCTGGGCACCGATTCGGCGCCCCACGCGCAGCATGCCAAGGAGGCGGCCTGTGGCTGCGCCGGCTGCTACAGCGCCTTCGCCGGTATCGAGCTGTACGCCGAGGCGTTCGAGCAGCGTGATGCGCTGGACAAGCTGGAAGGCTTCGCCAGCCTGCATGGCCCGGACTTCTACGGCCTGCCGCGCAACACCGACACCATTACCCTGGTCCGCGACGAGTGGACCGCCCCAACCAGCCTGCCATTCGGTGAGCAGGTAGTCATCCCGCTGCGCGCCGGTGAAAAACTGCGCTGGCGCCTGCTGGAGAAAGATGCGTGAGTGAAGACAACTACGACGACGAAGACACGGGCGGTTCGGGCACTGGCTCGCGCCATCCCATGGCCGCACGTTTTCGCGGCTACCTGCCGGTAGTCGTGGACGTGGAGACGGGCGGCTTCAACTGCGCCACCGACGCCCTGCTGGAAATCGCCGCAACGACCATCGGCATGGACGAGAAAGGCTTCGTCTTTGCCGACCATACCTACTTCTTCCGCGTCGAGCCGTTCGAGGGGGCCAACGTCGAGGCCGCTGCGCTGGAGTTCACCGGCATCAAGCTGGACCACCCCCTGCGCATGGCCGTCAGCGAAGAGACAGCGCTGACCGACATCTTCCGCGGCATCCGCAAGGCGCTGAAGGCCAACGGTTGCAAGCGCGCGATCCTGGTGGGCCACAACAGCAGTTTCGACCTCGGCTTTCTCAATGCCGCGGTTGCGCGTACCGAAATGAAACGCAACCCGTTCCATCCCTTTTCCAGCTTCGACACCGCTACCCTGGCAGGGCTTGCCTACGGCCAGACCGTCCTGGCCAAGGCGTGCCAGGCCGCCGATATCGATTTCGACGGGCGCGAGGCTCACTCGGCTCGCTACGACACGGAGAAGACCGCCGAGCTGTTCTGCGGCATCGTCAATCGCTGGAAGCAGATGGGCGGCTGGCAGGATTTCAACGATTGAACCGGTGCAGCAGGGAACGTCGAGAACGATCGACGGCCCCTGCTGCAACCGTTCATCGCTTGTGCCAAACGTAGTCGCGAGTTGCTTTGACAAGCATTCTCATTAACATTAGGATCGTCCGCATTGAAACCAACACAGCGGCGGTTCTTACGTATGTATGTCTGTCTTTGCCAGGGTGTCACCGATGGTCAGATTCGCGATGCGATCTACGAAGGCTGCTGCAGCTTTCGTGACGTGCGTGAAACCCTCGGCGTGGCCACGCAGTGCGGTAAATGTGCCTGCCTAGCCAAGGAAGTGGTACGCGATACCCTGACTCAAATCCAGACCGCTCAAGCCTCTGCACTGCCCTACCCAGCAGAATTTACACCCGCGTGAAACCACCGTCTTTGAAGAAACCGGGCCCCGCCCGGTTTTTTTATGTCTGGAATACAACGACTTAGCAACAAACGCGGAACTCAGTCATTCTTATTCCGATTAATTTTCATATAGTATTCAATAACTTAGGTTTGACATGCTTAGTTCCTGAGGCCAAACTTCACGCCATTACTCCTATACCCGCGCAGGCTCTCTGATCATGAAAGGCGATATCAGCGTCATCCAGCATCTCAACAGGATCCTCGGAAACGAGCTGGTCGCCATCAACCAGTACTTCCTGCATGCCCGCATGTACGAAGACTGGGGCCTGAACAAGCTGGGCAAGCACGAATACAAGGCGTCGATCGACGCAATGAAATACGCCGACAAGCTGATCAAGCGCGTGCTGTTCCTCGAGGGCATTCCCAACCTGCAGGAACTGGGCAAGATTCTGATCGGTGAACACGCCGGTGAAATGCTGGCCTGCGATCTCAAGATCGAATACAAGGGCCTGGGCGATCTGAAAGGCGCCATCGCTCATTGCGAAACCGCTGGCGACTTCGGCAGCCGCGAAATGCTCGAAGACATCCTTGAAGGCAAGGAAGAACAGATCGACTGGCTGGAGACTCAACTGAGCCTGATCGACAAGGTCGGGATCGAGAATTACCTGCAGTCGAGCATGGGCGAAGAAAGCTGAGTCTTCCCAACCCTGACGCGACACCATGAAAAAGCCCCGCGCTGTGTGAACAGGCGGGGCTTTTTCATGGCTGGCTGGCACCCAGGCCAGCCAGCAAGCGGATCACGCGTCGGCTTTGGGCTGTGCGGCCTTGGCCGAAGCGTCCTTGACCAGCGTCTGCAATTCACCGTTGGCGGCCATTTCGGCCACGATGTCGCTACCGCCTACCAGCTCACCGGCCACCCACAGCTGCGGGAAAGTCGGCCAGTTGGCGTACTTGGGCAGGTTTGCACGGATTTCCGGGTTCTGCAGGATGTCGACGTAGGCGAACTTTTCGCCACAGGCCATGATTGCCTGCGAAGCCTTGGCCGAGAAACCGCACTGGGGCGCATTCGGCGAGCCTTTCATGTAAAGCAGGATTGTGTTGTTGGCAATCTGCTCTTTGATCGTTTCGATAATATCCATGGAGCACCTCGCTCGGCTTGTATATCCGACTCAGTCGTCGGCACGGTGAGGCATTGTAACGGAAAGCCGAGCGCTACGCTCGGGCTCTTGCGCTGACCGTTGCTCAGAGCGAAGGCGTTGCCAGGTGTGCCGAACTAGTTCAGCGGCAGCGAAGGTGGCAGTGCCTGCAGCTGGATTTCCAGGACAGTTTCGACTTCTTCCTGGGCGACATGCACACCGGTCAGTTCGCCGATGAGGCGCCAGTGGTCGTCCAGGCCGGTGCTGATGGTCGCCATGCGATCGATCATGTGCTTGCCGGCCGAGCGTGTGACCTCGTCGGAACTGCGCAGCAGTTCGAACGACATCGAGGTCATGGATGCCGTCAGGTGGGTCAGGGTGCGCGCGGTCAGGCCGAGCAGCTCCAGCAGTTGTTGTTCTTTCGATTCCATTCCGCAAACTCCGTGTGTTTCCCAAGACGCATTTATAACCCACGCCCGATGTTTAGGAAACGTCAGATGGTCGGGCGAAACATCCAGCTATCGAAACCCTGTGAAACTTGTTGGCCCCGTTCAAAACTGCAGTGGCTGTTGGTAAAAGGCGACAGTTCCTTATAGGATGGCGCCTTCCCTTATTTCGTCGCCCCGTGCGGCTTTCGCCGCAGGTCTCACTCGTTTTTCCGAAAAACCTGTTTTCGAGTACCTGCGGTCCGTGGCAAAAGGTAGTCAATGATGAGCGCAAGGCACTTTCTCTCCCTTATGGATTGCACGCCCGAAGAGCTAATCAGCATCATTCGTCGAGGCATCGAGCTCAAGGACCTGCGCCAGCGCAGCGTGCTTTTCGAACCCTTGAAGAACCGCGTACTGGGCATGATCTTCGAGAAATCGTCGACGCGTACCCGCCTGTCCTTCGAAGCCGGCATGATCCAGCTCGGCGGCCAGGCGATTTTCCTGTCCCCGCGCGATACACAGCTGGGCCGTGGCGAGTCCATCGGCGACTGTGCCATCGTCATGTCGCGCATGCTCGATGCGGTGATGATCCGCACCTACGCCCACCAGACACTGACCGAGTTCGCCGCCAATTCGCGGGTACCGGTGATCAACGGCCTGTCCGATGACCTGCATCCGTGCCAGTTGCTTGCCGACATGCAGACGTTCCTGGAACACCGTGGTGCCATTCAAGGCAAGACAGTGGCCTGGATCGGCGATGGCAACAACATGTGCCACAGCTATATAGAAGCGGCCATCCAGTTCGACTTCCAACTGCGCATTGCCTGCCCGGAGGGCTTCGAGCCCGACCCTCGTTTCCTCGCCATGGCGCCGGACCGCGTCAGCGTGGTCCGCGATCCGCGCGAAGCCGTACGTGGCGCGCATCTGGTCAGCACCGACGTCTGGACCTCCATGGGCCAGGAAGAAGAAACCGCCCGCCGCCTGAAGCTTTTCAAGCCCTATCAGGTCAACCGCGAGCTGCTCGACCTTGCCGCCGACGACGCGTTGTTCATGCATTGCCTGCCTGCACATCGCGGCGAGGAAATCAGCCACGACGTACTCGACGACCCTCGCGCCGTGGCCTGGGACCAGGCCGAGAACCGCCTGCATGCGCAGAAAGCGTTGCTGGAATTTCTGGTCGCTCCAGGGTATCGCCCTGAATGAGCACCGCACTGCTGCTCGAACTGCGCAACCTGGCCTGCGGCTATGGCGCCCAACGCGTGGTGCAGAACCTCAATCTGCACCTTAATGCCGGCGATATCGGTTGCCTGCTTGGTTCCTCCGGATGCGGCAAGACCACGACCCTGCGCGCCATCGCCGGTTTCGAGCCGGTTCATGAAGGCGAGATCACGCTCGATGGCGAAATCATTTCCAAGGCCGGGCACACCCTGGCCCCGGAGAAACGTCGGATCGGCATGGTCTTTCAGGACTACGCGCTGTTTCCCCACCTGACCGTGGCCCAGAACATCGCCTTCGGCATTCGCAAGCACCCGCGTCAGGCACAGGTCATCGGCGACATGCTCGAACTGGTCAACCTGGGTGGCCTGGATGCGCGCTATCCCCATGAATTGTCGGGTGGCCAGCAACAGCGTGTCGCGCTGGCCCGAGCACTGGCGCCGGAGCCGCAGCTGCTGTTGCTGGACGAACCCTTCTCCAACCTTGACGTCGAGCTGCGCCGTCGCTTGAGTCACGAAGTGCGGGACATTCTCAAGCGCCGCGGTACCAGCGCGATCCTGGTCACCCATGATCAGGAAGAAGCCTTCGCCGTCAGCGATCATGTGGGCGTATTCAAGGAGGGTCGGCTGGAGCAGTGGGATACGCCGTACAACCTGTACCATGAACCCGCTACGCCGTTCGTGGCCAGCTTCATCGGCCAGGGCTATTTCATACGTGGTCAACTGCTGGATCCGGAGACGGTGGGTACCGAGCTGGGTGTTCTGCGTGGCAACCGCGCCTATACATGGCCTGCCGGTAGCGCCGTCGATCTGCTGCTGCGTCCCGACGACATCGTGCACGCGCCCGACAGCTTGCTCAAGGCACGCATCGTCGGCAAGAGCTTCCAGGGCGCCGCTACCCTGTATCGCCTGCAGCTACCGACCGGCAGCCAACTTGAAGCCGTATTCCCCAGTCACCTGGACTATCAGCCAGGGGCCGAAGTTGGTATTCAGGTCGCCGCCGACCATCTGGTGTTGTTTCCTGCAGCAGGCAGTGTGCCGGTGCTGGCCGACACGCGCCGACAGGCCTGACAACCCGGAGAAATTTCAGCCAATAAAAAAGGGCGCCCCACCAGGCGCCCTTTCTTCTACGGCTTCAAGCGTTACTGCAGACGAGTCTGCGCGGATCCATTGATGGGAATCCGCTTGGCCTTGGCCTCTTCAGGCACGACACGCAGCAGGTCGATATTGAGCAGCCCGTTGTTCAACGCTGCGGCCTTGACCTCGATATGGTCGGCCAGGCGGAACGATAGCTTGAACGCGCGCTGGGCGATGCCCTGGTGCAGGTAGGTCACTGCACTGGTATCGGCGTCGCGCTTGCCACCACTGACGGTCAGTACGCCCTTCTCGACCTGCAGCTCCAGGTCTTCTTCCTGGAAGCCTGCGGCAGCGATGACGATCCGGTACTGATCATCGGCATGCTTTTCGACATTGTAGGGTGGGTAGCTGCTGGCCGACTCGTTGCGTGCGGCAGACTCGAACAGGTCATTGAACCGATCAAAGCCCACGGAGTGGCGGAACAGCGGAGCAAGGGAAAATGCAGTAGCCATGTGTTTCTCCTGAATTTCAGCGAGTGGTTGTCTCCGCGACCCGAATTCGGCATCGCGTAACCCATAGATAGGGACCACCCAAGGGCTTTCAAGAGTTCGCACGAAAAAATTGTAACGGCGCAGCCATTTTTTCGTGCGGTAAGGCGGCCCGCTAGCCCGGCTGCAGCAGCCGTTCCACGGCGTCACAATCCTGCTCGCGACGCACGAGGGTGAACAGCTCGGTCGCTTCGGGGTAGGTGCGGGTCAGCATGGCCAGCCACTGCTTGAGTCGGCCCGGTGCCTGGCGTGGTGTCAGTTGCGCACGGGCCTGGCGCCAGAATTCGCGGATCAATGGCAGCAGCTCGGACCAGGTCATGTCAGGCAGCTCGATGCCTTGCCGGGCCGCGACGATCTGCCGAGCCAGGTCGGGCCTGGACACCAGGCCACGACCGAGCATGAAGTCTTGCGCGCCACTGACCTCGCGGCAGCGCCGCCAGTCGGCCACGGTCCAGATGTCGCCGTTGGCATAGACCGGCACCTTCACCACGTCCTGCACCTTGGCGACCCACTCCCAGTGCGCAGGCGGCTTGTAGCCATCGACCTTGGTCCGCGCGTGCACCACCAGCACATCCGCCCCGCCCTCGGCCAAGGCCGTGGCGCATTCGATGGCGCTGTCCGGGGTATCGAAACCCAGGCGCATCTTGGCCGTCACGGGAATGTGCGCAGGGACGGTGGCGCGCACTTCGCGCAGGATGCGGTGGAGCAACTCGGGCTCCTTGAGCAGCACCGCGCCGCCACGGGACTTGTTCACCGTCTTGGCCGGGCAGCCGAAATTCAGATCGATCACGGGCGCGCCGAGGGTGCAGGCGAACGCAGCGTTGTCGGCGAGGGCCGAGGGGTCGGAGCCAAGCAGTTGCACGCGCAGCGGCACCCCGGCACGGGTCTTCGCACCGGTAAGCAGCTCGGGGCCGAACTTGTGATAGTAGGCGGCGGTGAGCACGCGCTCGTTGACGCGGATGAACTCAGTGACGCACCAGTCGATGCCGCCGACCTGGGTGAGGACGTCGCGCAGGATATCGTCGACCAACCCTTCCATGGGCGCCAAAGCTAATTGCATGGGGTAGTTCTCGGGCAGAGGCGTGAAAGGGAGCGGATTCTAGCAGAAAGCCTGCACATCGACGGCAGCGCTGCTACCCGATGGTGCCAAGAATTGATGGCTCTAGGGCTCGATGGCTATCGCCGAGCCGTACCCTTCCAGAAACTGCGGCGGCATGCGTTTGGGCTTGCCGCTGGACAGCTCGATGCACACGAAGGTAGTGCGGGCCCGCAGCAGCACCGCACCATCGCGCGGACGCAGCAGCTGGAATTGGCGTGTCATTTTCAGGCGGCGGTCCCAGTCGAGGATCCAGGTACCCAGGTGCAGCTCATCGCCTTCGTGGGCACTGGCCAGGTAGTCGATCTCATGGCGCACCACGGCCATGGCGCGATCCAACTGGCGGTAGGTTGCCAGATCCAGACCCAGGTGCTGCGAGTGCTGCCAGGCACAGCGCTCGAGCCAGGTCACGTAGACTGCGTTGTTGGCATGCCCGAGGCCGTCGATGTCGTCGGACTGGACCTGGAGCTGGATAACGAAGGGGGTGGGCCGATCCCAGTTCATGGGCGCTCCTGAAGAATTGGGCGGTGGCGATTCAGGAATGGGCGATTATTGCGAGGGCAGAAAAACAAAAGGCTCATTCAATAATCGAATGAGCCTTATAAGTCCCGCAGAGCGGGTAATCGTGGCGTCCCCTAGGGGACTCGAACCCCTGTTACCGCCGTGAAAGGGCGGTGTCCTAGGCCACTAGACGAAGGGGACGCAAAACCTTCAGTCAAGCCCGCTGTTGCGGACTCCGGCAAATTGGTGGAGCTAAACGGGATCGAACCGTTGACCTCTTGCATGCCATGCAAGCGCTCTCCCAGCTGAGCTATAGCCCCGAATTTATCGCCCTGCGGCGGAATGCCGACTTCACTCGGCATTTCTGTACAACTGGCGTCCCCTAGGGGACTCGAACCCCTGTTACCGCCGTGAAAGGGCGGTGTCCTAGGCCACTAGACGAAGGGGACATACCTTCTACCAAGATCAGTCTGGAACTGATCGGCTCGTCGTCAGCACGTGACATCGAACCTGGAATTTGGTGGAGCTAAACGGGATCGAACCGTTGACCTCTTGCATGCCATGCAAGCGCTCTCCCAGCTGAGCTATAGCCCCAAACAGTGTGTTGCTGTGTGGACGGGGCGCATATTAAGACGACCTCGCCAGGGTGTCAAACTTATTTTCAGAATTATTTTGAAGTTTTTTATCGCGATTACAGGGACTTACCGGTTTTGCTGGGTTTGGGCGAGGAGCGACGCGGCTTGCGCCGCTGCTACAGGGGGCGTTTGTAGCAGCGGTGCGAGCTGCGTCATTTGGGGTGGCGAATAGCTGCGGTCAGGCGATTGCAGCCAGGAGCTTCTCCCACTCCTTGTTTTCTTTCTTGGAGACGCCGCCGAGCAGGTCGAGGGCCTGGCGCAAGCGGAAACGGGTCAGGTCCGGGCCGAGGATTTCCATGGCATCCAGAACCGACACCGAGCTGGCTTGCCCGGTGATTGCGGCGAACATCAGCGGCATGGCGTCGCGCAGTTTCAAACCAAGCGACTCGACCACGGCCTGGATGGTCGCGGTGATGCGTTCCTTGTCCCACTGGCGCAGGCTTTCCAGCTTCCACAGGATCAACTGCATCAGCTGCCGCACCTGGTCCGCAGAGAGTTTCTTGCTTTCGAACAGGCGCGCGTCCAGCTGCAGCCCGCCGGCGAAGAAGAAGCCACCCAGCGGAACGATCTGACTGAAGGTTTCCACCCTGCCCTGCACGTGGGGAGCGATCTTCATCATGTAGTCAGGGTTGAAAGCCCACTGTTGTACCCGTGCGGCGAACTGTTCCACCGGCAGCTCGCGCAACCACTGGCCGTTGAGCCACGAGAGCTTCTCGATATCGAAGATCGGACCGCCCAGGGATACACGGGAAAGATCGAAGTGCTCGACCATTTCAGCCAGGGAGAACTTTTCGCGCTCGTCGGGCATCGACCAGCCCATGCGGCCCAGGTAGTTGAGCATGGCTTCAGGCATGAAACCCATGCGCTCGTAGAACGTGACCGAGGTCGGATTCTTGCGCTTGGACAGCTTGCTCTTGTCAGGATTGCGCAGCAGCGGCATGTAGCACAGTGCCGGTTGCTCCCAGCCGAAGTATTCGTAGAGCTTCATCAGTTTGGGCGCCGAGGGCAGCCATTCTTCACCGCGCAGCACGTGGGTGATGCCCATCAGGTGGTCATCGACCACGTTGGCCAGGAAGTAGGTGGGCAGACCGTCGGTTTTCATCAGGACCTGCATGTCCATGCGGTCCCACGGGATTTCGACATCGCCGCGCAGCATGTCCGGGACCACGCAGACGCCCTCGGTAGGGACCTTCATGCGGATGACGTGGGGCTCGCCTGCTGCCAGGCGACGCTGGACTTCCTCGGCCGATAGCAACAGGGCACGACCGTCGTAGCGCGGGGTTTCGCCCCGGGCGGTTTGTTCGGCGCGCATCTGGTCGAGTTCTTCGGCCGTGCAGAAGCAGGGGAACGCGTGACCCATGTCGACCAGTTGCTGGGCGTACTGCTTGTAGATGTCGCCCCGCTCGCTTTGCCGGTAAGGGCCGTGAGGGCCGCCTACGTCCGGGCCTTCGCTCCACTCGATGCCCAGCCAGCGCAGGGCGTCGAAGATCTGCTGCTCGGACTCGCGGGTGGAGCGCAACTGGTCGGTGTCTTCGATGCGCAGGATGAATTCGCCGCCATGCTGTTTGGCAAAGCAATAGTTGAACAGGGCGATGTAGGCCGTGCCGACATGGGGGTCGCCGGTGGGCGATGGGGCGATACGCGTACGAACGGTCATGAAGAGTCTCGAGCAGGTTGAATCGAAACGCCGATGTTAGCAGGGCTTGGGGGCAAGGCTCCAGAATCGTGTGGCGACGGGCATGGGTGCTTGGCTAGGAACGCAGTGCGGCCTTCGCGGGCAGAGGGCTAGGCCGCCCGCCCCGCTCCCACATGGGGGCGGGCTGGGTGACGCTTTTCTGTGGGAGCGAGTTCTACCCGCGAAGGGGGCGACGCGGTGTCAGACCTTGAGCAGGCGCTCGCGCAGCTTGCCGATTTCGTCGCGCATCTGTGCTGCCGCTTCGAACTCCAGGTCCCGCGCCAGCTGGTACATCTTCTCTTCCAGCTGCTTGATGCGCTTGGTGATCTCGCTCGGCGAGCGCAGCTCGTTCTCGTAGCGTGCGTTCTCCTCGGCAGCCTTGGCCATGCCCTTGCGCTTCTTGCTGCGCGAGCCGGGCACGGTGGCGCCTTCCATGATGTCGGCGACATCTTTGATCACGCCCTTGGGCACGATGCCATTGGCCTCGTTGAAGGCGATCTGCTTCTCGCGACGGCGCTCGGTTTCGCCGATGGCACGCTCCATCGAACCGGTCATGCGATCGGCATACAAAATGGCACGCCCATTGAGATTTCGCGCGGCACGGCCAATGGTCTGGATCAGCGAGCGGTCGGAGCGCAGGAAACCTTCCTTGTCGGCATCCAGAATCGCCACCAGCGAGACCTCGGGCATGTCCAGGCCTTCGCGCAGCAGGTTGATCCCCACGATCACGTCGAACGCGCCCAGGCGCAGGTCGCGAATGATCTCCACCCGCTCCACGGTGTCGATGTCCGAGTGCAGGTAGCGCACGCGCACGTCATGGTCGGCCAGGTAATCGGTAAGGTCTTCGGCCATGCGCTTGGTCAGCACGGTAACCAGAATGCGATCGTCGGTTGCGACGCGCTTGCGGATCTCGGACAACAAGTCATCCACCTGGGTCAGCGCCGGCCGCACTTCCACCTGCGGATCGACCAGGCCGGTCGGGCGCACCACCTGTTCGATGATGCGCCCCGCGTGCTCGGCCTCGTAGTTGCCGGGGGTAGCAGAGACGAAAATGGTCTGCGGGCTCACCCCTTCCCACTCGTCGAAACGCATCGGCCGGTTATCCAGCGCCGATGGCAGGCGAAAGCCGTACTCGACCAGGGTTTCCTTGCGCGAGCGGTCGCCCTTGTACATCGCCCCGACCTGCGGAACGCTGACATGGGACTCGTCGATCACCAGCAGGGCGTCGGCTGGCAGATAATCGTACAAGGTGGGCGGAGCGGCGCCCGAAGGGCGGCCGGAGAGGTAGCGCGAATAGTTTTCGATGCCGTTGCAATAGCCCAGCTCGAGGATCATTTCGAGATCGAAGCGGGTCCGTTGCTCCAGCCGCTGGGCTTCAACCAGCTTGTTCTTGTCGCGAAAGTAGTCCAGGCGCTCCTTGAGCTCTTCCTTGATGCCTTCCACGGCGCCGAGCAGGGTCTCGCGCGGAGTAACGTAGTGGCTCTTGGGGTAGAAGGTGAAGCGCGGCAGTTTGCGCGTGACCTCGCCGGTCAGCGGGTCGAACGCGGCGATGTTCTCGACCTCGTCATCGAACAGCTCGATACGGATGGCTTCAAGATCGGATTCGGCCGGGAACACGTCGATCACGTCGCCGCGCACACGGAACGTAGCGCGGGCGAAGTCCATTTCGTTGCGGGTGTATTGCAGGTCGGCCAGACGGCGCAGCAGCGCGCGCTGGTCGAGCTTGTCGCCGCGGTCCACGTGCAGGACCATTTTCAGATAGGTTTCAGGGCTGCCCAGGCCGTAGATGCACGATACCGTGGTGACGATGATGGCGTCCTTGCGCTCGAGCAGTGCCTTGGTGGCGGACAGGCGCATCTGCTCGATGTGATCGTTGATCGAGGAATCCTTCTCGATGAAGGTGTCCGACGACGGCACGTAGGCTTCGGGCTGATAGTAGTCGTAATAGGAGACGAAATACTCGACGGCGTTGTTCGGGAAAAACGCCTTGAACTCGCCGTACAGCTGAGCTGCCAGGGTCTTGTTGGGCGCCAGCACCAGTGTCGGACGCTGAACCTGGGCAATCACGTTGGCAATGCTGAACGTCTTGCCCGATCCGGTTACCCCCAGCAATGTCTGGTGCGCCAGCCCTGCCTCGATACCCTCCACCATCAGGCGAATGGCTTCCGGCTGATCGCCAGCAGGCTCGAAACGGGTAACGAGTTGGAACTCGGACATGCCACACCTCATGAGTCGCACCAGCCGGACATTTTCCGACTGTATTTATAGACAGTACTTAACCCTAGTTTGCGCCTGTTCCTACGAGTTTCAAGGGCAAGGCCCAAGACCTCCGGTAAACGCGGGACCAATGGTCGAAAATAAATCGGCAAAAACAGGTAAAACCAGGTGCAACCTGTCGCCCCGTCAGCCAAGCGTCTTTATACTGACATCCCACTCGTGCACCGCTTCGCGCAGCATGGATGAAGCGTGCACCCTTCCTTACTCCCGATCAGAGCTACGGTAAAAATGAGCCTGTTTTCCGCTGTCGAATTGGCACCCCGCGATCCTATCCTGGGCCTCAACGAAGCATTCAACGCCGACACCCGCACCGACAAGGTGAACTTGGGTGTGGGCGTGTACTGCAACGAAGAGGGGCGAATTCCCCTGCTGCGCGCGGTGATCGAAGCCGAAGCGCAGCGCGTTGCACAGCACGCGGCCCGTGGCTATCTGCCCATTGATGGCATCGCTGCCTACGACAAGGCCGTACAGACCTTGATATTCGGTGCCCAGTCGCCCCTGCTGACAGCAGGCCGCGTCGTGACCACCCAAGCCGTCGGTGGCACCGGTGCGTTGAAGATCGGCGCCGACTTCCTCAAGCAACTGTCGCCCGATGCGGTCGTCGCGATCAGTGATCCCAGCTGGGAAAACCACCGTGCGCTGTTCGAAGCTGCAGGCTTCGGCGTCCGCAACTACCGTTACTATGATGCGACCAGCAACGACGTGAACCGTTCAGGCATGCTCGAAGACCTCGACGCCCTGCCCGCAGGCTCCATCGTTGTGCTGCACGCATGCTGCCACAACCCCACCGGGGTCGACCTCAACGCGGCGGACTGGGTCAACGTGTTGGATGTGGTCAAGCGCAAGGGCCACGTGCCGTTCCTCGACATGGCTTATCAGGGCTTTGGCGACGGCATCGAGGAAGACGCGGCGGCCGTGCGCCTGTTCGCCGAGTCGGGCTTGAGCTTCTTCGTTTCCAGTTCGTTTTCCAAGTCGTTCTCGCTGTATGGGGAGCGGGTGGGTGCGCTGTCGATCGTCACCCAGTCGAGCGACGAGCGCGCGCGCGTGCTGTCGCAGATCAAGCGGGTCATTCGTACCAACTACTCCAACCCGCCGACCCATGGCGCGATGATCGTCGCCAACGTGCTCAACAGCCCCGAACTGCGAGCCATGTGGGAAGCCGAGCTGGGCGAGATGCGCCAGCGCATTCGCGGCATGCGCCTGCAAATGGTCGAGGGCCTGGCTGCCCAGGGCGCCAACCGTGACTTCACCTTCGTCGCTCGCCAGGCGGGGATGTTTTCGTATTCCGGGCTGAGCGCCGAGCAGGTCGGTCGCCTGCGCAGCGAGTTCGGCATCTACGCGCTGGATACCGGGCGCATCTGCGTGGCCGCCTTGAACCAAAGCAATATCGACGGCGTGGTCAAGGCCATCGTCAAGGTGCTGTAACAACCTTGCTAAGGGGAAAGCTTGACTTCCCCTTAGCAATCAGTAACATACGCAGCAGATTCCGCGATAGCTCAGTTGGTAGAGCAAATGACTGTTAATCATTGGGTCCCTGGTTCGAGTCCAGGTCGTGGAGCCAGATTCTGAAACAAGCCCCTCATCGCAGGGGCTTTTTCATGCCTGCGTCACGGGCCACGCGCAGCGCTCGTCAAGGCGTATGCCTTCGAACTTTCCCCTGCCCCACCCCCTCAAAACAACACACCCATTACCTGGCCGACCTGCCATGGATCTTGTCGTCGCTCGTCCCGAAGGTCTGTATTGCACCGCCGGGGATTTCTATATCGATCCATGGAAGCCCGTCGAGCGCGCGGTGATCACCCATGGTCACGGCGACCACGCGCACACGGGCAACCAACACTACCTGGCCGCAGCACCCGGCGAAGGCATCCTGCGCACTCGCCTGGGCCAGGAGATAAATCTGCAATTGCTCGAGTACGGCGAAGTCCTGCAGCACAACGGTGTGACCCTGAGTTTCCATCCTGCCGGACACGTCCTGGGCTCGGCCCAGGTCCGCCTGGAATACAAAGGTGAGGTGTGGGTAGCCTCGGGCGACTACAAGGTCGAGCCAGACGGTACGTGCGCGCCCTTCGAGCCGGTGCGCTGCCACACCTTCATCACCGAATCGACCTTCGGCCTGCCGATCTATCGCTGGCAGCCGCAAGCGGAGATCTTCGAGGAAGTGAACCAGTGGTGGCGAGCCAACGCCGAGCAAGGCAAGGCCAGCGTGTTGTTCGCCTACGCCTTCGGTAAGGCCCAGCGCTTGCTGCACGGCATCGACGCCAGCATCGGACCGATTCTAGCCCACGGCTCGGTCGAACCGCTGAACCGCGTCTACCGCGATGCCGGTGTCTATATTCCGGAAACCCAATACGCCGGGGACTTCAAGAAAACCGACCCGGCACTGCGCAACGCGTTGATCATCGCCCCGCCCTCGGCCGGGGGCAGTATCTGGATGCGCCGCTTTGGTGAGTACAGCGACGCCTTCGCCAGTGGCTGGATGCGTCTGCGCGGCACCCGCCGCCGCCGTGGTGTGGATCGAGGCTTCGTGCTGTCCGACCACGCCGACTGGCCAGGCCTGCTGTGGGCCATCGAGCAGACCGGAGCCGAGCGGGTCATGGTCACCCACGGCTCGGTAGAGGTGCTGGTGCGCTATCTGCGCGACATCGGCCTGGACGCACAGGGGTTCACCACTGAGTACGGCAATGAAGAGGAACCTCAGGAGGTCGCGTCTTGAAAGCTTTCGCGCAGTTGTATGCCAATCTCGACGAAACCACCTCGACCAATGCCAAGCGCCAGTTTCTGGAAGATTACTTCCGTCAGGCGCAACCGGCCGATGCTGCCTGGGCGGTGTACTTCCTTTCCGGTGGCCGTCCACGGCAGCTGGTGCCGACCAAGATCCTGCGCGAGCTGGCGATCAAACTGGCGAACGTGCCCGAGTGGCTGTTCGAAGAAAGCTATCAAGCCGTAGGTGACCTGGCCGAGACCTTCTCGCTGTTGCTGCCCGAAGCTGAGCAAAGCAGCGACGAAGGCCTGGCCTGGTGGCTGGAAAACGCCCTGTTGCCCCTGCGCGGGCTGCCGCCCGAGGAGCTCCACGCGCGCTTGCCGCCGCTGTGGGCGCAGCTGGATCGGGCCAGCTTGATGCTGTGCCTGAAGCTGATCACCGGCAGCTTTCGCGTCGGTGTGTCGAAGCTGTTGGTCACCCGCGCGCTGGCGCAGATGGCCGGTATCGACAGCAAGCGCGTCGCCCAGCGCCTGGTGGGCTACACCGATCTGTCGCACCGTCCGGTCGCCGAAAGTTACCTCAAGCTCATCGCCCAGGAATCGGCGGACGAACATGCCCAACGGGGTGGCCAGCCCTACCCGTTTTTCCTCGCCCACTCCCTGCAGCAACCGGTCGATCAGTTCGACACCTTGCTGGGCCCCAGCAGCGACTGGCAGGTGGAATGGAAGTGGGATGGGATTCGCGCCCAGCTGGTCAAGCGCGAGGGGCGCTTGTGGATCTGGTCGCGCGGCGAGGAACTGGTATCGGATCGCTTCCCGGAGCTGCACTCACTGACCGCGAGCCTGCCTGACGGTACGGTCATCGACGGTGAGATCGTGGTCTGGAAAACCCCGCCAGCAACCGATGTGGCACCTGAACATTTCAGCCTGGACGAGTCATCGAGTGCGTCGGCCGATGCACCCGCCGTGCAGCCGTTCGCCCTGCTGCAGCAGCGCATCGGCCGTAAAACCTTGAGCAAGAAAATCCTTGAAGAGATTCCGGTGGTGGTGCTCGCCTACGATCTGCTCGAATGGGCAGGGGAAGACTGGCGCAACCGCCCGCAGCACGAACGTCGCACGCGGATGGAACAGGTCATCGCGCAGGCCGCCGACCCCGTGCTGCGCCCCTCGCCGGTATTGACCGGCGACGATTGGCAAGACCTCGGCCGACAGCGCGAAGCGTCGCGCGCGCTGGGTGTGGAAGGCATGATGCTCAAGGCCCGCGATTCGCTGTATGGCGTCGGCCGCACCAAGGACATGGGCACCTGGTGGAAATGGAAGGTCGACCCGTTCAGCGTCGACGCGGTATTGATCTATGCCCAGGCCGGCCACGGGCGCCGGGCAAGCCTGTACAGCGATTACACGTTCGCCGTGTGGGATGGCCCACCGGAAGCGTCCGAGCGAACGCTGGTGCCGTTCGCCAAGGCCTATTCCGGATTGACCGATGAAGAAATGCGCAAGGTCGACGCGATCGTTCGCAAGACCACCGTGGAGAAGTTCGGCCCGGTGCGCAGCGTGACCCCGACGCTGGTCTTCGAATTGGGCTTCGAGGGCATTGCCTTGTCCAAGCGCCACAAAAGCGGTATTGCGGTGCGCTTCCCACGCATGTTGCGCTGGCGCCACGATAAACCGGTGGCAGAAGCGGACAGTCTGGCGACCCTGCAGGACCTGTTGGCCTGACCCTTCTGAATGCACCGTCGAGGTGCATTTTTTTGCCGTGGATTATTTCTGGGCATTGCTGTACCAATGACGCGCAGCGCGGACATCCAGCCTGACTCGGGCCATGGCAAAACTTGCTGCCACGCGACACAACCTTGCTCAGAGCGGTCTGCACTGGGACTATGGTGCGGAAATTGCTATCAAAATGATGTCTGGCACTTGCCGGTAACGCACATCGCCCTCACCAACGCATTCAACTGGTTTTAAGGACTGCACGATGAAAAAAGCATTGCTGACCCTTTCTGCTCTGGCCCTGGCGTTTTCGGCCGGCAGCGCAATGGCCAAGGAATACAAGGAGTTGCGCTTCGGGGTCGATCCTTCCTACGCACCGTTCGAATCCAAGGCCGCCGACGGTAGCCTGGTGGGTTTCGACATCGATCTGGGCAATGCCATCTGCAAGGAACTGAAAGTGACCTGCAAGTGGGTCGAAAGCGATTTCGACGGCATGATTCCGGGGCTCAAGGCGAAGAAATTCGATGGCGTGATTTCCTCGATGACCGTCACCCCGGCGCGGGAGAAAGTCATCGACTTCTCCAACGAATTGTTCTCGGGCCCGACTTCGTTGGTGTTCAAGAAAGGTGCAGGCCTGAGCACCGACCTGGCGTCGCTCAAGGGCAAGACCGTCGGCTACGAGCAAGGCACCATCCAGGAAGCCTACGCCAAGGCCGTGCTCGACAAGGCTAGGGTGAAAACCCAGGCCTATCAGAATCAGGACCAAGTGTACGCCGACTTGATCTCGGGTCGTCTCGACGCATCCATCCAAGACATGCTGCAGGCCGAGCTGGGCTTCCTGAAGTCGCCACAGGGTGCTGGCTATGAAGTCAGCGAGGCTATCGACAGCGAGCTGTTGCCGGCCAAGACGGCCGTGGGTATCGCCAAAGGTAACAAGGAACTCAAGGCGTTCATCGATAAAGGTATCAAAGCGTTACATGATGATGGCACCTACAGCGAAATCCAGAAGAAACACTTCGGTGAGCTGAACCTGTACAGCGGTAAATAAACCCCCGCGATGACAGCGCCCATTCCTGCTCGGGGATGGGCGTTTTTTTGATCGGCAAAGGCCAGATTCATGTTCGATGACCTTTTGCAGTACCTCGGGTTGTCTGCGTTCAGCTTGAAGGGCTTCGGCCCGTTGCTGCTCGAGGGCACCTGGATGACCATCAAGCTTTCCCTGCTCTCGCTGCTGGTCAGCGTGGTGCTGGGCCTGCTCGGCGCCAGCGCCAAGCTGTCCGGCGCCGCGGCGCTGCGCGTGCCTGCGCAGCTCTACACCACCCTGATTCGCGGCGTACCCGACCTGGTGCTGATGCTGCTGATTTTCTACAGCCTGCAAACCTGGCTGACCGGTATTACCGAAGCGTTGGAATGGGACTACATCGAAATCGATCCTTTCGCCGCTGGGGTCATCACCCTGGGTTTCATCTACGGCGCCTATTTCACCGAGACCTTTCGCGGTGCCATGCTGGCAGTACCGCGCGGGCAACTCGAAGCGGCCACGGCCTATGGCCTCAAGCGCTCGCAGCGCTTTCGCTATGTCGTGTTTCCGCAGATGATGCGCTACGCCCTGCCCGGTATCGGCAATAACTGGATGGTCATGCTCAAGGCCACGGCGCTGGTGTCGATCATCGGCCTGGCCGATCTGGTCAAGGCCGCCCAGGACGCGGGCAAGAGCACTTATCAGTTGTTCTACTTCCTGGTGTTGGCCGCGCTCATCTACCTGTTGATCACCAGTGCCTCCAACATCGCCCTGCGCTGGCTTGAACGACGCTACAGCGCGGGCACCCGGGAGGCCCTGCGATGATCGAGCTTCTTCAAGAATACTGGCGACCGTTCCTCTACTCCGACGGGCAGAACATCACCGGCCTGGCGATGACCCTGTGGCTGCTCACTGCCGCCCTGGTGATCGGCTTCGTGTTCTCGGTGCCGCTGTCGATCGCACGGGTCTCGAATCGGCGCTGGGTACGCTGGCCAGTGCAGTTCTACACGTACCTGTTCCGCGGCACCCCGCTCTATATCCAGCTGCTGATCTGCTACACCGGCATCTACAGCCTGGAGGCGGTGCGTGGGCAGCCTCTGCTCAACGACTTCTTCCGCGACGCGATGAACTGCACGGTGCTGGCATTCGCGCTGAACACCTGCGCGTACACCACGGAAATCTTCGCCGGGGCCATCCGCAGCATGAACCACGGCGAGGTCGAGGCGGCCAAAGCCTACGGCCTCAGCGGTTGGAAGCTGTATGCCTACGTGATCATGCCGTCCGCCCTGCGCCGTTCGTTGCCCTACTACAGCAACGAAGTGATCCTCATGTTGCACTCGACCACGGTGGCGTTCACCGCCACCATCCCGGACATTCTCAAGGTCGCGCGTGACGCCAATTCGGCGACCTTCCTGACCTTCCAATCCTTCGGTATCGCCGCGCTGATCTACCTGACCGTCACCTTCGCTCTGGTTGGACTGTTTCGCCTGGCCGAACGCCGCTGGCTGGCCTTTCTCGGCCCGACGCACTAGGACCTGAACATGCAACACGACATTCATGAACTGCTGGCTCCGCTGCCGGGCACCGCGCGCCAGATACACAGCTTCAGCTACGGCCCGAGCGGTGCCGGCAAGGTCTATATCCAAGCCTCGCTGCATGCCGACGAGCTGCCGGGGATGCTCGTCGCCTGGCACCTGCGTCAGCGCCTGGCCGAACTGGAAAGCGCCGGGCAACTGCGCTGGCAGGTCGTGGTGGTGCCCATCGCCAACCCGGCCGGGCTCGACCAGATCGTCATGGACACCCCCATGGGCCGCTACGAGCTGGAGACCGGCGAGAACTTCAATCGCCGTTTCGTCGACCTGGCCGATCAGGTCGGGTGCGCCGTCGAGAGCCTGCTGGGTGAGGATGTGGCACGCAATACCGCGCTGATCCGCACGCATCTGCGCGATGGGCTGAACCGGCTGCAGCCCGCCACCGCCCTGCAGTCGCAGCGCCTGACCCTGCAGCGCCTGGCGTGCGACGCCGATATGGTGCTGGACCTGCACTGCGACTTCGAAGCCGTGCAGCATCTGTACACCACGCCCGAGGCCTGGCCGCAGGTAGAGCCGCTGGCGCGCTATCTGGGCGCCCAGGCCAGTCTGTTGGCTACCGATTCGGGCGGGCAGTCGTTCGACGAGTGCTTCAGCCTGTTGTGGTGGCAGCTGCAGCAACGTTTCGGCGAGCGCTTCCCGATCGCCATGGGCAGCTTTTCGGTCACTGTCGAATTGCGCGGCCAGGGCGACGTCAACCATCCGATGGCCAGCGGTGACTGCCAGGCCATCCTCGACTACCTGGCCAGCGTCGGTGCCATCGACCGCCAGCCGGCCGAGCTGCCGGCGTTGCTCGCCGCAGCAACGCCGCTTGCTGCCGTAGAACCGGTTACAGCGCCGGTGGGTGGGCTGCTGGTGTACAGCGCGATGCCCGGACAGTACCTGGAAGCCGACCAGTTGATCGCCGAGATCATCGATCCGCTGAGCAATACGGTTACCCCGGTGCGCAATCGTCAGCCTGGCCTGATGTACGCCCGCTCGCTGCGGCGCATGGCCACCGCTGGCATGCTGGTGGCCCATGTCGCGGGTACCCAGGCCTGCCGCAGCGGCTATCTACTTCAACCTTGAGGACGTGTTGCGCATGTACAAACTGACCATCGACGGCCTGCACAAGAGCTATGGCGACAACAAGGTGCTCAAGGGCGTCTCGCTCAAGGCCAGCACGGGTGACGTGATCAGCCTGATCGGCGCCAGCGGCTCGGGCAAGAGCACCTTTTTGCGCTGCATCAATTTTCTCGAGCAGCCCGACGACGGCGCCATGAGCCTGGATGGCAAGCCGATCCAGATGATCAGCGACCACGGCGGCATGCGGGTTGCCGACGCCGAAGAATTGCAGCGCCTGCGCACGCGCCTGGCCATGGTGTTCCAGCACTTCAACCTGTGGAGCCACATGACCGTGCTCGACAACATCACCATGGCGCCACGCCGGGTGCTGGGCATCGACAAGGACGAAGCGCGGGCCCGCGCGTTGCGCTACCTGGACAAGGTCGGCTTGCCTGAGCGGGTTGCCAGCCAGTATCCAGCGTTCCTCTCCGGCGGCCAGCAGCAACGCGTGGCCATCGCTCGCGCACTGGCCATGGAACCGGAGGTCATGCTGTTCGACGAACCTACCTCGGCGCTCGACCCGGAGCTGGTGGGTGAGGTGCTGAAGGTGATCAAGGGCCTGGCCGAGGAAGGCCGGACCATGATCATGGTCACCCACGAGATGAGCTTCGCCCGCGAAGTCTCGAGCCAGGTGCTGTTCCTGCATCAGGGGCTGGTCGAGGAAGAAGGCCCGCCCTCCCAGGTGCTGGCCAATCCGAAAAGCGAACGCCTCCGGCAGTTTCTCAGCGGTAATCTCAAGTAGCCTTCAAGCGCCGCCGACCTGTGGGAGCGGGTTCTACCCGCGAATGCGTCTTCGGACACTTCTCCTCCTTATAACCGATCGTTCTAAAACTCTCGCTACCCGCCTCGGTCAGTTTCATACCTGGCCGAACTTCACTCGGCCATTCCCCAACGGAAAAACCGGTAAGGACTTATGTGCGGATTAGCTGGTGAGTTGCGCTTCGACTTTCAACCTGCGGACCTTGCGGCCGTGGAACGCATTACCCATGAACTGGCCCCACGCGGGCCGGACGCCTGGGGTTTTCAGGCGCAAGGGCCGATTGCCCTGGGCCATCGCCGCCTGAAGATCATGGACCTGTCGGACGGCTCCGCGCAGCCGATGACCGACGCCCAGCTAGGCCTGAGCCTGGCGTTCAACGGTGCCATCTACAACTTTCCCGAATTGCGTAGCGAGCTGGAAGCGCTGGGCTACAGCTTCTATTCGGGCGGCGACACCGAGGTGTTGCTCAAGGGCTATCATGCCTGGGGCGAAAAACTGCTGCCCAAGCTCAACGGCATGTTCGCCTTTGCCATCTGGGAGCGCGACACGCAACGTCTGTTTATTGCCCGCGACCGTCTGGGCGTCAAGCCGTTGTACCTGTCGCGCACCGACAAGC
The DNA here is from genome assembly GCF_014842725.1 of Pseudomonas sp. CFBP 13602. Lineage (NCBI taxonomy): Bacteria > Pseudomonadati > Pseudomonadota > Gammaproteobacteria > Pseudomonadales > Pseudomonadaceae > Pseudomonas > Pseudomonas sp. CFBP 13602. The sequence continues at coordinate 37,385 of NZ_JACYVT010000009.1, read as the reverse complement.
GCCTGCGCTTCGCTTCGGCCCTGCCGGCGCTGCTCAAGGGTGGCGACATCAGCCCGATGCTCGACCCGGTGGCATTGAACCACTACCTGAACTTCCACGCCGTAGTGCCTGCGCCACGGACGTTGATCGCGGGCATCGAAAAGCTGCCGCCAGCGACGTGGATGCGCATCGATGCCAACGGCAAGACCGAACAGCAAACGTGGTGGACCTTGCCCTATGGACCGCATGCCGACGAAGCCAACCTGACCCTGGAAGACTGGCGCGACCGTGTGCTGGAAAGCACCCGCGAAGCGGTTGCCATTCGCCAGCGGGCCGCCGTGGATGTGGGCGTGCTGCTGTCCGGCGGCGTCGATTCGAGCATGCTGGTAGGTCTGTTGCGCGAAGTGGGCGTGAAGGATCTGTCGACCTTCTCCATCGGCTTTCAAGATGCCGGCGGCGAACGTGGCGACGAGTTCCAGTATTCCGACCTGATCGCCAAACACTACGGTACTCAGCACCACCAGCTGCGCATCGAGGAGCGAGAGATCATCGAGCAGCTGCCCGCCGCGTTCCGCGCGATGAGCGAGCCGATGGTCAGCCACGACTGCATCGCCTTCTACCTGCTCTCGCGGGAAGTTGCCAAGCATTGCAAGGTCGTACAGAGCGGCCAGGGCGCCGACGAACTGTTCGCAGGCTACCACTGGTACCCACAAGTGGACGGCGCCAGCGATCCGTACCAGGCCTATCGCGATGCGTTCTTCGACCGCAGCTACGACGACTACGCCGCAACCGTGGCACCCAAATGGCTGACCGCCAACGATGCTGCCGGTGACTTCGTGCGCGAGCACTTCGCCATGCCCGGCGCCGATGCAGCGGTGGACAAGGCCTTGCGCCTGGACAGCACAGTGATGCTGGTCGACGACCCGGTCAAACGCGTCGACAACATGACCATGGCCTGGGGCCTGGAAGCGCGCACGCCGTTCCTGGACTATCGACTGGTCGAACTTTCCGCGCGGGTTCCGGGCAAGTTCAAGCTGCCCGATGGTGGCAAGCAGGTGCTCAAGGAAGCGGCGCGGCTGGTGATTCCGAGCGAAGTCATCGACCGCAAGAAAGGCTATTTCCCGGTGCCTGGCCTCAAGCATCTCGAAGGCGACACACTCAACTGGGTGCGCGACCTGCTGTTGGACCCCAGCCAGGACCGCGGCCTGTTCAACCCGACCATGCTCGACCGTCTGCTGACCGATCCGCAAGGCCAGCTCACGCCGCTGCGCGGCTCCAAGCTCTGGCAGCTGGCGGCGTTGAACCTGTGGCTCAGCGAACAAGGACTCTGATCGATGAAAGCTCATGCCACGGCATTCAACCAGCGCTTGCAGCGCGGCCAGTCGCCGTCCTACGAGCGATTGCAGGCGCGGCTGGCCGAGGAAGGCCATAGCGACGACCTGCAACAACGACCGTTGCACTGCGGCTGGGGCCGCGTGCTGATCGGGCATACCTACCCCGACGCGGACGCCCTGGCTGCCGAGCTGCTCAACGAACAACCGGGTGAGCGCGACATCGCCCTGTATGTTGCCGCGCCGCAGCAGGTATTGGCCAAGGCGCCTCAACAACTGTTCCTCGATCCGTCCGATACCCTACGCCTATGGTTCAGCGATTATCGACCCGCGCAGCGGGTGTTTCGTGGGTTCCGTATTCGTCGGGCGCAGAGCGATGGCGATTGGCAGGCCATCAACCAGCTTTATCTCAAGCGCAAGATGCTGCCCATCGACCAGAGCCTGCTGACCCCACGACATCAGGGCGGACCGGTGTACTGGCTGGCCGAAGATGAAGACACCGGCCATGTGATCGGCAGTGTCATGGGCCTCAACCATGCCAAAGCCTTTCGTGATCCGGAAAAAGGCAGCAGCCTGTGGTGCCTGGCCGTCGACCCACGTTGCACACGTCCAGGTGTGGGCGAAGTGCTGGTGCGGCATCTGGTCGAGCACTTCATGAGCCGCGGCCTGGCCTACCTCGATCTGTCGGTGATGCACGACAACCGCCTGGCCAAGAACCTCTACGCCAAGCTGGGCTTTCGCAACCTGCCCACCTTCGCCATCAAGCGCAAGAACGGCATCAACCAGAAACTGTTCCTGGGCCCCGGTCCGCAGGCCGATTTCAACCCCTACGCGCGGATCATCGTCGACGAAGCGTTTCGCAGGGGCATCGATGTGCAGGTGGACGACGCCGAGGCTGGTCTGTTCACGCTGGCGCACGGTGGCCGGCGCATCCGTTGCCGCGAATCATTGTGCGACCTGACCAGCTCGGTGAGCATGACCCTGTGCCAGGACAAGAGCCTGACCCACAAGGTGCTCAGGGCCGCTGGCCTGAGCTTGCCGGCGCAGCAGCTGGCGGGCAGTGCCGACGACAACCAAGACTTCCTCGACGAACATGGCCGGGTGGTGGTCAAGCCGCTCGACGGTGAGCAAGGCAACGGTGTGGCCGTGGACCTGAGCACACTCGACGAGGTGCAGCAGGCCATCGAGCATGCTCGCCAGTTCGATAGCCGGGTCCTGCTCGAAAGCTTCCATGAAGGGGTGGACCTGCGCATCGTGGTCATCGGCTACGAAGTGGTTGCGGCAGCGATTCGCCGGCCGGCGCAGATCATTGGTGACGGGCACACCGACATCGGCACGCTGATCGATGTGCAGAGCCGCCGTCGCCAAGCGGCTACCGGCGGTGAAAGCCGGATTCCGCTGGACCAGGAAACCCTGCGCACGGTGCAGGCAGCCGGCTTCGACATGCACAGCATTCTGCCGAGCGGCCAGACGCTGACAGTGCGCAGAGCGGCCAACCTGCACACCGGCGGGCATCTGGAGGACGTCACGCAGACTCTCCACCCGGTACTGGCCGACGCAGCGGTGCGTGCCGCTCGCGCGCTGGACATACCGGTGGTGGGTCTGGACCTGTTGGTTCCGGCCGCCGACCAGCCGGAGTACGTGTTCATCGAAGCCAACGAGCGCGTGGGCCTGGCCAACCACGAACCGCAACCGACGGCAGAGCGCTTCGTCGATCTGCTGTTCCCGCACAGCGGCCCCAGGTAAAAGCCCGCATGGAGCCTGCCGCGGCGACCCGCACAGGCTCCGCGCTGAAACGCTACCGGGATCGTGAAGAAGCGGTCCCCATAACCCTATCCACCTCAGGAGTTTCCATGACAGCCAAAATTCCCGAACCGGATATCCAGTACTTGCAGAAAGTGCTGCTGGAAATGCTCGCCATTCCCAGCCCTACCGGGTTCACCGATACCATCGTGCGCTACGTCGCCGAACGTCTCGAAGAGCTGGGCATTCCCTTTGAAATGACACGCCGCGGTACCATTCGCGCGACTCTCAAGGGCAAGCAGAATTCACCGGACCGCGCTGTGTCTGCGCATCTGGACACCATTGGCGCCAGCGTACGGGCGGTGCAGGACAACGGTCGCCTGTCACTGGCGCCGGTGGGCTGCTGGTCGAGCCGCTTTGCCGAAGGCAGCCGTGTGAGCGTTTTCACCGACAGCGGCGTGATCCGCGGCAGCGTGCTGCCCCTGATGGCCTCCGGGCATGCGTTCAACACCGCCGTCGACCAGATGCCGGTGACCTGGGACCATGTCGAGTTGCGTCTGGATGCCTACTGCGCGACGCGTGCCGACTGCGAATCGCTGGGGGTGAACATCGGCGACTATGTGGCGTTCGATCCACTGCCCGAATTTACCGACAGCGGCCACATCAGTGCCCGCCATCTGGACGACAAGGCAGGTGTTGCCGCGCTGCTGGCATCGCTCAAGGCCATCGTCGAGAGCGACTACGAGCCTCTGATCGATTGCCATCCATTGTTCACCATCACCGAGGAAACCGGCTCTGGCGCAGCGGCGGCTCTGCCGTGGGACGTCAGTGAGTTCGTCGGCATCGACATCGCACCTGTCGCACCCGGCCAGCATTCGAGCGAGCACGCCGTGAGCGTGGCCATGATGGACTCCGGTGGCCCCTACGACTATCACCTGTCGCGGCATCTGTTGCGGCTCGCCGACGAGAACGAACTGCCGGTGCGGCGCGACCTGTTTCGCTATTACTTCAGCGACGCTCATTCGGCCGTCACGGCGGGCCACGATATTCGCACCGCGCTGCTGGCGTTCGGCTGCGACGCAACCCATGGCTATGAACGCACGCACATCGACAGCCTCAGCGCGCTGAGCCGCATTCTTACGGCCTACATGCTGAGCCCACCGGTGTTCGCCAGCGATGCGAAGCCGAACAACGGCTCGCTCGAGCGTTTCAGTCATCAGCTGGAGCACGACGCGCAGATGGAATCGGACACCCGCGTACCTGCGGTCGAAGACGTGCTGGGGCAGAAATCCAGCCATTGATCGGCCCGATCCAACCGGACCACCGCCGCCCCGCCCCTCGCCGCTGCCTGGCTTGGGGCCTCCGGCAGGCGCGGCACTGTTACAATGCCGGCCTACCCTGTGAGCGCCGAACATGCTGATTCCCTACGACCACCTCGAAGCCGACACCCTGACCCGCCTGATCGAAGATTTCGTGACCCGCGACGGAACCGACAACGGCGATGAAACACCTTTGCAGACGCGGGTCGAACGCGTGCGTCATGCACTGGCCAAGAAACAGGCGTTCATCGTTTTCGATCCGGAGAGCCAGCAGTGCACGCTGATGCTCAAGCACGACATAGCGCCCGAGCTGTTCGACTGAGCGTCACACCACCGGCACCTCCTTGGCATGCTTGCCGTGCTTCTCCTGGATTCGCCGATAGACCTCGGCACGGTGCACTTCCACGTCCCTGGGCGCCTGGATGCCGAAGCGCACGGTGTTGCCCCGCACGTCCAGCACCTTGATCCAGACGTCATCGCCGATCGAGATCAGCTCGCCTACATGTCGCGTCAATACCAGCATGGCTTTGTTCCCTCAAATGAATGCTTCTTGAGGGTGGACCCTGTTTTCGACCATCACAAGGCAAGCAGAGCAATACAGTTTAAGCCTACGAAAGTTAGTAAATTCCCTGTCAGATATTTCGCACTTGCAGCAGGCAAGCCGTCACTTAGTTGTACCGATCCATACACTTCAGGCTTTCTTTGTATGGATATTTACAATCTTGGCCACACTCGCCACTCCTAGCCCTGTTGCAGCTTCGGCCCCCACAGGATGATGCTCGCCCCCAGCACGCACAACGTTGCGCCGAGCCAGTCGAAGGTCTGCGGCCGAACTTTCTCGACCACCGCCAGCCACCCCAGCGAAGCAACGATGTAGATGCCACCGTAGGCTGCATACGCACGGCCGGCATAGGCGGCTTCCACGCGCGTGAGCAGCAGCGCGAAACAGGTCAGGCTCAGCACGCCCGCCAATGCCCACAGCGCGCTCTTGCCCATCCGCAGCCAGAGGTAGAAGGCATAGCAGCCAGCGATCTCGAAAAGGGCGGCCAGCAAAAACCACACATAATTGAGCACTCGAACTCTCCAGAGCCAATATCAGCCCGCGAGAATACGCCAGCCCAGACCCGGCTCGGAAACATTTTTAAATCTTTGGGACTTTTTACGGCAGGTCATAGTCCGAGCTATTAGGCGGACGAGTGCTACTGGCTCGCTGACGAATCATCTCATTGTCCAAATAAGGAAATCGCCATGGGCACCATACTGATCATCGTTCTGATTCTGCTGTTGATTGGCGGATTGCCAGTATTCCCGCACTCCAGAAGTTGGGGTTATGGCCCGTCGGGTATCATCGGTACTGTACTGGTCATCCTGCTGATCCTGGTATTGCTCGGCAAGATATAATCTTGCCGATGTGCAGCCTGCACCGGGCCGCACAGCAGAAATGAAAAAATCCGATGCCCTCGCGGGCATCGGATTTTTTTTGCTTGCAGCGTGGTGCAGGTATCAGTGGGAGACTGCCCCGCTGGAACCCAGACCGGTTTGCGAACGCACGAACTGCGGGTAGAACAGCGCACGCTCTTCGTCAGCGGCTGCCGACTTGTCGGTGATCGAGAAGAACCAGATACCGATGAAGGCGATGGCCATCGAGAACAGTGCTGGGTACTCGTAGGGATAGATCGGTTTGTCGTGATGCAGAATCTGCACCCAGATGGTGGGGCCGAGGATCATCAGCGTCACGGCGCTGATCAAGCCCATCCAGCCACCGATCATGGCGCCGCGAGTGGTCAGGTTCTTCCAGTACATCGAGAGCAGCAGGACCGGGAAGTTGCAGCTGGCCGCGATCGAGAACGCCAGGCCCACCATGAAGGCGATGTTCTGGCTTTCGAACGCGATACCCAGGCCGATCGCCAGGACACCGAGGCAGACGGTGGTGATCTTGGAAACGCGGATCTCGTCCTTGTCGTTGGTCTTGCCTTTCTTGATGACGCTGGCGTACAGGTCGTGGGACACCGCCGAAGCACCGGCCAGGGTCAGGCCGGCCACGACAGCCAGGATGGTGGCGAATGCCACGGCCGAGATGAAGCCCAGGAAAATGCTGCCACCGACCGCATCGGCAAGGTGCACCGCGGCCATGTTGTTACCACCGAGCAAGGCACCGGCAGCGTCCTTGAACGCCGGATTGGTGCTGACCAGCAGAATCGCGCCGAAGCCGATGATGAAGGTCAGGATGTAGAAGTAGCCGATGAAGCCCGTTGCGTAGAGCACCGACTTGCGGGCTTCCTTGGCATCGGAAACAGTGAAGAAGCGCATCAGGATGTGCGGCAGGCCAGCCGTACCGAACATCAGCGCCAGGCCCAGCGAGAAGGCCGAGATCGGATCCTTCACCAGCCCACCGGGGCTCATGATGGCTTCACCCTTGGCGTGCACCTTGATGGCTTCGGAGAACAGCACGTTGAAGTCGAAGTTGACGTGTTTCATCACCATCAGGGCCATGAAGGACGCACCGGACAGCAGCAATACCGCCTTGATGATCTGTACCCAGGTGGTCGCCAGCATGCCGCCGAACAGCACGTACAGGCACATCAGGATACCCACCAGAACCACGGCCACGGCGTAGTCGAGGCCGAACAGCAGCTGGATCAGCTTGCCGGCACCTACCATCTGCGCGATCAGGTAGAACGCCACCACCACCAGCGAACCACAGGCCGACAGGGTACGGATTTCTTTCTGCTTCAGGCGATAGGACGCCACGTCGGCAAAAGTGTACTTGCCCAGGTTGCGCAGACGCTCGGCGATCAGGAACAGGATGATCGGCCAGCCCACCAGGAAGCCGATGGAGTAGATCAGGCCATCGTAGCCGGAGGTGAACACCAGCGCGGAAATCCCCAGGAAGGACGCCGCCGACATGTAGTCGCCGGCAATTGCCAGGCCGTTCTGGAAACCGGTGATCTTGCCGCCGGCGGCGTAGTAGTCCGCGGCTGACTTGTTGCGCTTGGAGGCCCAGTAGGTGATGCACAGGGTGGCACCGACGAACAGCACGAACATGATGATCGCCGCCACGTTGAGCGGCTGCTTCTGCACCGCGCCGGTCAGTGCATCGGCCGCCATCACGCTTGGAGCCAGGGCGAATGCGCCCATTGTTGCCAATAGACGCCGCATCATTGCTTGGCCTCCTGCAGGATCAGGCGATTCAGGTCATCGAACTCGCCATTGGCGCGCTTGACATAGATACCGGTCAACACGAAGGCGGAGAGAATCAGGCCGACACCGATAGGAATGCCCCAGGTGATCGACGATTCAGGACTGATCTTCGCGCCCAGGATGTGCGGGCCGTAGGCAATCAAGAGGATGAAGGCCGAATACAGTCCAAGCATGATCGCCGAAAGTATCCAGGCAAACTTCTCCCTTTTTCTCACCAGCTCCTTGAAACGTGGGCTGTTTTGAATCGAGAGGTAAATGCTGTCGTTCATTGTTTTTGTCCTCGCAGCATAGATGGATAGAACGTATTCCACTTTAGGCTGCTCTGGAGCGCACTCCAGACGACCTTAGTAGTAGATCGGAGCCTGAAAATGAAAAAAGGTCGCCCTGAGGCGACCTTTCATGGTTCAACGTAGGAGCGGTCAGTGACCGCGAAGGCTGCACCGCGGTTGACCAGATATAACGCAGTGCCTGGTTCGCGGCCGATGACCGCTCCTACAGGCGGCCCTTTTGGGGGTTACTCGGTTACTTGGCTACCCACTCGGCGACGCGGTCAGGGTGCTTGTCCACCCAGGCCTTGGCGGCGGCATCAGGCTTGGCACCGTCCTGGATGGCCAGCATGACTTCGCCGATTTCGTCCTTGGACGACCACTGGAACTTCTTCAGGAAGGCAGCCACTTCCGGCGCCTTCTTGTCCAGGCCCTTGCTGCCGATGCTGTTGACGGTTTCCGCAGCGCCGTACACGCCTTTAGGGTCTTCGAGGAAGCGCAGTTTCCACTTGGCGAACATCCAGTGCGGCACCCAACCGGTCACGGCAATGGATTCGTTGGCCTTCTCGGCACGGGTCAGCTCCGAAATCATGCCGGCGCCGGAGCTGGACTGAAGCTTGTAGGTGGACAGGCCGTAGTCCTTGATCGCCTGATCGGTCTTGAGCATCACACCCGAGCCCGCGTCGATGCCCACGATGCGATTCTTGAAGGTCTCGTCGGTCTTGAGGTCGTCGATGGTCTTGGCCTTGACGTATTCAGGCACGATCAGGCCGATCTTGGCGTCCTTGAAGTTGGGGCCGTAGTCGACCACCTTGTCCTTGTTCTTGGCCCAGTACTCGCCGTGGGTCACCGGCAGCCAGGCAGAAAGCATCGCGTCGAGTTTGCCGGTGGCCACGCCCTGCCACATGATCCCGGTGGCCACTGCCTGCAGCTTCACGTCATAGCCCAGCTTCTGCTTGATGACTTCGGCGGCGACATGGGTGGTGGCAACGCTGTCCGACCATCCGTCGACGTAGCCGATGGTGACTTCCTTGGCGGCAGCGCTGGCCCAGCTACATCCCATGGCCAGAACCAGAGCAGCACTGGCTCCGAGAACTTTCTTCATGTTCATTCTGCTTCCCCGATAAGGCTGCGCGCGACGAATGCCGCACGGCATATGTTGGCGTCCTGATCATCGACTTCGCGCGCCGATGATCATGCTCCACCTACGACCTTGAACCGTCGAGAAACGACATGGCCGGGCCTTGCGGTCCGGCCGGGGGAACTCAGCTGCGCATGCCGCGGCCGCTGACCAGCAACTTCACGCAGGCGAAGTACAGCACCACCGTGGCCACCAGCATGAATGCCACCGCCACGCCGATACTGATATCCGACACGCCGAGGATGCCGTAGCGGAAGGCATTGACCATGTGCAGCACCGGATTGGCCAGGGACACGGTCTGCCAGAACGGCGGCAGCAGGCTGATCGAATAGAACACCCCACCCAGGTAGGTCAAGGGAGTGAGGACGAAGGTCGGCACGATGGAGATGTCGTCGAAGTTGCGCGCGAACACCGCGTTGACGAAGCCCAGCATGGAAAAGATCGTGGCGGTCAGCAGCACCACCAGCACCGTGATGCCCAGGTGATGCACCTGCAGATCGGTGAAGAACAACGACAGTGCGGTGACGATGATCCCGACCATCAAGCCGCGCAACACCCCACCCGCGACATAGCCGATCAGAATGGTGTGCGGCGACAGTGGCGAAACCATCAGCTCTTCGATGGAGCGCTGGAACTTGGCGCCGAAGAAACTCGAGACCACGTTGCCGTAGGAGTTGGTGATCACCGACATCATGATCAGCCCCGGCACGATGTACTCCATGTAGCTGAAGCCACCCATGCCACCGATCTGCTTGCCGATCAGGTTACCGAAGATGACGAAGTACAGCACCATGGTGATGGCTGGCGGCAGCAGGGTCTGCGGCCAGATCCGCGTGAAGCGCCGCACTTCGCGGTAGACGATGGTGTTGAGAGCGACCACATTGGCCTGGAATTCGGAACTCATACCGCAACCTTCCTCAGATTCTTCTCCACCAGAGACACGAACAACTCCTCCAGGCGATTGGTCTTGTTGCGCAGGCTCAACACCGGAATGTTCAACAGCGCCAACTGGCCGAACAGCGAGGTGATGCCGATCTCCTTGTCGACCTGCACTTCCAGCGTCTGCGGATTGACCAGCGTGCAGGGGTAGCCTTGCAGCTGCGGCGCCGCGTTGAGCGGCTGGCCCAGATCGAGCAGAAAGGTCTCCACGTGCAGGGTGCCGAGCAGTTCACGCATGCTGGTGTTCTGGACGATGGTGCCGTGGTCGATGATGCCGATGTTGCGGCACAGCTGCTCGGCCTCTTCCAGGTAATGGGTAGTGAGGATGATGGTGATGCCTTTTTCGTTCAGCTCGGTGAGGAAGCCCCACATCGAACGCCGCAGTTCGATGTCGACGCCGGCGGTGGGCTCATCGAGAATCAGCAGGCGCGGCTCGTGGATCAGCGCCCGTGCGATCATCAAGCGCCGCTTCATGCCGCCCGACAGCGACCGCGACGGCGTATCGCGCTTGTCCCACAGCCCCAGCTGGGTCAGGTACTGTTCGGCACGCTGCTTGGCGACCTTGGCCGGAATCCCGTAGTAGCCGGCCTGGGTCACGACGATGTCGAAGGTCTTTTCGAACTGGTTGAAGTTGAACTCCTGAGGCACCACGCCAATGCTGCGCTTGAGCGCTGCCGGCTGGCGGTCCAGGTCGTTGCCGAAGATGTTGACCGTGCCGCTGGTCTTGTTGACCAGGGTGGAAAGAATACCGATGGTGGTCGATTTGCCTGCGCCGTTGGGGCCCAGCAGTGCGAAGAAGTCGCCTTCCGCTACGTCGAGGTCGATGCCGCTGAGGGCCTGAAACCCGTTGCCGTAGGTCTTGGTCAACTGTCGAATGGACAGAGCAGAACTCATAAGGGGTCTATACGCCGTGTTGAGAGTGGTGATGAAGTAAGGGCGACTGCGATGATTTGCAACCAGATGTGTAACAGCTGACTCCATGATGGGCGCGGTGACCGCCCCCGTAAAGTGACTGTTGTCGATAGTGCACATCAGTCCCACGCGTGCCGCGAGCGCCCATGCAGATAGGGCCACAGCGGCCAGCGAACGTTCCGGGCAACTGCCTGCGGCCTTCTGCGCCGCGAACTCCCCTACCCTGCAACGGTCACTATCCAGGCAAGTACCGGATCTGTCCCACACCGAAGCTTACGTGCCTGGCCACCGTTTTCCCGTCTGCCGCCCCGTGTCGACGGCAACTGCAGGTGGTTCGTCCCGCCTGGCTTACACGGAGAAAACACTATGTTGTTGTTGTGGATCGTCGCCCTCGTGGTCGGCATCGCCTGGCTGGCTCATCGGCGCATTGCCGCCCTGCCCGCCATGGGTATCGTCGCCGTGTTTCTGGTGATCATGGGCGCGGCCAGTCACGCGCCTGGATGGTTGCTGACGCTGCTCTGGCTGTTGCTGATTGCCAGCGCGCTGCCATTGCTGCTGCCAGAGCTGCGCCGCAAGCATTTCAGCGCGCCCTTGTTTCGCTGGTTCAAGAAGACCCTGCCGCCGATGTCCGACACCGAGCGCGATGCGATCGACGCCGGCACGGTCTGGTGGGATGGCGAACTGTTCAGCGGCCGGCCCGACTGGAACACCTTGCTGGCCTACCCCAAGGTGCAGTTGAGCGCAGAAGAGCAAGCATTCATCGACGGCCCGACCGAGGAGCTCTGCGCCATGGTCAGCGACTGGCAGATCGGTCAGGACATGGACCTGCCGCCGGCCGCCTGGACCCACATCAAAGAGCATGGCTTTTTCGCCCTGATCATTCCAAAGGAATATGGCGGCAAGGGCTTTTCGGCCTACGCCCACTCCCAAGTGGCGATGAAGCTGGCCACTCGCAGCGGCGACCTTGCGTCTACCGTCATGGTGCCGAACTCGCTCGGCCCCGCTGAACTGCTGCTGCACTACGGCACCGACGAGCAGCGCAATCACTACCTGCCTCGCCTGGCACGCGGCGACGACATCCCTTGCTTCGCGCTGACCGGCCCCTTGGCAGGCTCGGATGCGGGCGCGATGCCCGACGTCGGTGTCATCTGCAAAGGCCAGTGGCAGGGTGAAGAAGTCATCGGCATCCGCCTGACCTGGGAAAAGCGTTACATCACCCTGGGTCCGATCGCCACCCTGCTTGGCCTGGCCTTCAAGGCCCACGACCCCGAGCACTTGCTGGGTGACAAGGAAAACCTGGGCATCAGCCTGGCGCTGATTCCGACCGACACACCGGGTGTGGAAATCGGTCGTCGCCACTTGCCACTCGGCGCTGCTTTCATGAACGGGCCGAATTCGGGCAAGGACGTGTTCATCCCCCTCGACTACCTCATCGGCGGCCAGCCGATGCTGGGCAAGGGCTGGATGATGCTGATGAATTGCCTGTCGGTGGGTCGTTCGATCTCCTTGCCGGCAGTCGGCACCGGTGCCGCCAAGTACACCAGCCTGGTCACAGGCCAATACGCGCAGATTCGCGAGCAGTTCAACGTCCCGCTGGCGGCCTTCGAAGGGATCCAGGAATCCCTGGCCAGGATTGGTGGCAACGCCTGGTTGATGGACAGCGCCCGCATGCTGACCGCCAATGCGGTGGACCTGGGGGAGAAACCCTCGGTGCTTTCGGCCATTCTCAAGTACCACCTGACCGAACGCGGCCGCGATTGCATCACCCATGCCATGGATGTCCACGGTGGCAAGGGCATCATCATGGGCCCCAACAACTACCTGGGTCGCAACTGGCAGGGTGCACCGATCTTCATCACCGTGGAGGGCGCGAACATTCTGTCGCGCAACCTGATGATCTTCGGCCAGGGTGCCATCCGCTGCCATCCGTTCGTGCTCAAGGAAATGGCCCTGGCTGGCCGCGCAGACCAGGCTCAGGCACTGCTGGAATTCGATGCGCTGCTGCTCAAGCACATCGGCTTCGCCGTCGGCAACGCGGCCAGTACCTTTGTCTTGAACCTGGGCCTGGGCCACTTCGAACAGGCGCCGGGTGACCGTCTTGCCCAAGGCTATTTCCGCGCCCTGAACCGGCAGGCAGCTGCCTTCGCCCTGCTGGCGGACCTGAGCATGATGCTGCTCGGTGGCGAGCTGAAGCGTCGCGAGCGGCTGTCGGCGCGTCTGGGCGATGTGCTCAGCTACCTGTACCTGAGTTCTGCAGCGCTCAAGCGCTATCACGACCAGAACTCGCCCGAGCATCTGCGGCCGCTGTTGTGCTGGGCCATGGAAGAAAGCCTGGGCCAGGCCGAGCACGCGCTGGATGCCATCTTGAAGAACTTCCCCAACAAGGCGCTCGGGTATCTGCTGCGTGGCGTAGTCTTCCCGTTCGGTCGGCGACACACCGGGCCTTCCGACAAGCTGGAAGCCGAAGTGGCGGCCATCACCGGTCGCCACAAAGGCGACCCGGCGCTGGAAGAACTGCTGGCCGGCTGCTACCGCCCACAGGGCGCGGACGATCCGGTCGGCGCGCTGCAAGTGGCGTTCGACCTGCTGCGCGACAGCCAGCCGCTGCACAGGAAACTGCAACAGGCCTACAAGGCACGGCAATTCAGCGCTACACCCGGCCAGTCGCTGATCGATGCAGCCCTGCACGCCGGCGTGCTGCAACCCGCCGAGGCGCAGACCCTGCAACAGGCAGAAGCTGCACGGCGCAAGGTGATCGACGTCGACGACTTCAGCAAGGAAGAGCTGCTGCCCACTGCGGACAAGGTCCGCTGAGGATCAGCGAAAAGACAGCGGGCGCGTGGAGCTTTATACTCCCGCGCCCGTTTCGCTCAAGAGGACCCCACCATGGCCATTAACCATCTCGAATACCACCTTGTCCTGCTCGACCATCTGCGCAGCATCCTCGTGGCTCTGGGCGAGGCGGAGCAGGTCCCTGAGGAAAGCCACGCGCTGTTTCTCGAGCGCTTCGATGAGCTGCGCGCGCAACTGCCGGTCGACCCGGTGGAAAGCCAGTACCTGGGCCAGGACATCATGTGCCAGGTGATCACCCGCTACCCGCAGGTCGCCCACCTGGTGCCGCGCGACCTGCTGTGGTTCTTCGCCGGCGACTGCCTGCACTACATGCCCGACGAAGAAATCGCGCTGTACCAGGCGCTGGAAGAGCGCCGTTTCGAAGCCGAGGAGAACGACGAACCCTTCGACTGGAATCAGGAGAAGCAATTGATGGCGATGTCTGGGCAGGAAGCTCGCCACTGACTGGACGCCGGATGCATAACGACAAAGGGGTCGCTCATCGAGCGACCCCTTTGTCGTTTCAGCCAGGTGGGATCAGATCACATCTGCTCCAGCAGACCCTCCACTTGACTGGCGAACCCTGGCCCACCATCCACTGCGGTGTAGCGCAGGTTGACGATGATGTCAGTCAAGGTATCGAGCATTGCGCTTTGAGGCGCACGATCGTGGCGAGGGAATTTCAATTGCCAGCTGGAAACCGCGCCAGTTCCCTCGAACGGCAGGTAGCGCTCGTCGTTGAAGTCGAGCATGAACAGGCCGTGATCGTCCATGCCAGAGGACAGGGCGATGCTTTGGCTGGCACGGGGGTTGAACAGGATATGCTGGGTGTTCGCATCCGGCAGGCCGTACAGCGAATTCATCGCCCGCAGGTCGGCCTTGGTCACGGTTTTGCTGGACACTTGGGTCAACACGCCATGGATCTGCTGATAGGGCCCGACCACAACCGGCAGTGATACCGAGACGCTGACCAACTGCCGCAGGTAATGCCCCGGGTAATCGCCGTCGAACAACGAGCAGTGAAGGTCGAACGTCAGTTCCCCGCGCTCCTTGAGCTGGGTCAGCGCCATCTCCCAGCGCTCTTCGCTGCCTATCTTCTCGAACAGAGACTTGAGGGAAACGGTCTTGGTCAGCTCCAGACGCCGTTCATTGCGTTTCAGGTAGGCCGCCTCCATGCGCAGCAGTTGCAGCTTCAGCGCGTCGCCGGCGGTGAGGCCGAAGTAGTTTTCGAACCACACGTTGGGCTGGATGAATCGAGTCTGGAAATCACCCAGCTCATACTGCCAGCAGGCTTCCAGATTCAGGCTCAACGCGACAACCGCATCGTACGCCTGGAAGTAAAAGGTCGACAGCTGACTGAGCAGCCATTGGTACAGGCCGGCATTGGTGCTGCGGGTTTTCAGAAATGCATAGTAGTCCTGCGACTGCTGTTCGCTGCGTACGGCATGGGCCAGTTGCTCACGAGCGGATTCTATCTGCAGCTTCTGGGTATTGATCTGCTTGTCCACCGCCGACAGCTCGGCCGACGCCTGGTCGCGCTGAAACTCCCACTCGACCAGGCGACGCCGGTATTGCTCGTTGATGGAAAGCATCTCGCCATTGATACGCATGGAATCGGCTGCCATTCCGGCAACCACGGCCACAGCCTGGACGGCCGAACCGGCACGGGTGTGTCCACCGCCCACAGCCGTGACGATCACCGAGCCCATGTTCACCGCGCCGGCGACACGTTCCAGGGCCTGAGTGCCTGCGCTGGCGATGGCGGACTTCAAGTTCAGGTCCTTGGCCCGCTCCTCTGCCGACGAAACGTTCTCTTCGGCCAGCTTTGAGTAGTAGTCGAAGCGCTGCTTGATGACCTGGCGACTGCTGGTCAATGCCACCAGACCTGCGTCAGCTTGGTCGATCGCCAATTCCTGCAGCTTGATCCCGAACTGCGACAGCTCCAGGACGTGGGACTGTTGCAGTTCTTCCTGCTCGGCACGATCCTTGAGCTCACGGTAAGTGCGTACCTGCTCGCCGAAACGAATCAGGGTCTCCACCGCATTCTGCACCCGCGGCAGCAGCGCGCGGAAGCGATACGGCGGAATCGGCGCCATGCCACCGACACTGCGCTGTACCAGCCCACTGGCGCTGTTCTGCGCGCGCAGCAGCATTTTCGGGTCCACCGGCGGAGCATAGAGCGGCAACAGCAGCGGCTTGCCGTCGATGGTCAGATTGTTGCGCAGGTTCTCGAGTCGCCGCGCAATGTCGTCCCAGATATCCAGCAGCTGGGTGTTGACCGGCAGGCGGAAACGTTCGGAGTCGAGCAGTTCGAACCACGGCCGATCCTCGCCCTGTATGGCGGGTAGCGAGCGTGCGCTCAGTGGATGTTCGTAGCGTGCGAACGTTTGCCCGTTCATTTCAGCAGCCACGCCCAGGCTGACAGGTTCCCAGCGACCGACCATCCGGTTGTCCGGTTTGTTACCCATCAACGAGAGCGCACGCACGTACATCAACTTCGCCTCGTTCAAACTGTCGCGGGTCAGGCGACGGTACAGGGAATCGCCATAGGCCATGAGGTTGCGCACATACAAGGTAAAGATCGCCTTGCGGTAGTGCTCTGGATGTGAATAGCAGATCGCGTCGGGATCGGTGATACCGACCACTTCATAGTCACCACTGCTGGCCTCCTCTAGAGGGCGCACCGACCAGTACAAGGGGCTGGGCGGCTGGGTGGGCTTGATCTTGGCTTGCGGGTTGAAGATGTAGTGGAGCCACTCTTCGGCACCGAAGAAATCGAACTCGTTGTGCAGACGTTGGGCGACCGCATGGGGCACATGGAAAAACAGCTCCCAGAAATATCGTCCGTTGGCGCCATGGAAGTCCATGTAGCTCACCGCAGTGCTACCCGGAAGCGGCGGTTCCTGCATATGCTGGGTGGACCAGTTGAGTACGGCATCTACCGACACGTTTGCCTTGGCAACCAGGTCTCGGGCAAACAGCGTATTGAGGCGGACGTATTGCAGTCCAGTCAGCCGCAGCGCGGTCAAGTCGAGAAACTGCCCTCCAGTCGCCTCGTGACGCAGTTTGGGACGAGCCTCGGGCAAGGCATTGAGCGTGACCACATAATGATCCCGCGAAGGTGTGCTCGCCACGTCGCCAAAGCTGATGTCGATCGTGGACGGAATGTCCCCAGGTTGTGCGCCAAACACAAACATGACATCCGGCGTCCAGGCATTGCCGTTCAGGGCGATGTCGCGGAACTCTGCCCCCGCCTTTTGCACCCCGCTGACATAACAGCTCAAAATTAAATGGGCGTTATGCGGGCGTTCTGTCGTGGCGTTGATGAAGGCTTTAGTGACTTGACCACGAACGCGCAGGCAGTAGCGCCCTTCTTTATCGATGCAGAACCACGTCACCAACCGCATCCACCCACTCAAAGCGCCAACTTTATGATAAGCCTCTTCATAGCCTTGAGTCACTGCAGGGTGGGTCCAGCGGTCGCTGGCCAGCGGATGTTGCAACGAATTATCTGCGTTGGAGAAATGCTGCAAGGCATTGAGCATTTTTCCCAGATAACCGCTGACGCCAGTGTGGTTCACGACATCGTGAAACAGCACATTGAACCGCGCATCGAAAATCAATCCTTCATAATCAGGCTGGTCTGCATCGGTCACGCCATATGCAAAGACAATTTTCTTGTCGTCTGGATCGGCCTCGCTGACAAAGGCCACGAAATAGTCGGCGTCTGGATCGTATTTACGCTTATCCATGAGCACCGTGACCATGGCTGGCGACCAACTGCCATCAATCATTTGGTAGGCAACGTTCAGACTGTAACTTGGCACGGACTCGTGGGTACCTACCACGTCGTCGCCGTCGGGGCGTTCGCGCATCTTTTCTTGCTGGCTGATCCACGCGACATACAAACGACCGTCCAGTAGTAGCGGCCTGATGTGCAGGATCTCGCTTCCCGAAGGGATGTTTACCGGCAACCACTCGCTCCAGGCAGTGGGGCTCAGGTAATCGTCACCTTCGGCCTGGCCGGTGGCCTCGCCAAAACGTACCTGGGCCTTGCGCCAGAAATACTGATAGGGCTCGACGTTCTGCCGCCCCAGAAAGTAGTAATCGGCATTACGAAAGTCCACGCCATCAATATAGCCGGCCACCACGTTCAGATTGCTCAAGTGTTCGAACTTGTTCAAGTAGTGCCGCAATGCGTGCTGCACGGAATCTTTGGACGGACGACTCTGATTGATGTCGTTGGTTAATTCCGTGAATGCCTGCGTCTGATTGAGACGTAGTGTGGGTTCGATGTAGTTCTCGGGGTAATCCTGCAACATCTGATTACCCGCCCAGATAGCGTACTCACTCTTGCTTTCGCGCCAGAGTTGCTGCGCCTGCTTGTCGAAAATTCCACGATAGCCAGGCTCCATCCCATTGTAGATGGCATGAATGTATTGCTGAAGACTGGCCATGCCCATGGCGATACGGCTGGTATCGACAGGGGCATTGACCTGGTTGTCGATAAGCAGGTATTCGTACAAGTCCTCAGGGGTTTCCAGACGGCGAGCGCCGGGCACGGGGTGTTCCGGAACTATTTGGCCTAGGTAATAGGCGACCAGTGCGTCGCGGTGTGCGGAAAATAGAGCAGCAGTGAACTCGGTCACGATAATATCTCGATAATAAGGGCAATACAATTGATCAACCAGACACTTTTATTCCGGAATGATCTTCATGATTTCGTAGCCTACGAAATTGTCCATCACGCTGTACGGACTGGTTTGAGTCTCGGACAGCATCAATTCCATGTAGCCATCCGGGCCGCAGGTTCCAGGTGTCGAGACGACCCTATAGCCAGCAGGAGTTATAGCCAGCACGGGTTCGTTACCGTACAGAACCCTGACCGTCATCGGCACTTCGGCGCGTTTGGGAACATAAGCAATGTTTCCTTCGAACCGTACGCGTGAATCACTGCTACTGGCCACAGTTCTGAACGCCGCCGGCAGATTTCGCCGGTCTTCGGGGATAACAAAGTTCACATGATCAACAGTGTTCATTCCGTCCCTGAACACCGCGCAGGTATCCGGGCGTACAGTAAGCGTGTTATCCCAGCGGTTATTACTGGTATAGATTCCTCTGTAAGCACAGCCCCCAGCACTGTTTGGTAATAGAGGTCTTTCCGGGGGGTTTCCATCCGTTTGCCTGAAGTGCACCGTGCCGCCTATCAGCGGACGTCCACTTTGCGAGTTCAGCTGGACACTGAGCCCGTGGGTATTTAGGTAGTCATGCTGCCTCCAAGCTTGAAAGATGCCAAGTGTCACGATCTCCTTCACATGCACTTCTCGGGTTTCAATGACACCCAAATTGCTCTCGAATCTCAAGACAAGCACGTTATCCGCTGCACCACCTTCTTTGAAATCGGCGTACTCCCCATTGAAATCAAAATGCATGTGCCCTTGCTCATCGGCATAGGCTTTCTCGCCCGCTGCAGGTGAAATGACAATTCCTTGCATGTCGGCAGCGCCGCCAACCAAGCTCCATTGCACCCATGCACGATCATCGCCGATATCCCCACGGACAGCACGTACGCTCAATGCTCCCTGCCCACCACGCCCTATGACGAACGAGCTGCCATCAGAATGATTCAACAGATCACCCGTTTCACCCAGCGACGACACTTGTAAAGATTCGTGAGCGTGCATGACTGCGACTGCGAAATCAGCCGCGTTGTTTACCCCAATGGTTCGCGCTGTCACCACTTTCTGGCCGTGATCACCCGCCGCGAAGCGATATTCGAATGCGGTCCAACCTTGACTATCGGTGTAGCTGGTTCCGAGCTCCCTACTGCCTTGGTGCCACGTCACGGGGTAGCGGCTCAATGCTGGCTCCAGGCGTACACGGAACTGCGCTGGGCGTGACTGGCCGATGCCGAAAATCTGCTCCAATGGTGCATGTTCGACCAGTCTTGGCAGCTCGAAGATAGGCGTCGCAGCACTGGCGAGGGGGCGCAATTGGGTGTCCGACACAGTGGCATCAACGCTCACTATCACGGACCCTGCCTGGGCTGCGGTGAAATTGATGCGGGCAATACCCTGCCCATCGGTGATGCTCGTAGCTTGCTGATCAAAGCCGCCGACGGTGCAACCCCAAGTCACTGTGGCGCCGATTACAGGCGTTTCATCCAGGTTGATAATGCGGCAAGTGACCTCTACCGGCTGGGTCGCCGCGATGGCGCTCGCGAAGCGTATGTATTGAAAGTAAGGCTGTTCCAGGAACCTGACGGGTTGAAACGCGTGCTCGTTACCGTTGAACTCGAACACCGCTACTACGCTGGCCGGACCCGACGGCTTGCTGTGCAACGTCGCATACGCCAGGCCTTCGCTATTGGTGCGCGTCTGCGGACGCTGGAATTGACCTAGGTCCGTCTCCCACTGCACCACACGATCGCGACCCACGTTGCCATGCATATCCACGAGTTCCACCGCAAACTCGATTTCTTCACGGTCACCCGCCAGCGCCTCGGCAGGATTCGGGTAATGGGGCACCTCGATGAAGTCAAGGGTGCTTTCATCGCAATCGATCCGCACCAGCGGCGCCTGGATCTGCCGGTCCAGGCCGTAGGTGGCGGTGACCTGAGCGGTGCCCATCTCATCGCCAGCCATCAGGGTCGCGGTCATTTCGCCATTGGCGTCGGTTTCCGTCATCGCGGGTAATTGCAGTTCGCCCAGGCTGGTACGCCAGGCGACTCGAATACCACCCATCGGCTGGCCCAGGAAGTTTCTGACGGTAATGGTGAAGCGTGCGACCTCGTCGGTCCTGGCCACCAACAGCTCACGGTCGACAATGATCCATGAAGACTCGCTTTGCCCCAGTTCACCTTCCACTTGTTTGCCTTCACCTGACAGGCTGGCGGTCAAGCTGGCCAAGGCACCCTCGCCAGCGGCCCGGTAGTCGTTGCGCGAACTGTCGCTGCGCAGCCGACTCAAGTCGACCACTGCCGTGGTGCCCAATTGCAGCTCGTTACAGAACTCGCGAATACGGATCAGGTGATCCAGTTCCAGCACCGTCAGCAGAATCCCGTTGTCAGCCAACAGCGCGGCTGTTTGCAGAATGTCGCGAGTGCCGAAGCCGATAAATCCGGCGATCTTGCCCGCAGCATCTTCGCGCACAAGTTCGGCATCGGCATCGCTGAGCTCTTGGGGCAGGCTGTTCACCAGCTGTAGGTAGTCGAGCAACTCCTGCTCACCGCGACGGCTGAATTTCACCACTCGCTGGTACTGCACCAGGCTGTAGAGGTCTGCAAAGCCGATGTCGTCGATCGACCAGGTGGCGGATCTGGTTCGGCGAACTTGCGCCGGGCGGCCGAACCACTCAGGGTTACGCACAAAACTGCGCAAGGCCATGGCGCTGACGTTCAGCTGTTGCGCGATCGCTGCCCGGCGGGCCAGACGTGCCAGGATGGTCAGCACTTCATCGCCCACGGGCACCGCGACACCGGCGCCCCCCTCGATGGCGAACACCCGCAGTACTTCGGCAAGCAACTGATAGGTCGTGCCACGCGCCCACAGCAGCAGCTCGCGGCACTGCTCGGCAGTCACCTTCAAGGTGCTGGCCAGGCATTCCCAAACCAGGCTCTGCTGAGCGGCACGGGCGTCCATCACCACACTGAACAGTTTGATGCGCAGGTCGGAGATCGCTGTGACGCCATGGCGGCTCATCACGCGATCGATCAGCTCCAGCAGCCGCTCGGTATAGTAGGCTTCGTCCTCGTACTCGGGGGCCATGATGCTGCGATCAATGATCAGGCCGTCACCGGAAACGAGCGCTTCGAATTCAGCCAGCCAGTCAATCGCAGTTGGCGCATCACCCGCTGAATACTGCGGTGCACCTGCTTCGACGAAGGTCGCCTGGCTGACCAATACCGCTCCCATACGTGATTGAATCTGCTTGAGCAGATCGATCTCGTGCTCGGTCGCTGCCGCAACGGGAGTCAGTGGCATGACCTGCTGATACAACCAGTTGACCGACAACTGATGCGTGTTGCACCACTTGATCACATCGGCCAAGGACTGGATCACACTCAGGGTGTCAGTCGTTTCCGAGTGCTGATGCACAGCAAGCCGGGGCTGCGCCAGGCGGTTGATGTACTGGTTGGCGCTCTGGTTGATCAATTGCAGCAAGGCAATCGCCTCGATACTCGAAATGCCCAGATAGCGTGGCAGCTTCACCAGGCGGTAGAACGCCGAGACTACAGCGTGGGACCACCGCAAGCTGTTGATATCGAAGTCAGCCATGCTTTCGTTGCCCTGACTGTGGAGCCCCTGAGCGATGTAGCGAGCGATATAGACGTAGGTTTCGAAACTGATGCCCAGCGCGCTGCACAGATGATCGACCTTGCGGTACTGATTCTCCGTCGCCGGGACGATTGGAAATACGCTGTCGTCCAGACACAACGGCGTTTCAAACAGGCCGCTGGCATTGAAAATGCGATCGAACTGCGGCGTGTCACTGCCGCACGCATACAGGCCTACGCCATGAACGAGCGCCGAAAAGTCTTCAGCGGTTACCTTGAAATCGCGCTGCAGTTGGCGAAACAGACCCAGCATGCGCAGGGTGTTTTCGGTGATCTGAAAAGCGTGCGGGGTCTTGCCGTGCTCGGTCTTGAAGGCTGCCGATAGCAGCAGATCGATGTCGGCGAAGCTCAGCTCCATCCAGCGCGACAGACGAATGATGCGTTGCAGGCGGTCGAAATGGCCATCGGTGTGGCCGATGAAACGGTGCATCGCCCCACCCTCACTGACCACGCCCAAGGTCGGCGCGGTACCCGCGTTGATGTAGCTGGAACCGACCACGGCAGGCGATGCCGGCGCCAACCCGGCCACATTGGGCGAAGCCACCGGTGCGCGCGTTTCAATGGACAGCAGGTCTTCCAGTTGCGCCTGGTTGATGCCCGTGCGCTTGCAGAAGGTAGGGATATCCACCAGCGGCTCGGCGTTGGCAACACCGTAGTGACGGTTGTAGAAGCTGGCCTGAGCCACGGCCATGGCTGCCTGACGCTGGAGGCCTGGGGCCTTGCGGGCCAGGTTCGTCAGCGGAAAATAAGGCGCTTCCAGCAGCAGCGCGCGCTGCTCGGGGCCAAACGCGGCGTCCAGTTGCAGGGCATCGTCGGAGGCCGCCGAATGCAACCCTTGCTCCTTGAAATAGGGGAACTTGGGATCGAGTTGTCGAACCACGTCACCCAGTTGGTAGCGCTTGCGCTGCAGCACATGGTTGATCTGCGCCTGATACCGCTCATACGGCAACTGGAAAGGATAACGGGTGGCCAGCAGTACATCGTCTACCGCTTCTTCGCTGCGGTTGCGGCCGTCCAGAAACTCGCGCGCGGCGCGCTCGAGAATCTCATTGACGATCACTACAGTCGGCTCGACGCGCTCCAGGCTCACCGGGTCCAAGGTCAGGTCAACCAGATCGGGACGACGCTTGGCCAGCGTGATGGCTTCACCTTCGATTGCCAGAGGCTCGATGGTCTGGGTGGCAAGACGGTAAAGACTGGTCAGATAAGCCGCAGGCGAGGAGGTTGCCTCGATAGCGCCGGGCATGCAGTTGCTCGACCAACTGGGGGTGAACTGGCTTTCGAAGCTGGGGCCGTCGACCAGCGCACGGACGCCGCTGCGGGCCATGGCCGCCGAAGCCGGCTCGCTGGCCTTGAGGCGTTGTTCGCGCATCTGTCGCGCTGCGAGCACGGCCACCGAGCTGGCGCGCTGATGCAAGGCTTGCGCTTGATCTACGTCAAAACCCTTGCCGAGCTTGATCAGGTCGTCGACGCTGCCTTGAGCGATCTCCATTGCCGTGCAGCCTTGAACCTTGGACAGGGTCTGGTGCTGTTCGGCATTGACGGCGATATTCTTCAAATGTGCGGATAGGGTACGTTCCGCCGGCGTTTCATCTTTCATGGCTATCTACCTTGGCTGTTCGGCGCAGGCCCGCGAACGGGCTGCGCAGTGAAGCCGCCACACTAGGTAATGTTTCCTTGGACGTCGCCTGACAGAAGTGATAGGTACGTGTATGTTTTTAAAAGAGAAATTTGTATATGCGAAGATGACAGGCGCCTACTGAGAACCTTTCGCATCGATAAAGAACCGGCGGGTGAAGTGCAGTGCGAATCAGTTTGGCCGGTGAGGCTGCATAAGCTGATAACTAAACGCCATTACCGTGCGTTGAACTGTTCTTCTATAGTCGCTTCACCGGATCACCGGCATGCCCTTCCCCGTTCTCTTCGAGCCGACCGCGCCCCGCGGATGCGTCGGAGACGAGACTTGAAACCATGTCCACCCTCTTCACCCCGCGGCACCTGCTTGCCGCCAGCCTCAGCGTTGCGCTCGGCGTTGCCTTCAGCTTTTCGGCAGCGGCAGAAACCCAGCTGCGCATCGGTTACCAGAAGTCCTCGACGCTGATGGTGCTGCTCAAGCAGCAAGGTACGCTGGAGAAGCAACTGGCAGACAAAGGCGTGCGCGTCAGCTGGCACGAATTTGCCAGTGGCCAGCCGCTGCTCGAAGCGCTTAACGTCGGCAACGTCGACCTGTCGGCAGACGTTGCCGACACGGTGCCGGTGTTCGCTCAAGCTGCCGGCGGCAAGCTCACCTACTACGCGTCCGAATCGGCTTCACCGCAGGCCCAGGCGATTCTGGTGCGGCAGGACTCGCCGCTCAAATCGCTGGCAGACCTGCGTGGCCATACCGTAGCAGTCACCAAGGCGGCAGGGGCTCACTACCTGCTGCTGGCGGCCTTGCGCAAGGGTGATCTGACGTTCACTGACATCAAGCCGGCCTACCTGACCATCGCCGACGGTCGCGCCGCCTTCGAAAACCAGAAGGTGGATGCCTGGGTGGCGTGGGAACCGTTCCTCAGTGCCGCGCAGCAGCACCAACCTACCCGCGTACTGGCGGGCAGCGAAAACCTGGCCTCGTACAAGCGCTACTATCTGGCAGGCACGCCTTATGCGAAGGCCAACCCGGCGATCCTGAAAACGGTGTTCGACGACTTGGCCGAAACTGGCAAATGGGTCAAGGCGAACCCGGCCGACGCCGCCGCGATTCTGGGTCCGCTCTGGGGCAATCTTGACCCGGCAGTGGTGCAGCAGGCGAACGCCCGCCGCAGCTACGATGTGCAGCCCGTCACCCGCGAAGGATTGGCCGAGCAGCAGAAGATCGCCGATGCCTTTCACGACGAGAAGCTGATTCCCAAGCGGATCGATGCGGTGAACGTGGAGGTGTGGGCGCCGGGCGAGTAATCCAACGACGCACTCCCAGGATCTGTGCGGCGGCCCCTCACCTGCCGCCGCCAACCGGGCCGGAAAACGCAGCCCATGAGCAGTCCACTGCTCCGATTACGCCGCAGACAAATGCTCGTAGAGAATCACCGCACCGACCAGCATCAACACGATGCCGCCCACGATTTCCGCGCGCTTGCCCACCACGACGCCCAGTACCCGACCCAGCATCACGCCGATCGTGACCATGACCGTGGTCGCCACGCCGATGGCGGCGGCTGCAATCCAGATGTTCACGTCGACGAAGGCCAGGCCTACGCCAACCGCAAGAGCATCGATGCTGGTGGCAAAGGCGGTGACGGCCAGAATGGCAAAGGAATGCTGTTGCGGCTTGTCTTCTTCAGGGGCTTCATCCTTGACGCCGTTGTAAATCATGTGCAGCCCAAGTCCCACCAATAGCACGAAGGCGATCCAGTGGTCGAAGTCTTGAACGTACTCAGTCGCCGCCTGGCCTATGAACCACCCTATCAAGGGGGTGATGGTCTCTATAGCACCGAAGATGACACCCGTACGAAGTGCTTCCGTGAATCGCGGTTTGTGCAGTGTCGCGCCTTTGCCGATGGCGGCGGCGAAGGCGTCGGTGGACATCGCCAGGGCGACGAAGATGATGGAAATGGGGTTCACGGTCGAAGATCCAGCCGGGCTATGAGTCAACGACGCGACCACACGCCCGGCTTTAGGCATGGATGCATCATTGGTCTCACCAACCACAAGGTGTTCGTGCCACGGCAGGCAGCCGAGAATGTTGACACGAACGCGCTGGACCGAGGTCCAGAGCAGGCTACTCCCCAACAAGGGACGCCACTGTAATCAGCGGCACATGAAAATTTCGTGAGCTCGTTGATGGGTGTCAGAGCGCCAGTGCCTGACGCCCTATTGCAACCAGGGCGCTGTCATCCTGAGGCGTGTGAATGCGCGCGCAGAGCACGTTGCGGTAGTGCCTTTCCAGCGCGTTGCGACGGTCCAGCGCCGGGTTGCCGCCGGCTTCGATGGCCAGGGTCACCGCGCGTATGGCCTGGTTGCACACCAGGTACTTGATGGCGGGCCAGCGCTCGGCGGGCAGGCGGCCTTCGGCGGCCGATTGCAACAGGGCCTGGTTGGCCAGCAGCAGGCTGTCGATCTCGCCGACCCGTTCCTGGAAGCGCGGCAGCGTCGCCAGGGCGGCACCGAGATTGGCCGGTACGCGGTGCTGCAGCCAATCGATGAACGAATCACGTGCGGCCTGGGCCACGCCGTCGTAGACACTGGACATCAGCACCGCCATCCACAGCAGGCCTTCGCCGTCCAGTTCCGGCTGCGGCGTGCTGGCCGGACTCACGCTGACGGCCTGGTCGAACGGCACCAGCACGTCGTCGAAGACCACATCGTGGCTGCACGTGGCACGCATGCCCAAGTGGTCCCAGGTGTCTTCGATGGTGATTCCGGGGGTGTCTCGGTGCACCAGCCAGGAACCCACCAACGGATCGTCATCATCGCTGCGCGCCCACACCAGCAGCCAGGTCAGGCCGTGGCTGCCGGTGGAATAGATCTTGCGGCCGTTCAGTCGCCAGCCCTCGGCGGTACGTCGCGCCACGGTGTTGGGCAGGCCGCCGCGGGCCGGCGTGCCCAGTTCGGGCTCGACCCGCAGCGAATTGATCAGCGCCCCGCTTTCCAAGGCGTCCAGCGCCAGGCGCTGCTTCCATGCCTGAGGCCAACGCTCGCTCTGGTGCAGGCGGGCCTGCTGCAGGTACTGCATGACCAGGATCAACGCCGTCGCCGGCTCGCCCTTGGCGACTGCGGCCACCACTTTCTGCGCTGTTGCCAGGTCGGCCCCGCCGCCGCCATAGGCCGTGGGCACGGTCAGCGCGAGCAGGCCGAGGCTGTGCAGGTGGTCGATGTTGTCATGGGGGAACTCGCCACTGCGGTCGTAGCGCTCGGCGTGCAGTGCCATTCGTTCGGTGAGCGCGGCAAGGGCGTCGGGGTCTAACTGGGGCATGGCGGAAACTCGGTCGGACAAGTGCACGGCAACGCAACTCGAAGCGGCAGCGCTGTGGTTGTGGACTAATCTACGCACCTTCAAGGACATGAGTAAAGATCATTTTAGGCATATCCTAATATGCGAAACGCGCACATATCTTGCTCCATCAGTCCGTATTCATCCCTTGTGCCACGCTTTCCCCGAACAGCCTGATCGCGCCTTGCAGGTTGCCGACGAACGCCGCATGCACCAGCCACAGGTCGACCATGGGTTTGAAATCCGCCACCTGCAGAACCTGCAGTTGTTCGCGGTGGCGACTGTGCTGCAACAGCGGTGCCGGGACCAGACCCAGGCCCATGCCGCTGGCCGCCAGGCCCAATTGCAGGTCGGTGCCGAAGGTCTCCAGGTTCAGTTTCAGGCTCAGGCCCTGCTCGGCCAGGGCGTGCGAGAGACCAGCGCGAAAGCCACAGCCGTCGGGGTTCAGCACCCAACCTTCGCCTTGGCAGTCGGCCAGCTTGCAGCGTTTGCCGAAATCCAGGCCCTTGGCTCCAACCACCAGCAGCGGCATGCGCGCCAGCGAGTGACCCACCACGCCGTCGGGAAACACCTTGCCTGCCGGGAACAACGCCGCAGCCGCATCCAGCTCACGGTGCTGGATACGCTGGACCAGCTGTCCACCCCAGCCGTGGGCAACCTGCACGTGCAAATCGACGAAGCGCTGCTTCAAGGCTTGCAGGGCATCGAGCAGCACGGCGTCACCGACCGTCTGCGGCACGCCGAGGCGCAGCGTGCCGGAGGGCGCTGCGTCTTCGGCCACCAGCTCGTGCAGCGAATCGACCTCGCGCATCACGCCCTGGCAGCGTTCATACACGCGCAGGCCGATGGCCGTGGGTTTCATCGGCTTGGTGTGCCGGTCGAGCAGAATTGCGCCCAGCGACTCTTCGAGACTTTGCAGGCGCCGGGTGACGGCGGACTGAGTCAGCTGCAGGGATTCGGCGGCCACGCTCAGGGACTGCAGGCGCACGACTGCCAGGAACGCTTGGATGTCATCTATCTTCATTCGCTTTTCGCATATTAGCTTATGAACAAATTGAATTTCGGGAAGCTTAATCCCTTTGCTAGGGTAATAACGAATCTGTTCGAGGGCTACTGAAATGACTCATCCACTGCGCTATGACCGCTTTCGCCAGTTCGTCGGCGACCTGGCCGAGTTGCTGGATCGCGAACCCAGCGAGCCGGCGGTGCTGGAACAAGGCGCAGTGCTGCTGCAGCGGCTGGTCAGCCACGACGACTGGCTGCCGGCCATCGCTGCCCAGCCCGATCCGCAACGCTACCAGCAATTCCTGCTGCACGCCGACGCCCGCCAGCGCTTTTCCGTGGTGAGCTTCATCTGGGGCCCTGGGCAGAGCACACCGATCCATGACCATCGCGTCTGGGGCCTGATCGGCATGTTGCGCGGTGCCGAGTTTTCCCAAGGCTTCAGCCGCGAAGCCGATGGGCGCCTGGTGCCCGACGGCGCGCCGATCCGCCTCGGGCCGGGCCAGGTCGAAGCGGTATCACCCAACATCGGCGACATCCATCAAGTCAGCAATGCCTTCCACGATCGGGTGTCCATCAGCATCCATGTCTACGGCGCCAATATCGGCGCGGTAGCGCGCGCTGTGTACAGCGAAAGCGGCGAAGAAAAGCCATTCATTTCCGGTTATTCCAATGCCGGCATCCCCAATTTCTGGGACTTGTCCAAAGAGCGCCCGCCAAAAGAGAGTTCACCCGCATGAGCCAGATTGCCGTACGCCCCTACTCCACCTTGCGCCAGGCACTGCTGGACGGCCAGGAAGTGGCATTGATCGATGTCCGCGAAGAGGCGCCTTTCGCCGAGGCTCACCCGCTGTTCGCCGCCAATATCCCCCTGTCCCGGCTGGAACTGGACATCTACGCCCGGGTACCGCGCCGCGATACGGCCATCACCGTCTATGACGACGGCGAAGGCCTTGCCGCCGTGGCCGCGCAACGCTTGCAAGCGCTCGGTTATACCGATGTGGCGCTGCTGCAAGGCGGGCTTGCCGGCTGGCACGATGCAGGCGGCGAGCTGTTTCGCGACGTCAACGTACCGAGCAAGGCCTTCGGCGAGCTGGTCGAAAGCCTGCTGCATACACCGTCACTGGCGGCCGAGGACGTGCAGGCCCTGCTCGACAGCCGGGCCGACGTGGTGGTGGTCGACGCACGACGCTTCGACGAATACCAGACCATGAGCATTCCGGGCGGCATCAGTGTGCCAGGCGCCGAACTGGTGCTGCGCATCCGCGAACTCGCGCCCGATCCGCAGACCCGAGTGATCGTCAACTGCGCCGGTCGCACCCGGAGCATTATCGGCACGCAGTCGCTGGTCAATGCGGGCATTCCCAACCCGGTGTCGGCGCTGCGCAACGGCACCATTGGCTGGACACTCGCCGGTCAGGCACTGGAACATGGCCAGCAACGTCGCTTCGGCGAAGTCGCCGAGCACACCCGCGCGGCAGCGGCGCAGTCGGCACGCGCGGTCGCGGACAGGGCCGGTGTGCAACGCGCGACGCTTGCAGCGCTGGCCCGCTGGCAAACCGAACAGGGCCGCACCACCTATGTGTTCGACGTGCGCACCCCGGAAGAATACGCGGCCGGGCACCTGCCTGCGGCGCGCTCTACCCCGGGCGGCCAGTTGGTGCAGGAAACCGATCATTTCGCCAGCGTGCGCGGTGCGCGGCTGGTGCTGGTGGACGACGACGGCGTACGCGCCAACATGAGCGCGTCGTGGCTGGCCCAGATGGGTTGGGACGTGTTCGTGCTGGACGATGCACAGTCCAGCGATTTCACTGCCGACGGCGCCTGGCAGACGCCCCTGCCGACCCTGCCGGAAGCCGAGACGATCAGCCCGGCAACGCTCGCTCGGTGGCAACGCGAGGGCAACACCCAGGTGTTCGACTTCACCAGCAGCGCCAACCACGTGCAACGTCATATCGCCGGTGCCCATTGGGCACTGCGCGCGCAATTGCCCCAGGCCCTGGAGAACGTACCCGTGGCCGAACGCTACGTGGTGACCTGCGGCAGCGGCCTGCTGGCACGCTTCGCGGTGGCCGATCTGCAGGCGTTGACCGGCAAACCGGTGTTCCTCCTCGAAGGTGGCAACGCCGCCTGGGTGGCCCAGGGCCTGCCGGTGGAAGCCGGCGAACGCCATCTGGCCGTGCCCCGCAGCGACCGCTACCGGCGCCCCTACGAGGGCACCGACAACCCTCGCCAAGCCATGCAAGGCTACCTGGATTGGGAGTTCGGCCTGGTCGAGCAACTGGCCAGGGACGGCACCCACGGCTTCAAGGTGATCTGACACCGCAACGCCCCTACATCACTGGCTGCTCGGGACCTGATGAAACCGGACCGAGCGGCGATCGCACTCATGTGCCGTCGCCGCCGGCACGCACGTTTTTCAGGAGAGACCCGATGACTTCGTTGTCCGTTCTGCACGATTCCACGCCCACGCTGCGCCAGCGTGTCACGCCGCAGGAATGGGAGGTGCGCGTCAAGCTCGCGGCCGCCTATCGCCTGGCCGCGCAACTGCGCTGGACCGACCATATCTACACGCACTTCTCGGCCCGCGTGCCGGGTGATCAGGAGCACTTCCTGATCAACGCCTTCGGCCTGCTGTTCGATGAAATCACCGCATCCAATCTGGTCAAGGTGGATATCGACGGCGAGCTGATCGACGATCCACTGGGGCTGGGCATCAACCACGCCGGCTACGTGATCCACAGCGCCATCCACCGCGCACGCCCCGACCTCAAAGCCGTGTTGCACACCCATACCCGCGATGGTGCTGCAGTGTCGGCCCAGCGCAACGGCTTGCTGCCGTTGTCCCAGCACGCATTGCTCTACTACAGCCGCGTCGCCTACCACGGTTATGAAGGCATAGCCCTGGACCTGGACGAACAGACGCGCCTGGTTCGCAACCTGGGCAACAGCAACATCCTGATCCTGCGCAACCACGGCCTGTTGACCGGAGGCGTCAGTGTCGAACATGCCTTCCGCGAACTGCATGGGCTGGAGCGGGCCTGCAACATCCAGATCGCCGCCCAGGCCGGCGGCAATACCGACCTGCTGCTGGCGCCGCAGGCGGCCATCGACAAGGTGCATCAGCAATCCGCCAGTGCGGCCAGCGGCGACAACCCCAAGATCCAACTGCACTGGGACGCCCTGATCCGTCAGCTCGATCGCGAGGGCCAAGACTATGCCACCTGAAATCGCCTCTGCGCCGATCGCCAGGGCGCCCATCCACATGCTCGAAGTCACGCCCAGCGCATCCCGGCGCGGCGTGCAGGTGCCAGGCTTCGTACTCAGGCTGCTGAGCCCGCTGGCGATCCTGGTGCTCTGGGAGCTGGCCTCGCGGGTCGGGCTGATCCCGCCGCGTATCATCGCCGCGCCGTCGAGCATCGGTGTGACGTTCTGGGCGCTGACCATCAGCGGCGAGCTCCCGGCGCATCTGCTGATATCCCTGCAGCGCGCGGTGTCGGGCCTGGCCATTGGTGTGTTCATCGGCACCGCTGCGGCCCTGCTCACCGGCCTTTCGCGGCGTGGCGAAGTGCTGCTCGACTCACCCATGCAGATGCTGCGCACCGTACCCTCACTGGCGCTGGTGCCACTGTTCATTCTGTGGTTCGGCATCGGCGAATTCACCAAGGTCGCGCTGATCGTCATGGGCACCACCTTTCCGGTGTACCTGAACCTGTTCGCCGGCATCCGCAGCATCGACCCCAAGCTGATCGAAGCCGGCAACACCCTGGGGCTGAACCGTCGCGAACTGGTCTGGCACGTGATATTGCCCGGCGCGCTGCCGTCGTTCTTCGTCGGCCTGCGCTATTCGCTGGCGATCTCCTGGCTGGCGTTGGTGTTCGTCGAGCAGATCAACGCCACCTCCGGCATCGGCTTCCTGGCCAGCGACGCGCGCGACTTCATGCGCACCGACATCATCGTCATCTGCCTGCTGGTGTACAGCCTGCTGGGGCTGCTGATCGACGGCATCATCCGCGCCCTGGAGCACTACGCCCTGGCCTGGCGCCCCTCCTTCGTGAAGAGCTGATCCCATGACCGCACACAACGTCACCCGCCCGTTGCACCCACAACCCGCCGTCAGCCTGCAGAACGTGGTGCGTCAGTTCGGCACCAACCGCGTCATCGACGGCTTGAACCTGGACATCGCGCCCGGCGAGTTCGTTGCCCTGCTGGGCGCCAGCGGCTCGGGCAAGACCACCCTGCTGCGCTCGCTGGCCGGGCTCGACCCGATCGAAGGTGGCCGGCTGCTGGTGCCTGCGGCCCGCTCGGCGGTGTTCCAGGAACCGCGCCTGATGCCGTGGAAGCGCGTGTGGAAGAACGTCACCTTGGGCGTGCGCACCCCCCAGGCCCGCGAGCGTGCGGTCAAGGCGCTGACCGAAGTGGGTTTGGCGCATCGGCTCGATGCCTTTCCCGCCACCTTGTCCGGGGGTGAAGCCCAGCGCGTGGCATTGGCCCGCAGCCTGGTGCGCGAGCCTCGCCTGCTGCTGCTGGACGAACCGTTCGCCGCCCTCGATGCGCTGACCCGCATTCGCATGCATCAGTTGATCATCGACCTATGGCGTGCCCACGGGCCTGCAGTGCTGCTGGTCACCCACGATGTCGAGGAAGCGATCCTGCTGGCCGATCGCATCATCGTGCTCAAGAACGGGCGCATTGCCGAAGCGCTGCCCATTGGCCTGGATCGCCCTCGGGAAAAAGGCACACCGGCCTTCAATGCCATTCGCCGACGCCTGTTGGGGCTGCTGGGCGTGGAAGCAGGCCCGCCTCAGGTGGCCGATGGACCCTTGCCGCAAGCCAACAGACCACGAGCGCTCGCTACCTGAATCGAAGTGGGGCCATTCGCGGGCAGAGCCCCGCTCCCACAGAGAACTTGCCGCCCGCCCCGTTCCCACAGGCACCACCAACCTCTGTGGGAGCGGGGCTCTGCCCGCGAACGCCCCCACCCCAAACCCAAGCCGATCACAGCACTACAAAGGACCCTCACCCATGCCCCACCCAACCCACCCATCGGCTTCGAACCTGCCCCAACGCCCCCGCCTGCTGGCACTGGGCATACTGCTCGCAACACTGGCGGGCTGCTCGCCCTCGGCCCCCGAACACGCCGACAAGACCCTCAAGATCGCCTTCTTCGGCGACAACACCACCCTGGTCAGCGTCGACCCGTTCCAGGTCTACTGGCTCGAACATCGCGTGCTGCTGCGCAACGTCGCCGAATCACTGACCGACCAGGACCCGGACACCGGCAAGATCATTCCCTGGCTGGCCAAGAGCTGGGACATCAGCGACGATGCCTTGAGCTACACCTTCCAACTGCGTGACGACGTCACCTTCAGCAACGGCGAGCGCTTCGACGCCCAGGCAGTGAAGGCCGCGTTCGACAGCGACAAGGCATTCGCCCAGGAGCTGCCGGCGACCTTCGGCGCAACCTACCTGGCCGGCTACGACCATGCCGAAGTGCTCGACGACTTCACCGTCAAACTGGTGCTGTCACGACCCAACGCCGGCTTCCTGCAGGCCACGTCCACCACCAACCTGGCGATTCTTGCACCTGCCTCCTACCAGTTGACCGCCAAGCAGCGCTCGCTCGGCCAGATCATCGGCACCGGGCCGTTCGTACTCGAGCACTACACGCCGGAGAGCGGCGCCCGACTGACCCGTCGACCGGGCTACCACTGGGCGTCGGCGAACATGAAGAACAAGGCCGACGCCCATCTGGATGCCGTGGAAATCAGCTACATCGCCGAGGAAAGCGTACGTAACGGATTGTTCCTGCAGGGCAAGGTCGATGTGCTGTGGCCGCGCAATCCGTTCTCGGAGGTCGACCTCAAGCTGTACCAAAGCAAGGGCGCTACCATTCAGAGCCGCGCCTTGCCCGGCCCCGCGTTGAACCTCTACCCCAACACCCGCAACGGCCGTGTACTGGCCGACAGGAAAGTGCGCCAGGCACTGCTCAAGGCCATCGACCGCAAGAGCTACGCCAGCACCGTGTACAACGCCGATTTCCCCGTCGTCAACGGTGTGTACGACAGCACCACGCCGTACTTCAAGGCCCAGGGCGCCAAGCTTGGCTACGACGCTGTCGGCGCCGCACGCTTGCTGGACGAGGCAGGCTGGGCACCGGCTGCCGATGGCTATCGACACAAGGACGGCAAGCGCCTGAGCCTGGCCTACAACATCAACGGCAGTGAAACGGCCGGCGATGTGCTGGTGCAGGATCAACTGCGCAAGGTGGGTATCGACCTGAAACTCAACGTGGTGACCCGCGCCGAATGGACCGCCGCCAATGCCCAGGGCAACTACGACCTGACGTCCACCTACATGACCCGCGCCGATCCGATCATTCTGCAGACCATTCTCGATCCGCGCAGCGCCAACAGCTCGACCCTGGCCACCAATACCTACGAACCGGCGACCCTGAACCGGGCGACCGCGCTGTTCGACGCTGGCATCACTGCCACTCGAGCCGAGCAACGCGCCAAGGCCTACGGCGATCTGCAGGACCTGCTGGTGGACGAGGCCTCGGCCATCCCGATCTACGAGCGTGTCTGGCAGGCAGCCACGGCGGCTCGGGTGAAGAACTTCCACTGGACCGCAGAAGGCTTCGCCTTCCTCGGTGACATCGAGGTCGGCACGCCATGAACCGTTACCTGCTGGGGCGTGTCGGCCAGGCGCTGCTGGTGCTATGGGGCGCCTACACCATCACCTACTTCATCCTCTACCTGCTGCCCGGCGATACGCTGTCGATCATGCTCAGCGCCTCGGGCCTGGAAGTCGATGCGCTGTCGCCAGCGGACCTGGCCAAGGCACGTGCCTACTACGGGCTGGATCGCGGCCTGTTCGAGCAGTACGGGCATCTGCTCTGGCGGGCCCTGCACGGTGACTTCGGTCAGTCGCTGTCGCTCAACCGGCCCGTGACTGCGCTGCTGGCCGAGCGCCTGCCACAAACCCTGACCCTGGCCGGTTCGGCCATCGTGCTGTCGTTGATCGGCGGCATCGGCCTGGCCTACCTGACCGCCTACGTGCGCTGGCAACCCTTGCAATCGGCCATGGCGCGCCTGCCGTCGCTGGGGTTCTCAGTGCCGGTGTTCTGGCTGGGCCTGCTACTGATCCAGGTGTTCGCCTTCGGCCTGGGCTGGTTCCCCGCCACCGGCAGTCAGGGCCTGGACAGCCTGGTGCTGCCGGCCATCACCCTGGCGATCCCCAGCGCAGCGGTGTATGCCCAGGTGCTGCAACGCGGATTTCAGCAGGTGTGGCGCGAGCCCTACATCACCACGGCCTACGCCAAGGGTCTGAGCCGCGCCCAGGTGCAGTACCGCCACGGCCTGAAGAACGCGGCGCTGCCGATTCTCACGCTGTTCGGCCTGCAGGTCGGCAACACCGTGTCGGGTGCGGTGCTGGTGGAAACCATCTTCAGCCGCAACGGTGTCGGGCGCTTGGCCCAGGAAGCCGTACTGCGCCAGGACATTCCGGTGGTGCTGGCGATCGTCGCCATCTCCGCGGCCGCTTTCGTGGTGGTGAACCTGTTGGTGGACCTGCTCTACCCGATGTTCGACCCCCGTATCACCCACGCGCCCCGTGCGCCCAGTGCGGCCTAGGCCTGCCAAGGATTCCGCTCATGCCTTCATCCAACGCCGTGCACAACCTCGACCGTCGGTTCGGCTCGCCGTCGATACAACGCTTGCCGGCTACGACGCCATCCGCGCCATTGCCAGTGGAGGCCACCACGCCATGGCGACGGCGCAATCGCTGGTCACGCCTGCTCAGCGCTTCACGTCCCCTGTTGCGCCGGCCCGGCTTCATGCTGGCCGCGCTGGTAGTCGCCTTTGCTTTGCTGGCTGCGCTGGCACCGGGCGTGCTGAGCGGCTTCGACCCCAATGCCACGGCGCCGCTGGCCAAGCTCACCGCGCCCAACGCCACCCATTGGTTCGGCACCGACGAGCTGGGCCGCGACCTGTATACCCGCGTGATCCACGGCGCCAGCCTGTCGATTCAGGCAGCGCTGCTGGCGGTTGGCCTGGCCCTGCTCGGCGGCTTGAGCCTGGGCGTGCTGTCGGGGTTCGCCGGGGGCCGCGTGGATGCGCTGATCATGCGCGTGATCGACGTGCTGCTGGCCCTGCCTGGCTTGCTGCTGGCGCTGGCCATCGTCACCGCCATCGGCTTCGGCACCTTGCCGGTAGCCCTTGCCGTGGGTGTAGGGATCATTCCCGGTTTTGCCCGCACCACCCGTGCCGAGGTGTTGCGGGTGAAGACCCTGCCCTACGTGGAGGCCGCCCGCTTGGGCGGCGCGAGCTGGTTGCAGACGTTGTGGCGGCACATCCTGCCCAACGCCTGGGGGCCGGTCGCCGTGCTCGCCACCCTGGACTTCGGCGCCGCCATTCTGGCCACCGCAGGCCTCAGTTTCCTGGGTTTCGGCGCCGCGCCACCGGCGCCGGAATGGGGCACGCTGATTGCCACCGGCCGGCATTTTCTGATCACCGCGCCATGGGTGGCGCTGTT
Source organism: Pseudomonas sp. CFBP 13602 (assembly GCF_014842725.1). Taxonomy (NCBI): domain Bacteria; kingdom Pseudomonadati; phylum Pseudomonadota; class Gammaproteobacteria; order Pseudomonadales; family Pseudomonadaceae; genus Pseudomonas; species Pseudomonas sp. CFBP 13602. Next base: position 881 of record NZ_JACYVT010000009.1, on the reverse strand, counting down.
GCCCGGCGTCTTTGTCGTGGCCGTGGTGTTCAGCCTCAATCACCTGGCCCGCACCCTTGAAGAGATCAAGCGATGAACGCGCTCATTGAAGTCCACAACCTGGGCATCGCCTACCGCCAGGGTGCGCAGCACACCCAGGCGGTGACGGATGTATCGTTCAGCCTGGCCCAGGGCGAGACCCTGGCCATCGTCGGAGAATCGGGCTCGGGCAAGACCACTGTGGCCAACGCTATGCTCGGCTTGCTGCCTGACAGCGCCGTGCTGACCGCCGGTCGGCTGGTGGTGGCCGGGCAGGACCTGAGCCAGGCCAGCGAACGCGTCAAGCGCCAACTCCGCGGCCGCACCATCGGCCTGGTGCCTCAAGACCCGATGGTCAGCCTCAACCCCACCCAGCGCATCGGCGTGCAGATCGCCGAGGCTCTGGTGCTGGCCAGAGGTGGGCGCTACCGCGGGGTGGACAACGATGTCGGCGAGCTGCTCGCCCAGGTCGGCCTGGACAACCCGACGCTGCGCGCCCGGCAGTACCCTCACGAGCTGTCAGGCGGCATGCGCCAGCGCGTGCTGATCGCCATCGCACTGGCCGGCAACCCGCGACTGATCATCGCCGATGAGCCGACCAGTGCGCTGGATGTGACCGTGCAGCAGCGGATTCTCGATCATCTCGAGGGGCTGGTGCGCGAGCGAGGCATCTCGTTGCTGATCATCACCCACGACCTGGGCGTGGCCGCCGACCGCGCCGACCGGGTGCTGGTGATGAAGTCCGGGAGGCTGGTCGAGCACGGCACGCCGCAGCAGGTGCTGGCCAAGCCGACCCAGCCTTACACCCGCGCCTTGATCGCCGCCGCGCCGGCCTTCGCCGAGCCCCGCGCACCGCGCGCTGC
>NZ_JACYVT010000008.1:0-294823 GCF_014842725.1 Pseudomonas sp. CFBP 13602 | reverse complement strand
CCACACCACGACGCCGGCAGCCACCGCACCGGCGCGTGCCAGCTCGGCCCCGGCCGCCACCCCTGAGCGCACCCCGCCGGCGACACCTTCGCGCTCTGCGCCGGCCACCACACGGGAGAGGCAATAATGGTTGGTACGCGCTCGCGCAATGGCTGGGTGATCTGGCTGACCTTCGTCGTCGGCCTGTTGCTGTGCGTGTCGCCCATGCCGCAGTTCATGGAAGTGTTGCGGCCGCTGTGGCTGGCCCTGCTGCTGGCCTACTGGACGCTCTCGGTGCCGCACAAGGTGGGCATGACCACCGCCTGGATCCTCGGCCTGGCGCAAGACGTGCTGTTCGGCACCCTGCTTGGGCAGAACGCACTCATCCTTAGCCTCATCACTTTTCTCATCCTGTCCCTGGCCCAGCGCATGCGCATCTTTCCAATGTGGCAGCAGAGCCTGGTCATCCTCGTGGTCTTCGGTCTGGCGCAGCTGGTTCAGCTGTGGCTGAGCGCGCTGACCGGCAACCGCCAACCCACTCTGGCCCTGCTGTTGCCCGCCCTGATGAGCGCCTTGCTCTGGCCGTGGGTCAGCTATCTGCTGCGTGGCTTGCGCAAGCGCCTGGGCATCAACTGACGGGCCCGCGCGGCCCGACGCGGAGACGCCTTGCATGTCTACCCTGTACCTGGCTTCCAGCTCGCCCAGGCGTCGTGAACTGCTGACGCAGATCGGCGTACCCTTCACCGTGATCACTGCTGCCATCGACGAAACGCCCAGGCCCGGCGAAGAAAGCCGTGCATACGTGCAGCGCATGGCCGAAGAAAAAGCCCGCGCCGGCTGGCAGTCGCGTTCGCAGCCGGGGGCCGCTCACGTGCTGGGCGCGGACACGGCAGTGATCGCGCACGGACGCATTCTCGGCAAGCCGCGCGACCAAGCCGATGCCTTGGCAATGCTGGCTCTGTTATCCGGCAGCACCCATGAAGTGATCACCACTGCGGCGCTGTTCGATGGCACGCAGATGGACATCGGCACGGCCTCGGCACGGGTCACGTTCCGCCCGATCGACGAAGCCGAGGCCCGTGCCTACTGGGCCTCCGGCGAACCGGCGGACAAGGCGGGCGGCTATGGCATCCAGGGGCTGGGCGCAATATTCGTAGAAAAGCTCGAAGGCAGTTATTCTGCCGTCGTCGGCCTGGGTTTGTACGAAACCGCGGCGCTGCTGCAACGCAATGGCATCGCCTGCTGGCAAGTGTCCTGAGAGGGCCCGGCCGGCAGCGCCATCGCCATTACAACAAAAGACACCAGGAACGAGACCCAGCCATGAGCGAAGAGATTCTGATCAACATCACGCCGATGGAATCGCGCGTGGCCGTGGTGGAAAACGGTGTCCTGCAAGAGGTCCACGTCGAGCGCACCCAGCGTCGCGGGATCGTCGGCAATATCTACAAGGGCAAGGTGGTGCGCGTGCTGCCCGGCATGCAGGCCGCCTTCATCGATATCGGCCTGGACCGCGCCGCGTTCATCCATGCGTCGGAAATCTCCCTGCGTGAAGGCTCGACCCTGGAAACCATCAGCGCCCTCGTGCATGAAGGGCAAAGCCTGGTGGTGCAGGTCACCAAAGACCCGATCGGCTCCAAAGGCGCTCGCCTGACGACCCAGCTGTCGATTCCGTCTCGCTACCTGGTGTATATGCCGCGCACCCGGCACGTCGGCATCTCCCTGAAGATCGAGGATGAGGGCGAGCGTGAACGCCTGAAGAAGGTGGTGGCCGACTGCGTCGAGAAAGAGGGTATCCAGGAGGTCGGCGGGTTCATCCTGCGCACCGCCGCCGAAGGGGCGGGCGCCGAGGAAATCCTCATGGACATCCGCTACCTGCGCCGGCTGTGGGACCAGATCAACGCGCAGATCCAGACCGTCGGGGCGCCGACCGAGATCTACGAGGACCTGGACCTGGCGCTGCGGACCCTGCGCGATCTGGTCAACCCGAAGATCGAGAAGATCCGCATCGACTCGCGGGAGACCTTCCAGAAGACCACGCAGTTCGTGGCCGAGTTGATGCCCGAAATTGCCGACCGCTTGGAGCACTACCCGGGCGAGCGGCCCATTTTCGATCTGTACGGTGTGGAAGACGAGATCCAGCGGGCGCTGGACCGCAAGGTGCCACTCAAGTCCGGCGGCTATCTGGTGGTCGATCCGGCCGAGGCGATGACCACCATCGACGTCAACACCGGGGCCTTCGTTGGCCACCGCAATCTCGAAGAGACCATCTTCAAGACCAACCTGGAAGCGGCCACCGCCATTGCCCGGCAGCTGCGTCTGCGCAACATCGGCGGAATCATCATCATCGACTTCATCGACATGGAAGATGAAGAACACCAGCGCCAGGTTCTGCGCACCCTGGAGAAGCAGCTCGAACGCGATCACGCCAAGACCAACATCATCGGCATCACCGAGCTGGGCCTGGTGCAGATGACCCGCAAGCGCACTCGCGAAAGCCTTGAACAGGTCCTGTGCGAGCCCTGCATCTGTTGCCAGGGCCGCGGCAAGCTGAAAACCCCGGAAACGGTGTGCTACGAGATCTTCCGCGAGATCCTGCGCGAGGCTCGGGCCTATCAGGCCGTGGGCTACCGCGTGCTGGCCAATCAAAAAGTGGTCGACCGGCTGCTCGATGAAGAATCAGGCAATGTGGCTGAACTGGAAGCCTTCATCGGACGAACCATTCGCTTCCAGGTCGAGTCCATGTATTCCCAGGAACAATATGATGTGGTGCTGCTCTGAAACGGCCAGTGAAACGGTTTTCCAATCTTCAGGCTTCCAGTCTTCAAGCTTCGGGCTTTCAGGCTGACGCGGCCTGTGGCGGGAGCATGCCTGCATGGTCCGCTTGAATGCCGTGCTCGCTGGCCTGACGCGTTGGGCGCTGACGCTGTGTGCGGTGCTGCTGGTGTTGCTGGCGTTGTACGTCAGCCTGGGCCGGCAGCTGGTGCCCCTGGTGGCCGAATACGACGCGCAGATCGAGGCGCGTGCCAGCGAAGCGCTGGGCATGGCGGTGCGCATCGGCAGCCTGGAAGGGCGCTGGAGCCGTCTGGCACCGATACTGCTGGTTCACGATGTGCAAGTGGGCGAGGGCAGCAATGCGCTGCGTCTGGATCGAGTCAGGGTGGTGCCGGACCTGTGGGGCAGCCTGTTGGCGCGGTCGGTGCGCATTGCCCATCTCGAACTGGGCGGCGTACAGCTCAGCGCCGTCGAGGATGCTGCCGGCAAGTGGTCGCTCAAGGGGCTGCCGCAGCAGCAGGACCAGGCCTTCGACATGCAGCGCACGCTGCAGCAGATGCAACAGGTCGAGCGGCTGTCGGTGCTTGACAGCCAACTGACCCTGCAACCGTTCGAGCACGACCCGCTGACCTTGACCTATGTGGGTCTGAGCCTGCGCACCAGCGAAGAGCGCCAGCGTCTGGATCTGCGCCTGCACTTGCCTGACGGCCAGCCGCTGGCGCTGAACGTGGAGGCACAGGTGCGCGCCGAACGGTGGCGCGAGGGCCGTGCCCAGGTCTATCTGAACCTGCCGCAGAGCGACTGGGCGCAATGGTTGCCGAGCCGCTACACCCAGGCCTGGAAACTCGAACAGTTCAAGGCGGGCGGCGAGTTCTGGCTGGACTGGGCGGATGCCAACGTCCAGCGAGCCGTGGTCAAGCTCGATGTGCCGACGTTCAAAGGTGCCCGCGCCGAGCACAAGCCCTACGCCATCGCCGATCTCAAGCTGCAGGCCTGGGCGCAACGCAGCGCCGAAGGCTTCGACCTGAACCTGGGCACCTTGGCCATGACCCTGGATGGCAAGCCCTGGCAGACCCACGTGGCGCTGCAGCAGCGCGCCGCGACGTCCGCGGCCGAGGAGCAGTGGCGCATCCAGGCCGATCGTCTCGACCTGACACCGATCACGCCGTTGCTGGACGCGCTGGTGCCCCTGCCCAAGCAGGTGGCAGCCATCGCCAACGGCCTGAACCTCACCGGTGTGCTGCGCAACGTCTCGCTCGACATCCGCCCCAAGGCCACCGGGGCCGAGCGCCTGAGCTACGCGGCCAACCTCGAGAACGTCGGCTTCGACGCCTATTCCGGCGCCCCGGCGGCGGACAATGTCAGCGGTAGCCTGATCGGCGATATCGGCCAGGGCGAGCTGCGCCTGGACAGTGAAAAGTTCATGCTGCACCTGAGCCCGATCTTCGAAAAGCCCTGGTATTACCTCAAGGCCAACGCTCGCCTGAATTTCAAGCTCGATGAACACGCGTTCACCCTGATCGCACCGGCCATCAAGGTGCTGGGCGAAGAAGGCAACATTGCAGCGGACTTTCTCATTCGTCTGCCGTTGCACCATGAGGCCGAGCCCTACATGGACCTGCGCGTCGGCCTGGTCGATGGTGATGGCGCCTACACCAGCAAATATCTGCCCAAGGTACTCAGCCCAGCGGTCGACCAGTGGCTGCGTACGGCGATCAAGCGCGGCGCGGTCGACCAAGGTTACTTCCAGTACCAGGGTTCGCTGGCCAGCGCGGCCGAGGCGCATTCGCGCAGTATCACGCTGTTCTTCAAGGTCCACGACGTGACCCTGGCGTTCCAGCCCGGTTGGCCGGAGGCGCGCAAGGTCGCCGGCAATGTCTATATCCAGGACGGTGACGTGCGCATCCTGGCCGACCGCGGGCAGATCCTCGACACCAAGGTCAGCGACGTTTCCGTCACTGTGCCCCATGTACCCCTTGGCGAGGACAGCCACCTGTATGTCAAAGGCAGCTTCGACGGGGGGCTGGCCGACGGTTTGAAAATTCTGCAGACCGCGCCCATCGGCACCGCCGACATTTTCGCCGGCTGGCAGGGTGAAGGCCCGCTCAAGGGCAGGCTCGACCTCGACATTCCGCTGGTCAAGGGCCATGAGCCCAAAGTCGTGGTGGATTTCAGCACCCACGCGGCCCGCCTGAAGATCAAGTCTCCGGAGCTTGCGCTCAGCCAGCTGGGCGGGACGTTTCGTTTCGACTTCGACAAGGGGTTGAGCGGCGAGGGCATCACTGCCCAGGCGTTCGATCAGCCGGTGAAGGCGCAGATTTCTGCCGAAGGCAAGCCAGGCGCGCCGTTGACCCGCATCGTCGCCCACAGCCAGATCACTGTGCAGCGCCTGGTCGACTGGCTGCAGGTCAAGCAGGCCGTGCCGGCCTCCGGTGATATTGCCTACCAGCTGCAGCTCACGCTGGGTGCCGACAGCCAGCTTCGCGTCGACTCCGACCTCAAGGGTGTCGACATCGACCTGCCTGCGCCCTTTGGCAAAACACGCCCTGTGGCGCGCCCGACCGTATTCGTGATGAACCTGCAGGGCCGGGAACGCCGCTTCGACGTCACCTATGCCGATCTGGCCAGTTTTGCCTATGCAGCTCCGCCCGCCGACCTGGCCAATGGTCGGGGCGAGTTGCTGGTCGGCTCTGGTACGCCGCAGATGCCCACAACCCAGGGGCTGCGAGTCCGTGGCGCGTTGCCGACCCTGGATCTGGAGCCTTGGCAGCAGCAGGCCGAGCAATACACCGGTGGCGATCCGGGTGGCACTGCCAGCCAGTTGATCAATGCGGTCGACCTGCAGGTCGGCACGCTCAAGGGCTTCGGTCAGCAACTCGACCAGGCGCACGTGCAACTCAACCGCAGCCCCAGCGCCTGGCACCTTGCCCTGGCCAGCCAACAGATCACCGGCAAGGTCGATGTGCCCGATGGCAAGGCGACCCCGATCAACGTCGACCTCGATACCGTGCGCCTGCCGCCGGTCGATCCGAACGCGGTCAAGGCCGACAACCCGGTGGAAGTACCGGACCCTTTGGCCAATGTCGACCCACGCAAGATACCCGCGGTGAATGTCAGGATCCGCCAGCTGTTGCAGGGCGAAGAGTTGATCGGCAGCTGGTCGTTGAAGCTGCGCCCAACGTCCAAGGGTGTCGCCCTCAACGATCTCGACCTGGGTCTCAAGGGCTTGATGCTGCACGGCGCGGGCACATGGGAAGGCGCGCCGGGTGCCTCCAGCACGTGGTTCCGCGGGCGCTTGCAAGGCAAGAACCTGGCCGATGTGCTGCAGGCGTGGAAATTTGCCCCGACCGTGACCAGCGAGTCGTTCCATCTCGACGCCGATGGTCGTTGGCCGGGTTCGCCGGCCTGGGTCGGGCTCAAGCGTTTTTCCGGCAACCTGGACGCTACTTTGCGTGATGGCCAGTTCGTCGAGGTCGAGGGCGGCGCCCAGGCTCTGCGCGTGTTCGGCCTGCTCAACTTCAATGCCATCGGCCGTCGCCTGCGCCTGGATTTCTCCGATGTGCTGGGCAAGGGTTTGAGCTACGATCGAGTCAAAGGCCTGCTGGTGGCCAGCGAAGGGGTCTATGTGACGCGTACCCCGATCACCCTGCGCGGTCCCACCACCGACATCGATCTGGACGGGACCCTGGACATGGTCCGCGACGGCGTCAACGCCAAAGTGCAGGTTGCCCTGCCGATCACCAACAGCCTGCCGCTGGCAGCGGTGCTGGTCGGCGCGCCGGTGGTGGGCGGCGCCTTGTTCGTGGTGAACAAGCTGCTGGGCGACCGCGTGGCGCGCTTCGCCAGTGTGCAGTACCGCATCGAGGGTTCCTGGAAGGATCCGCAGATGACCCTGGTCAAGCCCTTCGGCGGCTGAGGGCGCGGTGGCCGTCGCCCGGTATCGGACTGTCGGCCGGGCTCCGGTATTGAAAAAGTGTCCGGGCGGACGCATGTATTGAGCATCCGTCACCGACACCCGAATTGCGCGGGCCGCTTCCGGCCACCCGCGCGCAGTCATTTGCGCAGGACGCCACGCGTCCTGCGAGCACTTTCCCACGCAGCACGCGAAGCGTCCTGCGAGCTTTTTCTACGCAGTACGTCGAGCGTCCTGCGAACACTTTCCCACGCAGTACGCGAAGCGTCCTGCGAACAGCGCGGAGTAAATATGAGCCAGATGTTATCCACCGTCAGCGAACACCTGCTGGCACCCGGCGGCCTCACGCTGGACAGCCTGCAGTCGGTGTTGGGCGAGTTGGCCGGCCCCGGTATAGACGCCGCCGACCTGTATTTCCAGGGTCAGATTTCCGAGTCCTGGGCGCTGGAAGACGGCATCGTCAAGGAAGGCAGCTTCAACCTCGATCAGGGCGTGGGCGTGCGCGCTCAGTCCGGTGAGAAGACCGGGTTCGCCTACAGCAACGCCATCACTCAGGACGCCCTGGTGCAGGCCGCGCGTGCGGCCCGCTCGATTTCCCGCGCCGGCCAGAACGGCCGCGTGCAGGCGTTCAGCAGTCCTGTGGTCAGCCAGTTGTACGGTCCCGACAACCCACTGGAGGTCCTGACCCGCGCCGAGAAAGTCGACCTGCTCAAGCGTGTCGACGCCGCCACCCGCGCGCTGGACCCGCGTATCCAGCAAGTCACCGTCAGCATGGCCGGTGTCTGGGAAAGAATTCTCGTCGCTGCAGCCGACGGCAGCCTGGCCGCCGACGTGCGTCCGCTGGTGCGCTTCAACGTCAGTGTCATCGTCGAGCACAATGGGCGTCGCGAGCGCGGTGGCCACGGTGGCGGTGGTCGCACCGATTACCGTTACTTCCTGGCCGAAGACCGTGCCATGGGCTACGCCCGCGAAGCGCTGCGCCAGGCGCTGGTCAACGTCGAGGCGGTGGCGGCGCCGGCCGGTACCATGCCGGTGGTGATGGGTGCGGGCTGGTCCGGCGTGCTCCTGCACGAAGCGGTCGGGCACGGCCTGGAAGGCGATTTCAACCGCAAGGGCAGCTCGGCCTACAGCGGCCGCGTGGGCGAGAAGGTCGCCTCCAGCCTGTGCACCATCGTCGACGATGGCACCCTGGCCGGGCGTCGCGGTTCACTGAGCGTCGATGACGAAGGCACGCCTACGCAGTGCACCACCCTGATCGAAAACGGCGTGCTCAAGGGCTACATGCAGGACAAGCTCAATGCGCGTCTGATGGGCGTGGCCGCCACAGGCAACGGTCGTCGCGAATCCTATGCGCACCTGCCCATGCCGCGGATGACCAACACCTACATGCTGGCGGGCGAAAGCGACCCGGCCGAAATCATCGCCTCGGTGAAGAAGGGCATCTATTGCGCGAACCTGGGTGGCGGGCAGGTGGATATCACCAGCGGCAAGTTCGTCTTCTCGACCAGCGAAGCCTACCTTATCGAAGACGGCAAGATCACCACGCCGGTCAAGGGCGCTACGCTGATCGGCAACGGTCCGGAGGCAATGAGCAGGGTTTCCATGGTCGGCAACGACCTGTCGCTCGACAGCGGTGTGGGTACCTGCGGCAAGGATGGGCAGTCGCTGCCCGTGGGCGTAGGCCAGCCGACCTTGAAGATCGATGCGATCACCGTGGGCGGTACCGGCGCCTGAAGCGGATGACAGGCAGGCCGGGCGGCCTGCCTTCAGGCGTATCAGCGCAAGCCGCGTTGAGTTTCGTCCAGCTCGCGGATGTACTTGAAGATCTTGCGCGTGGTGGCAGGCGGTTTGTTGTGCGCCGTCTCGTGCTGGGCCTGGCGAACCAGGTTGCGCAGGTGCTGGCGATCGGTTTCCGGGTACTCGGCGAAAAACGCCTCGAGCACCTGGTCCGGGCCGGCTACCAGCCGATCACGCCAACGCTCCAGGTTGTGGAAGCGCTCGTTGTATTGCCGGGTGGAGGCGTCCACTTGGTCGAGCAGCACCAGAATGGCGTCGATGTCCTGGTCGCGCATCAGTTTGCCGATGAACTGGATGTGGCGTTTGCGCGCGATGTTCGCCGTGTGCTTGGAGGCATCGGCCAACGCCCGGCGCAGGCCATCGGTCAAGGGCAGGCGATCGAGCATGTCCGGCTTGAGCGTGATAAGGCGCTCGCCAAGATCGGTCAGCGCATGCAGCTCGCGTTTGACCTGAGTTTTGCTTTTTCCCTCATCGAGGGAGTCGTCGTAAGAATCAACCATGGGGGCAGTCCGCAAATAAACGCCGCCATGATAACCAGTCGGGGGCCGCTTGTCTGGCCCGGCCGTAGATCGGCCCGCCCCGAACCCGAATTTGATTGGAGAACACCATGAACGCACCCCAGAGCGTCGGCCCGCAGGCATTGCCAGTCCTGCAGGAGCAAGTGCAGCAGATCATCGATGAAGCCAAGCGTCAGGGGGCCAGCGCCTGTGAGGTGGCCGTGTCGCTGGAGCAGGGCTTGTCCACATCGGTGCGCCAGCGCGAAGTCGAGACCGTCGAATTCAACCGCGACCAGGGTTTCGGCATCACCCTGTACGTCGGCCAGCGCAAGGGCTCGGCCAGCACCTCGGCGAGCGGTCCGCAGGCCATTCGTGAAACCGTCGCTGCAGCCCTGGCGATCGCCAAGCACACCTCCGAGGATGAAAGCTCGGGCCTGGCCGACGCCGCTCTGATGGCCCGCGAGCAGCCCGATTTCGACCTTTACCACGCCTGGGACATCACGCCCGAGCAGGCCATCGAGAAAGCCCTGGCCTGCGAAGCCGCAGCCTTCGACGCCGAGCCCTTGATCAAGAATGCCGACGGCACCACGCTCAACACTCACCAGGGCTGCCGCGTGTATGGCAACAGCCACGGCTTCATCGGTGGCTATGCATCGACGCGACACAGCTTGAGCTGCGTGATGATCGCCGAAGCCAACGGGCAGATGCAGCGCGACTACTGGTACGACGTAAGTCGCCAGGGCGAGTTGCTGGCCGATGCCGCTTCCATCGGTCAGCGCGCCGCGCAACGCGCTGCCGCCCGTCTCGGTGCACGGCCGGTGCCGACGTGCGAGGTGCCGGTATTGTTTTCGGCCGAACTGGCCGGGGGGCTGTTCGGAAATTTCCTCGCGGCGATCTCCGGTGGCAACCTGTACCGCAAATCCTCGTTCCTGGAAGGGGCGATGGGCCAGCGGCTGTTCCCCGAGTGGCTGACCCTGGACGAGCGTCCGCACCTGATGCGCGCCATGGGCAGCGCGGCATTCGACGGCGACGGCTTGGCAACCTACGCCAAGCCGTTCGTAGAGAATGGCGAGCTGGTGTCCTATGTGTTGAGTACCTATTCGGGCCGCAAACTCGGCTTGCCCAGTACGGCCAACTCCGGTGGCGTGCACAACCTGTTCGTAACCCATGGCGACGAAGACCAGAAAGCGCTGCTGCGCCGCATGGGCCGCGGCTTGCTGGTGACCGAACTGATGGGCCATGGCCTGAACATGGTGACCGGCGACTACTCGCGCGGTGCGGCCGGGTTCTGGGTCGAGAATGGCGAGATCCAGTTTCCGGTCCAGGAAGTGACCATCGCCGGCAACATGCGTGACATGTTCAAGCAGATCGTCGCCGTGGGCAACGATCTGGAACTGCGCAGCAACATCCGCACCGGCTCGGTGCTGATCGAGCGCATGACGGTCGCCGGGAGCTGATCCCGTTGCCCGGCCCTTCAGGTCGGGCAATCTGTGCTGCGATGCTTGTTTTGATTCTCAATATCAATCAATAATAAAACTCATTACCGCTGATGAGTGTCGATCATGCTCGGCAAGTTGAACGAGGCCAGGCTGAAGGGCGCTGGCCCGCCAGCCGATCGAGGTGGCCGCGGCCAACCCGATCATCGGATATCGGCAAGCTGTCCAGATTGCCGAGCTAGCCTACAGGGAAGGTCGGCCGGTGATTGATGTGGCGCTGGAACACATGGACTTGCGTCGCGAACAGCTCGGCGACGTGCTCGACCCGGAAAAGCTCACCGCTGGCGGTATCGGACCGCTGGGCAACCGCTGGGAGACATCCGCCATGCAGCACTGGAAACGAATCACGGAGACGGCCAATGCCAGCTTTGTCCGGGGCGAGCTGATCGAGGCGCGCGAGCATTACCTGCAGGCCCTGGCATGGGCCCAGGTGCTGTTCGAGCGCTGGGCGGATGTCGACGAAGCAGTGGCCGCATGCGTCATCTCCCACCACAACCTGGCCGACCTGCACCTGCAGTTGCATCAACCCGAAGAAAGCGCAGAGTACCTGTGCGCCATTCATGAACGCCTGTTGCACGCCGCCCAGGATTCCAGACTGCAGCCTGCGCTGCGCGATGCGGCCCTGCGCCATGCCAGCAAGACCTACGCCGAAGTGCTCGGCTTCACTCGCCAGCATGGCGAATACCCCCGTACCCACCGGTTGCTGTGTGGTGCCGCCGACACCGACGTTGCGCCAGTCGTCACGCAACCCGATAACCTTCACTACGGAGTTCACTGAAAATGCCTTATACCTTGCCTGCCTTGTCGTATGCCTACGATGCCCTGGAGCCGCACATCGATGCTGCGACCATGGAAATCCACCACACCAAGCACCACCAGACCTACATTACCAACGTCAATGCCGCCATCGAGGGTACCGAATACGCCGAGTGGCCCGTTGAAAAGTTGGTCGCCTCGGTCAAGCAGCTGCCGGAAAACCTGCGCGGCGCCGTCACCAACCACGGTGGTGGCCATGCCAACCACAGCCTGTTCTGGGAAGTCATGTCGCCCAACGGCGGCGGCCAGCCGCAGGGCGGCGTGGCTCAGGCCATCGAAACCGAGCTGGGTGGGTTCGATGCCTTCAAGGAAGCGTTCACCAAAGCCGCGCTGAGCCGCTTCGGCAGTGGCTGGGCCTGGCTCAGCGTCACCCCGGAAAAGAAGCTGGTGGTGGAGAGCAGCGGCAACCAGGACAGCCCATTGATGAATGGCAACACGCCGATTCTGGGCCTGGACGTCTGGGAGCACGCCTACTACCTCAAGTACCAGAACCGTCGGCCTGAATACATCAACGCGTTCTACAACGTGGTCGACTGGGCCAACGTCGAGAAGCGCTACCAAGCCGCCGTGAACTGAGCCCCGCGCCATGGGATCGCAGGCCTTCGCGCTGGTCAGTGTTCGTCGCTTTCGCCTGGCGCTGGGCACGTTGCTGTTATTGGCAGGCGCGGCCCTGCTGGTAGGCGAGCTGCTGGCCTGGCTCGACCTCGAGCCGCGCATCCTGCGCGCGCTCGAAGGCGGGGCCATCTGCGCCCTGGGCACGGCTCTGGGCGCGGTTCCCGTACTGGTCATCCGCAGCATGCCAGTCGCCGTGGCTGATACATTGCTGGGCTTCGGCGCGGGCGTGATGCTGGCGGCCACTGCGTTCTCGCTGATCATTCCCGGCCTGGATGCGGCAGCGGCCATCGGTTTCTCACGCTGGGGCGCTGGTGGCCTGATGAGCCTGGGCATCATGTCCGGAGCGTTCTGCCTGTATCTGGTGGACCGGAGGGTTTCCGGAGTCACACCGGACTATCTGGTGGGCAGCACGCAGCAGCCTGTGATCCCTGCACGTATCTGGATCTTCGTGATCGCCATCATCGCTCACAACATCCCGGAGGGCATGGCCATCGGCGTGTCGGCTGGCGGCGGCATGCACGATGCCGACAGCCTGGCGATGGGCATTGCCCTGCAGGACGTCCCCGAGGGCCTGGTGATTGCGCTGGTACTGGCAGGTGCCGGAATGGCGCGCTACAAAGCTTTCCTGATTGGCGCCGCGTCTGGCCTGGTCGAGCCGGTATTCGCCGTGCTCTGTGCCTGGTTGGTGCGCATGGGCGAGCTGTTGCTGCCCTTGGGCCTGGCCTTCGCGGCCGGCGCGATGCTGCTGGTAGTGACCCACGAGATCATTCCCGAGTCACGCAGCAATGGTCATCACAAGTTGGCGAGCCTGGGCCTGTGTGTAGGGTTCTGCCTGATGATGGTCATGGACACTGCGCTGTCTTGACCCCTGAACCCAGAACCTGACGTAGCGCAGTACTCGACTGCCGCTACCGGGTTCTGCTTCTCGGCCGCTGGCTGGCTTTACTCGCCTTCGTCGAACTTGTCGTTGATCAGTTTGACGATGGCATCGAGCGCCTGCTGATCCTGCTCGCCTTCGGTGTGCAGGTGGATGGTGGTGCCTTTTCCGGCTGCCAACATCATTACACCCATGATGCTCTTGCCGTCGACCAAAGCTTCCGGCGTACGGCCAACACGTACCTGGCAGGGAAAGCGTCCCGCCACGCCGACGAATTTGGCTGCGGCGCGGGCGTGCAGGCCGAGCTTGTTGATGATTTCTACTTGGAGGGCGGGCATTGCGCGGGGGATCCTTTCAGCTGAGGTCGCGATGGCGAACCTGGACGTTCTTGAGCGACTGCTGCAGCAATCGGCCCAGGCGCTCGGTCAAGTATACCGAGCGATGATGCCCGCCTGTACAGCCGATGGCGATGGTGACATAGGCACGGCTGCTGGCAGCGAAGCGCGGCAGCCATTTGAGCAGGTAGGAGGAGATGTCCTGATACATCTCTTCGACGTCCGGCTGGGCCGCCAGGTATTCGGCGACCGGGGCGTCGAGCCCGGACTGTTCTCGCAGCTCCGGCTTCCAGTAGGGGTTGGGCAGGCAGCGCACGTCGAACACAAGGTCGGCGTCTATGGGCATGCCGCGCTTGAACCCGAATGACTCCACCAGAAAGGCCGTACCAGGCTCTGGCTTGTTCAGCAGCCGGACCTTGATGGCATCGCGCAGCTGATAGAGGTTCAGGTTGGTCGTGTTGATCTTGAGGTCGGCCAGATCGACGATGGGCCCGAGCAGGTCGCTCTCGACGCGAATGGCCTCGGCCAGCGAGCGGCTCTCGTTGCTCAGTGGGTGGCGGCGACGGGTCTCGGAAAAACGCTTGAGCAGTGTTTCTTCGTCGGCGTCCAGGTACAGAACATCGCAGTTGATGTGCTTGGCCCGTACTTCGGCCAGCAGTTGGGGAAAACGTGATAAATGGCTGGGCAGGTTGCGCGCATCGATCGACACCGCTACCTGCGGCTGTGCCAGCTCGGTGTGGATCAGGGCACGCTCTGCCAGTTCGGGCAGCAAGCCGGCCGGCAGGTTGTCGATGCAATAGAAACCGTTGTCTTCGAGAACATCCAGGGCAGTGCTCTTGCCTGAGCCTGAGCGGCCACTGACGATGATCAAACGCATGGTTAATGACCGCTCTGTTCGTCCAGTACCACTTGGTACAAGGCTTGATTGCTGGGTGCCGAACGCAGTTTCTCACGCACTTCCTTGCGATCGAGCATGCTGGCGATCTGGCGGAGCAACTCCAGGTGGGCATCGGTGGCCGCTTCGGGTACCAGAAGCACGAACAGCAGGTCCACGGGAGCACCGTCGATGGCGTCGTAGTCGATTGGGGCGCTGAGGTGGATGAGGGCGCTGACGGGTGTATCGCACCCCTTCAGCCGACAATGCGGGATGGCAATGCCGTTGCCGAATCCGGTCGAGCCCAGTT
The DNA here is from genome assembly GCF_014842725.1 of Pseudomonas sp. CFBP 13602. Taxonomy (NCBI): domain Bacteria; kingdom Pseudomonadati; phylum Pseudomonadota; class Gammaproteobacteria; order Pseudomonadales; family Pseudomonadaceae; genus Pseudomonas; species Pseudomonas sp. CFBP 13602. The sequence continues at coordinate 280,542 of NZ_JACYVT010000008.1, read as the reverse complement.
TTTCACGGGCAACGAGCGCTTCGAATACCGTTTGGGTATCCAGCGTGGGCACTTCGCGACCGATCAGCTCGGCGATGTTTTCGAGTGCTTTCTTCTTGCTGCCGCCCGGCACGTTCACGCATGAACGGCCGGGGGTCAGGATGGTTTCTAGTCGGATCATGAGTGGGGAGTGTCAGCGAGCAGTCGCGCCTTGCAGCAGACTTTGCTGTTTTTCCTTATGCTTTTTGAGTTGGCGATCCAGCTTGTCGGTAAGCAGGTCGATGGCCGCGTACATGTCGTCATGTTCGGCGTTGGCAACCACCTCACCACCGGGTATGCGCAGGGTGGCTTCGATTTTCTGTTTGAGCTTCTCGACCTCCATGATCACCTGAACGTTGGTGATCTTGTCGAAATGACGTTCGAGCCGCTCGAGTTTTTCCCCGATGTAGGTTCGCAGGGGTTCGGTCACATCCAGTTGGTGTCCACTGATGTTGACTTGCATACCGCTTCTCCTTATTGCCATTGCATAAAGAAGCAGGCTTGGGTGCCTGCCACTGGAACGCTGTGGCACATCGCAGGGCTACATCAACCGCTTGCGTTCGCTGGACGGCGCAATCCCGAGGGATTCGCGATACTTGGCGACCGTTCGGCGGGCTACCTGGATGCCTTGTGCCTCCAGTAAACCAGCGATCTTGCTGTCACTCAACGGCTTTTTCTGATTTTCGGCCGCGACCAGTTTCTTGATGATCGCGCGGATCGCCGTGGAGGAGCATTCGCCACCCTCCGAGGTACTGACATGGCTCGAGAAAAAGTATTTCAGCTCGTATATGCCACGGGGTGTATGCATGTATTTCTGCGTGGTGACCCGTGAAATGGTCGATTCGTGCATGCCCACCGCCTCGGCGATGTCGTGCAGCACCAGAGGCTTCATGGCCTCGTCGCCATAGTCGAGGAAGCCGCGCTGGTGCTCGACGATCTGCGTCGCCACCTTCATCAGGGTCTCGTTGCGGCTCTGCAGGCTCTTGATGAACCAGCGCGCTTCCTGCAGCTGGTTGCGCATGAAGGTGTTGTCGGCGCTGGTATCGGCGCGCCGCACGAAACCGGCGTACTGCGGATTGACTCGCAGGCGTGGCACGGACTCCTGATTGAGCTCGACCAGCCAGCGGTCGCTGTCCTTGCGCACGATGACATCGGGCACGACGTATTCCGGCTCGCTGGATTCGATCTGCGAGCCGGGCCGCGGATTGAGGCTCTGCACCAGCTCGATGACCTGGCGCAGCTCGTCTTCCTTGAGCTTCATGCGGCGCATCAGCTGGCTGTAGTCGCGCGAGCCGAGCATGTCGATGAAGTCGCTGACCAGGCGCTGGGCTTCGGCCAGCCAACGGGTCTTGGGCGGCAGCTGGCGCAGCTGCAGCATCAGGCATTCGCTCAGGTTGCGGGCGCCAATGCCAGCGGGCTCGAACTGCTGGATGCGGTGCAGCACCGCTTCGATTTCATCCAGCTCGATGTCCAGTTCAGGATCGAAAGACTCGCAGATTTCCTGCAGCGTCTCGTCCAGGTAACCCTGGTTGTTGATGCAGTCGATGATGGTCACGGCGATCAGCCGATCGGTGTCGGACATGGGCGCCAGGTTCAGCTGCCACAACAGATGCGTCTGCAGGCTTTCGCCGACCGATGTGCGCGTGGTGAAGTCCCACTCGTCGTCATCGTTGCTCGGCAGGCTACTGGCGCTGGTCTGGTAGATGTCTTCCCAGGCGGTGTCCACAGGCAGTTCGCTGGGGATGCGTTCGTTCCAGTCGCCTTCCTCGAGGTTGTCGACCGTAGGCGCGGATTCCTGGAAGCTCGGCTCCTGGATTTCCTGGGGCGGTGTCTGCTCGACCTTGTCGGCCAGCGGGTCGCTGTTGTCGAAGTCGTCGCCTTCTTCCTGGCGTTCGAGCATGGGATTGGATTCCAGCGCTTCCTGAATCTCCTGTTGGAGGTCCAGAGTCGATAGCTGGAGAAGGCGGATGGCCTGTTGCAACTGCGGTGTCATCGTCAGTTGCTGGCCCATACGTAGGACGAGCGATGGTTTCATGGCAGGAACTTAACACCTTGGTCGCCGGCGCGAAGCGCCTTCTACTACGGGTACCGAAGCACCCGGCTTATGTCGTAAGCAAATTATATGCCTGAAACCTGAGTGTTTGCCTAGGGCGCCATGAAAATTAATGCCCGTGGGAGGGCGCTGGCGCCCTCGGGCCTTACAAGCGGAACTCGTGGCCCAGGTAGACTTCGCGTACCAGATCGTTGGCCAGAATGGTCTGGGCATCGCCTTCGGCAATCAGCTGGCCGTCGTTGACGATGTAGGCCGTTTCGCAGATATCCAGGGTCTCGCGGACGTTGTGGTCGGTGATCAATACGCCGATGCCCTTGGTCTTGAGGTGGTGGATGATCTGCTTGATGTCGCCGACCGAAATCGGATCGACACCGGCGAAGGGTTCGTCGAGCAGGATGAACTTGGGTGCGGTGGCCAGGGCGCGGGCGATCTCCACGCGGCGACGTTCACCCCCCGAAAGACTCATGCCCAGATTGTCGCGGATGTGCGTGATGTGGAATTCCTGCAGCAGGCCTTCGAGCTCTGCCAGCCGAGCCGTGGCATCGAGTTCCTTGCGGGTTTCCAGAATGGCCATGATGTTGTCGGCCACCGACAGCTTGCGGAAGATCGAGGCCTCCTGCGGCAGGTAACCGATGCCGGAGCGGGCGCGGCCATGCATCGGCTGGTGACTGACGTCCAGCTCGTCGATGAGCACGCGGCCCTGATCGGCCTGCACCAGGCCGACGATCATGTAGAAACAGGTGGTCTTGCCGGCCCCGTTGGGGCCCAGCAGGCCGACGATCTGCCCGCTTTCGATGGACAGGCTGACGTCGCGTACGACTTGCCGGCTCTTGTAGCTCTTGGCCAGGTGCTGCGCTTTCAGAACTGCCATTACTGGGCCTTCTGCGGTGCGTCGGATTTCTTCTTCGGCTGGATCACCATGTCGATGCGCGGACGAGGCGTGGTGACCTTGCTGCCCGTGGCACGGCCGGCGTTGACCACCTGGCGCACGGTGTCGTAGACGATCTTCTCGCCTTCGGACGTGTTGCCGTCGTTGATGACCTTGGCCTTGTCGATCAGCACGATGCGGTTCTGCGCCGCGAAGTACTGGATGGTCATGCCGTAGGCCTGCACGATGGGCTTGTCGGCGGCGGGTTTCTGCTCGTAGTAGGCCAGGTTGCCGACAGCAGTGAACACGTCCACGTCGCCCGTGGCATTGCGGGTGATGGTCACGGTATTGCCGGTGATCTTCATCGACCCTTGGGTAATGATCACATTGCCCTTGTAGGTCGCCACACCCTGTTTGTCGTCGAGCTGGGCATCGTCGGACTGGATATGAATGGGCTGATCGCGGTCAGTGGGCAGTGCCCAGGCGCTCGCGCTTCCCAGTGCTGCGCTCAGGCTGAGCAAAAAGGGGAGGGTTTTAACGAGCCTCATACTGTCCTCTTACGTTGGACAGCAAGTTGATCTTGCTGTCATTCAGATACGCTTTCATGCCCTTGGCCGTCGACACGCCACCGGCGCCGTCGATTCTAACGTCTTGGTCGGTCTGCGCATATTGCTTCTGTGGGAAAACGGTCATGCGCGAGCTGGTGATCAGCGTAGCGCGGCTTTTCTGATCGGTACGCGCGATGCGCACCGAATCGATCAGCTCGACTTCGCTGCCATCGGGATTCACTTCGCCGCGATCGCTCGTCACGTGCCACGGATAGACGGTTCCGCGGTACAGCTGCATGTCGGGCTTGGTCAGCAAGGTGACCTGCGACGTCTTCACGTGCTCGACCTTGTCGGCAGTCATGTCGTACTGCACGCCGCCATCGGGCAGGTATTGCCGAGCCTTCGCGTTGATGGCGTAGTAATCGATCTGGCTTTCGTCGACGGCTGCCGTGGGCTGGTCGAGGAAGCGCTCCGGGCTGATGTCCCAGTAGCCGATGGCGGCGAACAGCAGCCCCAGCACACCCAGGATGACGATATTGCGGATTTTCTTGTTCAGCATGTCAGGCCCTACAGGTAGGCGGCGCGGGCCGCTTCGAGATTGCCTTGGGCATCGAGGATCAGCTCGCAGAACTCGCGTGCCGCCCCGAAGCCGCCACTGGCCTGGGTCACACCGTCGGCATGCTGGCGCACGAAGGCATTGGCATTGGCCACTGCCATGCCCAGGCCCACCCGGCGAATCACCGGCAGGTCGGGCAGGTCGTCGCCCAGGTAAGCCACTTGTTCATAGCTCAGGCCGAGTTCGGCGAGCAGTCCGTCGAGCACCACGAGTTTGTCTTCACGGCCCTGAAAGAGGTGGGCGATGCCCAGGTTTTTGGCACGCCGCTCCACCACCGGGCTTTTGCGACCGGTGATGATGGCCGTGGTCACGCCACTGTTGATGAGCATCTTGATGCCCTGACCATCCAGCGTGCTGAAGCTTTTGAACTCGCTGCCGTCTTCGAGGAAATACAGGCGGCCATCGGTCAGTACGCCGTCGACGTCGAATACGGCCAGCTTGATGGCCTTGCCTCGCTGCAGGAGGTCGTTGCTGCCAGTCTCGGGCATTGCACCATTCTCGGTCATTACATGACTCCCGGTCATTACATGACTCCCGCGCGCAGCAGATCGCCAAGGTTGAAGGCGCCTACCGGACAGTCTTGATCGTCAACCACGATCAGTGAGTTGATCTTGTTGTCTTCCATGATCTTCAGCGCCTCGGCAGCCAGCATGTCGGCGCGAGCCGTCTTGCCGTGGGAAGTCATGACGTCTTCGATTCGAGTGCTGTGGACATCGATGGTGCGATCCAATGTGCGCCGCAGATCGCCGTCGGTGAAGATCCCGGCGAGGCGGCCATCGGCTTCCAGGATGGCGGTCATGCCCAGGCCCTTGCGGGTCATTTCCATCAGGGCATCGCGCAGCAGCGTACCGCGCGCCACCTGTGGCAGCGCAGTGCCGGTGTGCATCACGTGCTCAACCTTGAGCAGCAGGCGTCGGCCCAGCGCTCCGCCGGGATGGGAGAAGGCGAAGTCTTCGGCCGTGAAGCCGCGCGCCTCGAGCAGGGCAATGGCCAGCGCATCGCCCAGCACCAGGGTAGCGGTGGTGGAGGAGGTCGGCGCCAGGTTCAGCGGGCAGGCCTCCTGGGCGACGCGCGCGTCGAGATTGACCTCGGCAGCCTGGGCCAGGGGTGAGTCGGGGTTGCCGGTCATGCTGATCAGCGGAATGCCCATGCGTTTTATCAAAGGCAGCAAAGTGACGATCTCCGCTGTCGAACCGGAGTTGGACAGGGCCAGGATGATGTCCTGGCGAGTGATCATGCCCATGTCGCCATGGCTGGCCTCGGCAGGATGCACGAAAAACGCCGGGGTGCCGGTGCTGGCCAGGGTCGCGGCGATCTTGTTGCCGATATGGCCGGACTTGCCCATGCCCAGCACGATCACGCGGCCGTTGCTTTCGAGGATCAATTCGCAGGCGCGCACGAAATCGGCGTCGATGTGGGCAAGCAGGCCCTCTACCGCTTCGATTTCGAGACGTATGGTGCGGTGCGCGGATTGGATCAGGTCGCTGGTCTGGCTCATGGCGAAAATCGGTAGGCCCGGTGAAAAGGCGGCGATTATAGCGGGAATGGACGTGCGACTCACCTGCCTATTTCGCGGCCCCGGTAAATCGATGGTACGTTTCGCCAATGGATCAATCTTGGGCGGCACGTGTCTGCAATGCTATAGTTCGCCGCTTGTTCGGCCTGTCCGCGCCAAGTGTCTTCGGTCAGAAGATGAGCGTCCGAGGGTAAGGTTGCACTGCAAGGAGTTTAAATGAGTGCCGATAGCGCCTACGCGGTCGAGCTGAAAGGGGTTTCCTTCAAGCGCGGTGCGCGGAGCATTTTCAACGACGTCGATATCCGCATTCCTCGCGGCAAGGTCACCGGTATCATGGGGCCTTCAGGTAGCGGCAAGACCACGCTCCTGCGTTTGATGGGCGCGCAACTGCGGCCCAGCGGCGGCGAAGTGTGGGTCAATGGCCAGAACCTGCCCAAACTCTCGCGCAGCGATCTGTTCGATGCGCGCAAGCACATGGGCGTGCTGTTCCAGAGCGGCGCGCTGTTCACCGACCTGGACGTGTTCGAAAACGTGGCCTTCCCGCTGCGCGTGCACACCGACCTGCCCGAAGACATGATCCGCGACATCGTTCTGATGAAGTTGCAGGCCGTTGGCCTGCGCGGTGCCATCGAACTGATGCCGGACGAACTGTCCGGCGGCATGAAGCGCCGGGTCGCGCTGGCCCGCGCCATCGCCATGGACCCGCAGATATTGATGTACGACGAGCCGTTCGTCGGTCAGGACCCGATCGCCATGGGCGTACTGGTGCGGCTGATCCGCCTGCTCAACGACGCCCTGGGTATCACCAGCATCGTGGTGTCCCACGACCTGGCGGAAACCGCGAGCATCGCCGACTACATCTATGTCGTAGGTGATGGCCAGGTGCTTGGTCATGGCACGCCAGAAGCCTTGATGGGGTCGGACAATCCGCGCGTCCGCCAATTCATGAAGGGCGATCCCGACGGCCCCGTGCCTTTTCATTTTTCCGCGCCCGACTACCGCGCCGATCTGCTGGGGAAGCGTTGATGCGCAAGAAATCAATCATGGAGCGCGTGCGCCTGTTTGGCCGCTCGGCCATCGACATGGTCGGCATCCTGGGTCGTTCCGGGCTGTTCCTCGGCCACGCGCTGGTGGGCCGCGGCGGCATCGGTGGCGGCTTCCAGCTGCTGATCAAGCAATTGTATTCAGTGGGCGTCATGTCCCTGCTGATCATCGTCGTGTCCGGCGTGTTCATCGGCATGGTGCTGGCGCTGCAGGGCTTCAGCATTCTGGCCAAGTACGGGTCGGAGCAGGCGGTCGGGCAAATGGTCGCGCTGACATTGCTGCGTGAACTCGGACCTGTGGTCACCGCTCTATTGTTCGCCGGTCGTGCAGGTTCTGCATTGACGGCCGAGATCGGCAACATGAAGTCGACCGAGCAGTTGTCGAGCCTGGAGATGATCGGCGTCGACCCGCTCAAGTACATCGTTGCGCCAAGGCTGTGGGCCGGTTTCATTTCCCTGCCGTTGCTGGCGATGATTTTCAGCGTCGTCGGTATCTGGGGTGGATCCTGGGTCGCCGTCGATTGGCTGGGCGTCTATGAAGGATCGTTCTGGGCCAACATGCAGAACAGCGTGAGCTTCACCGATGACGTGCTCAACGGTGTGATCAAGAGCCTGGTATTCGCTTTCGTCGTCACCTGGATCGCCGTGTTCCAGGGTTATGACTGTGAACCCACGTCCGAGGGCATCAGTCGCGCTACCACCAAGACCGTGGTCTACGCGTCGCTGGCCGTTCTGGGCCTGGACTTTATTCTGACCGCCCTGATGTTTGGAGATTTCTGATGCAAAACCGATCAATGGAAGTCGGAGTCGGCCTGTTCCTTCTGGCCGGCATCCTGGCTTTGCTGCTGTTGGCCTTGCGTGTCAGTGGTCTGTCCACCAGCGCGAACACCGAGAGCTACAAACTTTATGCCTATTTCGACAATATCGCCGGTTTGACTGTCAGAGCGAAGGTGACCATGGCCGGTGTGACCATCGGCAAGGTCACGGCTATCGATCTGGATCGCGACACCTTCACTGGCCGGGTGACCCTGCAGTTGGACAAGAAAGTGGACAATCTGCCCACTGACTCCACTGCTTCCATCCTGACCGCGGGCCTGCTGGGCGAGAAGTACATTGGTATCAGCGTGGGTGGCGAGGAAGCCTTGCTCACCGACGGCGGTACCATCCACGACACCCAGTCGTCCCTGGTGCTCGAAGACCTGATCGGCAAGTTCCTGCTCAACACAGTCAGCAAAGATGCCAAATAAGGAGTTATCCATGTTTTCGATCATGCGACGCAGCCTGCTGGTTCTGGTGGCTCTGCTACCGATGTGGGCCAACGCAGCCCCTGCGGTATCCGCACATCAGGTGGTACAGGGCGTCACCGACCGGCTGCTGTCGGATCTGGAAAAGAACCGCGAAACCTACCGCAGCAACCCTCAGGCTTTCTACGACGCGTTGAATTCCATCGTCGGTCCAGTCGTCGATGCCGAAGGCATATCGCGCAGCATCATGACCGTGAAGTACGCGAACCGGGCAACACCGGCGCAGAAAACGCGTTTCCAGGAAAATTTCAAGCGCAGCCTGATGCAGTTCTATGGCAACGCGTTGCTCGAATACAACAACCAGGGCATCACCGTTGGCCCGGCCAAGGATGAAAGTGGCACTCGTACCAGCGTCGACATGCAGGTCAAGGGCACTGGCGGAGCGGTGTATCCGGTTTCCTACACCCTGGAAAACCTGAACAACGAGTGGAAGGTGCGTAACGTCATCATCAATGGCATCAACATCGGCAAGCTGTTCCGCGACCAGTTCGCCGACAGCATGCAGCGCAACGGCAACGACCTGGACAAGACCATCGACGGTTGGGCGGGCGAAGTCGCCAAGGCCAAGGAAGTCACCGACAAAGCTGCCCCGACGAGCGCCCAGTGATGGATCAGGCTCGCGTCGAACTGGCCGGCGATCAGCTCAGTCTGGCCGGCGTGCTGGACTACCGCTCCGGCGCCGCCCTGCGCAAGCAGGGGCAGGCATTGATCCAGTCCAGCCCGGCCACGGCGCTGGTCATTGACTGCACTGCGGTCGAGAAATCCAGCAGCGTCGGCTTGTCCCTGCTGCTGGGCTTCATGCGCGATGCCGAGGCGGCCGGCAAGACCGTGCGGGTCCAGGCACTGCCCCACGATATGCGTCAGATCGCTCAGGTCACCGGCATGAGCGAATTCTTTTCACAGATTTGAGCGGCCCTCATCGAGGTCCTCTGGCCTGATCCCGTCGATACGGGGTTCGCAGTCGGGGGGCTTTTTTGTATGATGGCCGACCCGCGCGCACAGGGCGCCGATCGAGGTTGAGCATGCAGGCTGTAGAAGTGAAGGGTTTCCTTGAATCCAAGCTGCCGGGAGTGCAGGTGGAAGTCGAGGGCGAAGGCTGCAATTTCCAGCTGAACGTGATCAGTGACGAGCTGACCGCGCTTAGCCCGGTCAAGCGCCAGCAACAGATCTATGCTCATTTGAACCCATGGATCGCCGATGGCAGCATCCATGCGATCACCATGAAATTCTTCAGCAGCGCAGCCTGGGCTGAGCGTTCCTGAGCCATTCCGCGTCGAGACTCCAATGGACAAACTGATTATTACTGGCGGCGTTCGCCTTGATGGCGAAATTCGCATTTCCGGAGCGAAAAACTCCGCTCTGCCGATTCTGGCTGCCACCCTGCTGGCCGATGGGCCGGTAACGGTTGCCAACCTGCCGCACCTGCACGACATCACCACCATGATCGAGCTGTTCGGTCGCATGGGCATCGAGCCGGTGATCGACGAGAAGCTGGCGGTCGAGATCGATCCGCGCACCATCAAGACACTGGTTGCACCGTACGAGCTGGTCAAGACCATGCGCGCCTCGATCCTGGTGCTGGGCCCGATGGTCGCTCGCTTCGGCGAAGCGGAAGTGGCGCTGCCCGGTGGTTGCGCGATCGGCTCGCGTCCGGTCGACCTGCACATCCGCGGCCTCGAAGCCATGGGTGCGGTCATCGACGTGGAAGCCGGCTACATCAAGGCCAAGGCGCCGGAAGGTGGCCTGCGCGGCGCCAACTTCTTCTTCGACACGGTCAGTGTGACCGGTACCGAGAACATCATGATGGCCGCAGCCTTGGCCAATGGCCGCAGCGTCCTGCAGAACGCCGCGCGCGAGCCGGAAGTGGTCGATCTGGCCAACTTCATCAATGCCATGGGCGGCAACGTCCAAGGCGCCGGCACCGACACCATCACCATCGATGGTGTGAAGCGCCTGCACTCGGCGACCTACAAGGTCATGCCCGATCGCATCGAGACCGGTACCTACCTGGTGGCCGCCGCCTGCACAGGCGGCCGGGTCAAGGTCAAGGACACCGATCCGACCATTCTCGAAGCCGTGCTGGAAAAGCTTCGCGAGGCGGGCGCCGAGATCACCACCGGCGCCGACTGGATCGAACTGAACATGCATGGCAAGCGGCCCAAGGCGGTCAACGTGCGGACCGCGCCGTACCCGGCGTTCCCCACCGACATGCAGGCGCAGTTCATTTCGCTCAATGCCATTGCCGAAGGCACTGGCGCGGTCATCGAGACGATCTTCGAAAACCGTTTCATGCACGTCTACGAGATGCATCGCATGGGCGCGCAGATTCAGGTCGAGGGCAACACGGCCATCGTCACCGGCACCGAGAAGCTCAAGGGCGCACCGGTCATGGCGACCGACCTGCGGGCGTCGGCGAGCCTGGTGATTTCGGCGCTTACCGCCGAAGGCGACACCTTGATCGACCGCATCTACCACATCGACCGTGGCTACGAGTGCATCGAAGAAAAACTGCAGATGCTGGGCGCCAAGATCCGTCGCGTACCGGGCTGATGTGCGTGCAGGGCGCAGGGATGCGCCCGGTCGTTGCCAGAAACTTTCCTGTAAGGACTGACGTTTCCCATGTTGACCATTGCGCTGTCCAAAGGCCGCATTCTTGACGATACATTGCCGCTCCTGGCCGAGGCGGGCATCGTGCCCACCGAGAACCCGGACAAGAGCCGCAAGCTGATCATTCCCACGACCCAGGACGATGTACGCCTGCTGATCGTGCGCGCCACCGACGTGCCGACCTACGTCGAGCATGGTGCCGCCGACCTGGGTGTCGCCGGCAAGGACGTCCTGCTCGAATACAGCGGCCAGGGCCTGTACGAGCCCCTCGATCTGCAGATCGCCCAGTGCAAGCTCATGACGGCCGGCGCCATCGGCGCGGCCGAGCCAACCGGTCGGCTGCGTGTGGCCACCAAGTTCGTCAACGTTGCCAAGCGCTACTATGCCGAGCAGGGCCGCCAGGTCGATATCATCAAGCTCTACGGTTCCATGGAACTGGCGCCACTGGTGGGCCTGGCCGACAAGATCATCGACGTGGTCGACACCGGCAATACCCTGCGTGCCAACGGCCTGGAGCCCCAGGAACTGATCGCCCACATCAGCTCCCGGCTGGTGGTGAACAAAGCCTCCATGAAGATGCAGCACGCCCGCATCCAGGCGTTGATCGACACCCTGCGCAAGGCAGTGGAGTCGCGACACCGCGACTGATGCACCTGCGCAGGTCTGCAACCTGCGCCCGTCTATCCGCATCATAGCCAAATAACTCAAGTGCCCATGTGGATCGATTGGTAATCTATCGGCGCTTGAGCAATTGCCATTATTTGAGGCCCGCCATGACCGTTTCCACTGCTATTCGCCGACTCGATGCCACTGATCCGGACTTCGCCCGCCATCTGGACCATCTGTTGAGCTGGGAAAGTGTGTCAGATGACTCGGTCAATCAGCGCGTGCTGGACATCATCAAGGCCGTGCGCGAGCGGGGCGACGCCGCGCTGGTCGAATTCACCGAGCGCTTCGATGGCCTGCAGGTCGCCTCGATGGCCGACCTGATCCTGCCGCGCGAGCGTCTCGAACTGGCCCTCACACGCATTACCGATGTGCAGCGCAACGCTCTGGAAACCGCCGCCGAGCGGGTGCGTCTCTACCATGAGAAGCAGAAGCAGGATTCCTGGAGCTACACCGAAGCCGACGGCACGGTGCTCGGCCAGAAGGTCACACCACTGGACCGCGCCGGCCTGTACGTGCCCGGCGGCAAGGCCTCCTACCCGTCATCGGTATTGATGAACGCCATTCCGGCAAAAGTGGCGGGCGTTACCGAGGTGGTCATGGTCGTGCCCACGCCCCGAGGCGAGGTCAACGAGCTGGTGTTGGCAGCGGCCTGCATTGCCGGCGTCGACCGAGTGTTCACTATCGGCGGCGCCCAGGCCGTTGCGGCCCTGGCCTATGGCACCGAAAGCGTGCCGCGCGTGGACAAGGTCGTGGGCCCCGGCAATATCTACGTGGCGACTGCCAAGCGCCATGTGTTCGGCCAGGTCGGTATCGACATGATCGCTGGCCCCTCGGAAATTCTGGTGGTCTGCGACGGCGGCACCGATCCGGACTGGATCGCCATGGACTTGTTCTCCCAGGCCGAACATGACGAAGACGCCCAGGCCATTCTGGTCAGCCCCGATGCCGAGTTCCTCGACAAGGTCGCGGCCAGTATCGACAAGTTGCTACCGACCATGGAACGCGCCGAGATCATCAATACCTCGATCAATGGCCGGGGCGCGCTGATCAAGGTCCGGGACATGCAGCAGGCGATCGAGGTGGCCAACCGAATTGCCCCGGAACACCTGGAGTTGTCGGTCGAAGACCCGCAGGCCTGGCTGCCGCAGATCCGCCATGCGGGTGCCATCTTCATGGGGCGTCACACCAGCGAAGCGCTGGGCGACTACTGCGCCGGCCCCAACCACGTGCTGCCGACTTCGGGCACCGCGCGTTTTTCGTCGCCTTTGGGTGTCTACGATTTCCAGAAGCGTTCGTCGATCATCTTCTGCTCGGAGCAGGGCGCTTCCGAGCTGGGCAAGACCGCTTCCGTGCTGGCTCGCGGCGAGTCCCTGAGCGCACACGCCCGCAGCGCCGAATACCGTATCCAACCCGATCTGGCAAAAGGGGAATGAGCATGAGCAGATTCTGGAGTCCCTTCGTCAAGAACCTGGTGCCCTATGTGCCCGGCGAGCAGCCCAAGGTTGCCAACCTGGTCAAGCTCAACACCAACGAGAACCCCTACGGCCCATCGCCCAAGGCGATCGAGGCCATGCGCGCCGAGCTGGGTGACGCCCTGCGTTTGTACCCGGATCCCAACAGCGACCTGCTCAAGCAAGCCGTGGCGGACTATTACGGGGTGCAAACCAACCAGGTGTTCCTGGGCAACGGCTCGGACGAAGTGCTGGCGCACATCTTCCACGGCCTGTTCCAGCATGACCAGCCGCTGTTGTTCCCGGACATCAGCTACAGCTTCTATCCGGTCTATTGCGGCTTGTACGGTATTGCCTTCGAGGCGGTGCCGCTGGACGAGCAATTCCAGATCCGGCCACAAGACTACGCCAGGCCCAACGCCGGGATCATCTTCCCCAACCCGAACGCACCCACTGGCTGCCTGTTGCCGCTCGACGCGGTCGAGCAGATTGTTCAGGCCAGCCCGGACTCGGTGGTGGTGGTGGATGAAGCCTACGTCGATTTCGGCGGTGAAACCGCGATCACCCTGGTCGATCGCTATCCGAACCTGCTCGTCACCCAGACTGTCTCCAAATCCCGTTCGCTGGCCGGCCTGCGGGTAGGGCTCGCGGTCGGCCACCCGGACCTGATCGAAGCGTTGGAGCGCATCAAGAACAGCTTCAACTCCTATCCGATCGACCGAGTGGCGGTCGCCGGCGCCGCCGCAGCGTTTGCCGACAAGGCCTACTTCGAAGACACCTGCGCCAAGGTGATCGCCAGTCGCGAAAAACTGGTGCAAGGGCTGAATGAACATGGATTCGAGGTACTGCCCTCGGCAGCCAACTTCATCTTCGCCCGCCACCCCGAACAGGACGCTGCAGCCATTGCCGCCCGCTTGCGCGAAAAGGGCGTGATCGTGCGCCATTTCAAGCAGGAACGCATCGCGCAATTCCTGCGCATCAGCATCGGTACTTCGGAACAGAACCAGGCGTTGCTGGATGCCCTGTGAGCAAGAAGATAAAAGCGGCTGGGCTGAACAAGCCGCTTGACCGGCAGACTTCCCTGGTCGGTTAGACTGCCGGTATAGGGCGCGGGACAGCAGGATAAGTTGTCAGCCGGCTAATGCTTCGCACAAGACCTGAGTGCTGCCGGCAGTGTGTTCATCGCCTAGCGTTTTTTCAAGGAGAATGACCCGAAACGGATACGAGGCCCCGTAAGTGTGATTGACAAGGTGTTCTGAGTAGCCGTGAAGGGTATTGGCGCTATCGACTCACTGGACGTGATATCTGTGTTGGGGACCCCACCACTGCCCGATATCGCGCCGAAGGCGAAGTTTTCCTCCTCGCCTATAGGATTGATGAAGGGCATCACCGTATAGGTAATCACGTAATGACTGCCAGGTTCGATGCGAGTGACCAACTGGCTGACGCGTTGGCCGTTGGCCAGTTGCACGCCGCCGTGCTGCCACTCGCCCCCTCCTCTCCAGTCCGTATTCGGACGCTCGAAGTGGCTATCCTTGATGAGTTCGTCGGGATTGGGAAAGTCATCGACGAGGCTGGGACTCCAGAACTGTACAGGGGTGCTTGCTTCAGAGCTGATTACGACTTCCAGATGAGTCGTCGCCGGTTGGGTTACATGTTCGAGCTCGTATACGAACGCGCCTGTCCTCAGGTAGAAGCTTGCCACCTCTATATCGTTTTCCTTGATGACGACACGGCCGACTTCAGCCACTGCTTGGGTAGCCTTTGATGAGCTATTTAACGCCAAGGCAATCATTCTGAACGTGTACTGTTTGGCTCTCGCTTCTATGGTCACTCCCTGCCTGATGCTGGCCTGATTGACCAGAATCGCGCCAGGCGGTGAAGAGGTGCAGTTGGCGGGGTCCCCTTTGTCGTCCGTGATCCAGTGGGTGAAACCTTGTTCGAACTCTGCGTTCTGTAACAGATTTCCTGGCAGCGCCAGAGGTGTGGTCGTAGGCGTTATGTTAGTCATGATCCATTTTCTCCGTGTGTGTGGCAAGAAAACAGGCTAGCTACGATTGTATGTTCCTGGGTAACTATCTTTTTACAAGCAAAACAGGAGTGATCTTGTATTTTCAGACCGCAGTGGGCTTTTCGCTAAACGCCGGGCGGCCAAGATAATTATCAGGTGAGCGTAATAATCATGAGTATGACGTTCGATACTTCTGCGCGAATAAAAACTTCGAGCGTGTATAGGTGTGTTACATCTGATAGAAATGACGTGACCGAGCTTGCATGCGATAGCCAACCGCCATCCGTTTTTCACTGCATCCCTACTTCTCCTCCTTCTTCACCGCCGCCGGCGCTGGTGGGGGGCGCAGGCCCACTTCGGCGTTGAGGGTGAGTTCCTTGCCCTTGCGCATCACCTGGATGGCGATCCGGTCGCCGGGCTTGGTGCGGGCGACCTGGTTCATCGAGCGGCGACCATCGCCGGCCGGCTCGCCATTGATGCTGAGGATGACATCGCCCAACTGCAGGCCGGCCTTGTGGGCCGGGCCGCCTTGAAACACTCCGGCGACGACGATGCCTGGCCGATCCTTGATGCCGAACGACTCCGCCAGCTCCTCGGTCATCGGTTGTACTTCGATGCCCAACCAGCCGCGGATCACCTGGCCATGTTCGATGATCGACTTCATCACCTCCAGCGCCAGCTTGGTCGGGATTGCGAAGCCGATGCCTTGCGAGCCGCCGGACTTGGAGAAGATGGCCGTGTTGATACCGGTCAGGTTGCCGTTGGCATCCACCAGCGCGCCGCCGGAGTTGCCGGGGTTGATCGCCGCATCGGTCTGGATGAAGTCTTCGTAGGTATTGAGGCCCAGCTGGTTGCGGCCGGTGGCACTGATGATGCCCATGGTCACGGTCTGGCCGACGCCGAACGGGTTACCGATGGCCAGCGCGACGTCGCCGATACGGATGCCGTCGGAGCGGCCGATGGTGATTGCTGGAACGTTCTTCAGATCGATCTTGAGCACCGCCAGGTCGGTCTCCGGATCGCTGCCGATTACCCGAGCCAGGGTCTCCCGGCCGTCTTTCAGGGCCACCACGATCTGGTCGGCGCCAGCTGTCACATGGTTGTTGGTGAGCAGGTAGCCTTCGGGGCTCATGATCACCGCCGAGCCCAGACTCGACTCCCAGCGCCGCTGCTTGGGCAGGTTGTCGCCGAAGAAACGCCGGAACTGTGGATCTTCGAACAGCGGGTGGGCACCTTTGTTGACCGCCTTGGTGGTGTACAGGTTGGCCACGGCGGGCGCTGCGATGGCTACGGCGTCGGCGTAGGACACCGGACCCTGGATGACGCTGGCGCTTTGCGGCGCCTGCTGCAGGTTGACGTCCTGGCTGGGCAGGCCGACCCATTGCGGAAAGCGCAGGATCACCAGCAGGGCGATCAATATGCCGGTCAACAGTGGCCAACCGAAGAAGCGCAAGGCCTTGAACATGGGAACGATCCTGAAGGGTAGCGGGGGGCTGTTTCTTAGGCGCGCAGGGGCGCCATAATGGCCGGCATTATACGGGCGCTCGCGCCGCGCTGAACTGCCTTTGTGGAGACTTTCATGGCTGTGGCACTGAACACGTTGGTCGAAGAAGCCGACCGTTACCTGAGCAGCACGAAGATCCAGGATTACTGCCCCAATGGCTTGCAGGTGGAAGGTCGCCCGCAGGTCATGCGCATCGTCAGTGGCGTGACGGCAAGCCAGGCGTTGCTCGATGCCGCGGTGGACGCCAGGGCCGATCTGGTGCTGGTGCACCATGGTTATTTCTGGAAGGGCGAGAACCCCTGCGTGATCGGCATGAAACGGCGGCGCCTGAAGACCTTGCTCAAACACGATATCAGCTTGCTGGCTTACCACCTGCCGCTGGATCTGCACGCCGAAGTGGGCAACAACGTGCAGCTGGCGCGGCAGTTGGGAATCACCGTGGAAGGGCCCCTGGATCCGGCGGACAGCCGGGTCGTGGGGCTGATCGGTTCATTGCCCGAGCCCATGCATCCGCGCGACTTCGCCCGTCGCGTGCAGGAAGTGCTGGGCCGCGAACCGTTGCTGATCGAAGGCAGCGAAAAGATTCGCCGCGTCGGCTGGTGCACCGGCGGCGGCCAGGGTTACATCGACCGGGCGATCGCGGCCGGTGTGGACCTGTTCATCAGCGGCGAGGCTTCCGAACAGACCGTTCACAGTGCCCGCGAGAACGACATCAGCTTCATCGCCGCCGGCCATCACGCCACCGAACGCTACGGTGTGCAGGCGCTGGGTGAGTACCTGGCGCGGCGCTTCGCGCTCGAGCATGTGTTCATCGACTGCCCCAATCCTGTCTGATCGTTGGACGGTGGTGCCTGATTCGCGGGCAGAGCCTGCTCCCACGGTGATCCGAGTGATCTCGTGGGAGCAGTGCCTGTGAGATCGAGGCGGCCGGCGAGCCTGTGCCCGCCAAACACGAAACCCTCCAAACCACGAGGTATATTGATATACCCCTTCGATCTAACCACCCCCGATGACCAAACCGGACGCCGTGTTAAAGTGCCCGGCTCGAACACGGCCCGCAGGCCGTCCATAAAGACTGTATTCCGTGAGTAGCCATGGTCGACAAACTGACGCATCTGAAACAGCTGGAGGCGGAAAGCATCCACATCATTCGTGAGGTGGCCGCTGAGTTCGATAACCCGGTGATGTTGTATTCCATCGGCAAGGACTCGGCCGTGATGCTGCATCTGGCGCGCAAGGCCTTCTTCCCCGGCAAGCTGCCGTTCCCGGTGATGCACGTCGACACCCAGTGGAAGTTCCAGGAGATGTACAAGTTCCGCGACCGCATGGTCGAGGAGCTGGGCCTGGACCTGCTGGTACACGTCAATCCCGAAGGCGTGGCGCAGGGCATCAATCCCTTCACCCACGGCAGTTCCAAGCACACCGACATCATGAAGACCCAGGGCCTCAAGCAGGCGCTGGACAAGTATGGCTTCGACGCCGCCTTCGGCGGTGCGCGCCGTGACGAAGAGAAGTCGCGGGCCAAGGAGCGGGTCTACTCGTTCCGTGACAGCAAGCATCGCTGGGACCCGAAGAACCAGCGTCCGGAGTTGTGGAACGTCTACAACGGCAAGGTCAACAAGGGCGAATCGATCCGCGTATTCCCCTTGTCGAACTGGACCGAGCTCGACATCTGGCAGTACATCTACCTGGAAGGCATCCCGATCGTGCCGCTGTACTTCGCCGCCGAACGCGAAGTGATCGAGAAGAACGGCACGCTGATCATGATCGACGACGAGCGCATTCTCGAGCACCTCAGCGAGGAAGAGAAGGCCAGCATCGTCAAGAAGAAAGTGCGTTTCCGTACCCTTGGCTGCTACCCGTTGACGGGCGCGGTGGAGTCCGAGGCGCAGAGCCTCACCGACATCATTCAGGAAATGCTCCTGACGCGAACGTCCGAGCGCCAGGGCCGTGTCATCGATCATGATGGCGCCGGTTCCATGGAAGACAAGAAACGTCAGGGCTATTTCTAGAGCAGGGTCAGAACATGTCGCACCAATCCGAATTGATCAGCGAGGACATCCTCGCCTACCTTGCTCAGCACGAACGCAAGGAACTGCTGCGCTTCCTTACCTGCGGCAACGTCGACGACGGCAAGAGCACCCTGATCGGGCGCCTGCTGCACGACTCCAAGATGATCTACGAAGATCATCTGGAAGCCATCACCCGCGACTCGAAGAAATCCGGCACCACGGGTGAAGAAGTCGACCTGGCGTTGCTGGTCGACGGCCTGCAGGCCGAGCGCGAGCAGGGCATCACCATCGATGTCGCCTACCGTTACTTTTCCACGGCCAAGCGCAAGTTCATCATTGCCGACACCCCGGGCCACGAGCAGTACACGCGCAACATGGCCACCGGCGCGTCCACCTGCGACCTGGCGATCATCCTGGTCGATGCCCGCTACGGTGTGCAGACCCAGACCCGTCGACACAGCTACATCGCGTCCCTGCTGGGCATCAAGCACATCGTCGTGGCCATCAACAAGATGGACCTAAAGGGCTTCGATGAGGGCGTGTTCGAGCAGATCAAGGCCGACTACCTGAAGTTCGCCGAGGCCATCAGCCTGCAGCCAACCACATTGGCCTTCGTGCCGATGTCGGCGCTCAAGGGCGACAACGTGGTCAACCGCAGCGAGCAGTCGCCGTGGTATACCGGCCAGACGCTGATGGAAATCCTCGAAACCGTGGAAGTCGCGGCCGATCGCAACTTCGACGACCTGCGCTTCCCGGTGCAGTACGTCAACCGGCCGAACCTGAACTTCCGCGGCTTCGCCGGTACCCTGGCCAGCGGTATCGTGCACAAGGGCGATGAAGTGGTCGTCCTGCCGTCGGGCAAAAGCAGCCGGGTGAAGTCCATCGTCACCTTCGAAGGTGAGCTGGAACACGCCGGCCCTGGCCAGGCGGTCACCCTGACCATGGAAGACGAGATCGACATCTCTCGCGGCGATCTGCTGGTGCATGCCGCCAATGTGCCGACCGTCTCCGACAGCTTCGAGGCCATGCTGGTATGGATGGCCGAAGAACCGATGTTGCCCGGCAAGAAATACGACATCAAGCGGGCCACCAGCTACGTGCCGGGCTCGATCGCCAGCATCGTCCACAAGGTCGACGTGAACACCCTGGCCGAAGGGCCGGGCAGCGCGCTGCAGCTCAACGAAATCGGCAAGGTGAAGGTGTCGCTGGACAGCGCC
Organism: Pseudomonas sp. CFBP 13602; assembly: GCF_014842725.1. Taxonomy (NCBI): domain Bacteria; kingdom Pseudomonadati; phylum Pseudomonadota; class Gammaproteobacteria; order Pseudomonadales; family Pseudomonadaceae; genus Pseudomonas; species Pseudomonas sp. CFBP 13602. The sequence continues at coordinate 261,105 of NZ_JACYVT010000008.1, read as the reverse complement.
ATCGCTCTGGACGGTTACGACAGCAACCGCACCACCGGTGCGTTCATCATCATCGACCGTCTCACCAACGGCACCGTCGGCGCCGGCATGATCATCGCGCCGGCCGCCGTCAGCCAGGGTGGCAAGGTTCATGGTCGCTCCGCCCATGTGACCACCGACGAGCGCGCCCAGCGCTTCGGCCAGCAACCGGCGACCGTGCTGTTCAGCGGTCTTTCGGGTGCGGGCAAGAGCACCTTGGCCTACGCCGTGGAACGCAGACTGTTCGACATGGGCCGTGCGGTATTCGTGCTCGATGGGCAGAACCTGCGACATGACCTGAACAAGGGCCTGCCACAGGACCGCGCCGGGCGCACCGAGAACTGGCGCCGTGCCGCTCACGTGGCGCGGCAGTTCAACGAAGCGGGCCTGGTGACTCTGGCCGCCTTCGTTGCGCCGGACGCCGCCGGCCGCGAGCAGGCACGCGACCTGATCGGTGCCGATCGGCTGGTGACCGTCTACGTCCAGGCCTCGCCTCTGGTCTGCCGCGAACGCGATCCACAGGGCCTGTACGCCGCCGACCAGGACAACATCCCCGGCGAGTCCTTCCCGTATGACGTGCCGCTGAATGCCGATCTGGTGATCGACACCCAGGCCTCGTCGGTGGATGAAGGGGTCAAGCAGGTGCTGGAGCTGCTGCGCAGCCGCGGCGCGATCTAAGCCCTCGGCCTTCTGGAACCGCAGGAGCGGACAGCGTCCGCTCCTGCATCCGGGTTCCGGTCTTTTCAGCCTGCCTTATCTGTCTACCACCCTTCGAGGCCAAGGGTAGCGCCTGCTAGGCGCTCATTTGTCTCGAAGGACCGACCCATGCTTGAACTCCTTTCCCTGAGTGGCGAAGTGGCCAAGGCTGCGCCACTGGCCAGCAGCGTGAGCAAACATTTCTGCTCTCGGCCCACCCTGCGCCAGGTCGCCAGCAATATCCTCGCCAGCGAGCTGTCGGCGCGATACCCCGACCTGGCACTGGACGTCGACCGCCTGCAGCTGCTCGAACCGCTGGCCACCCAGGCCAGGCCCAATGCCCCCGCTGTGCATGAGGCCCAGCGCTACCGTCGGCTGGCGCTGATTGATGTGCTGATCGACCGTTACATCCATACCCAGCAGCTCCGGCTGATTCAAGGCTATCACCTGCTCGCACATGAGCCGCTGGGCTCGCCCCCGTCGGCCCTGCCGGTGGCCCTGGTGCAGGTGCAGGGCATCGTCAACGAGTGGGGCCCGCAGATCATTACCACCTACAGCCAGGCACTGTGCGATTACTGGGACCAGGTCCAGGCAGACGGCAGCGATCGCTGGCATTGGCTGGCCTTGGCGCTGCAGTCGCGTCTGAAGGCCAGTATCGAGCGGGACAAAGCTGCCGGACGCCTGGACAGCGAGCAACTGGCGGCGGCCTCGTTGCTGGCGGCGATGCCCACCGCCAGCCTGCGCGCCAGGCATGAAGGTGACCCGATTCAGGCCAGCCTGATCCGCGTGCATGCGACGGGTGCCGGCCTGCAGCGGGAAGCCGAGCTGACCCACGCGCTGGTCATCCGCCGTCGCCTCGGCCTGCAGGGGCGCGAGGTCGTGCTGCTCTACACCCCCGTCAATGGCTTGGAGGGCTTTGCCAACCTGCAGGCGCTGGCGGATGCCTTCGCGGGTCACATGGGCCGCGAATTCACCGGCTCGGCTTTGGAATTGGCCCTGTATACACCTGATGGCGATATCTTCGAAGCGCAGGCACAGGCGATTCTCGAGCAGCAACTCAATGCCTTGCAGACCCTGGGCGTCTATTGCCAGCAACAACGCCTGGGCACTCGAGCGCTGACGGAGGGCTGCGAAAGCATCACCAGCCTGTTCGAGCTCGACACAGCCCAGGAACGCGCCCGGCTCCAGGCGCTTCACAGTGCACTGCCGCAGTGGCTCCGAGCTGCCAGTCTGACCCAGCGTCGCGCGTTCTCCCTGTACCTAGCGGCGTTGGCGATGGTGCGCGATGAGCAGAAAGGCGCATCGTTCCTCGATGCCATACCCACGCTTGAATCCTTTGCCCGGACGACCCTGGTCGAACAGATGGAAGCCGACCATCCCGGCCAGCCGCTGGCCGACCTCGACGACGTTCAAGTGCACATTCTCACCGTGCCCAATGCGCAATTGAGTCTGGTCAATGCCGGCGACATGGCCCTGGAAGATCAACAGATCAGCCTCGCCGAACTGGCTCTGTTCAACCTGTCGGGCCGCCCCCGCGGGCACCTGCTGATCAAGCCGCGCGCGGGTGCGTTGCTGCCGGACTGGGTCGATACCGCCACCATCGAAGCCCTGGTAACCCGCGCCGATGTGGGCGGGCGTTACCTGAAGCTGCTGAATCGGCAACTGCTCGAAGACCCCGTGCAGGCCCCACGTCGCCAGGAGCTGTTCACCCGGCAACTGGCCTATCAGTTGCCGTTGCTGGCGTTGGAGAACACCATCCGCGGTCAGCACGGCTTTACCGAACGTGGATGGCTGTATGTCGAACAGGTCATGAATGGCTTGGGTGACCTGGATGTCGACGGGCATCGTATCGGCCTTCGCAGCCTGGGTTTCCTGCCGGCACCGGGCATGAACGTCGATGTCGTGTGCAACATGTATGTATTCGGCGCATTGGACGGCAGCGGGGTGCAGGTGCTCTACCGACCCTTGTTCAAACCTTGCTTGAGCCAATACACCAGCGCTGCCGCGCTCATGGCCGCGATCAGCGAACCGGGCGATCTGCAGCGCAGCGTACTGGACTGGTTGGGCGAGGGCGCTCGTGCGCGCTATGCCAGCGGCGGCTTTCGCGAGCCGCATCTGCTGCGTTTCGCGCAGGGTTCGGATTTCGCCCCGATCAGCACGCCGGCCCCTGCAGCGCTGCAACTCACAGACATCGCCCCACCGTTGCTCGAGCACCTGTACCGCAGCAACGTACAGGCTTTGATCAACGTCGCGGACCGTCGATCGGTGTCCAGCGAGGAAAGTCGCTGGATCGGGTTTCAGGCGCTCGGCTGGACGCTGTTCAACGCCTTGTTGCCGGTCCTCCCCGGACCGCTGGCCACGGCGGGCTGGCTGGTGCAGGCGATGGCCGCGACGAACGTCACGCTGATTGCGCAGGCTGCGGGGGATTCTGCCGCGGTCGATGATCAGATGTTCGACCTGCTGTTCAACATCGCCCTGGTCCTGCTGGCCCATGACGCTGGCCAGACGCCGACCGGTCGAGGTTTCGGCCAGCCTGCGGCAGGCCGGCAGAACACTGCGCCGGTCCGCAGTACCTGGGCGGCACCGCGCGATGCCATCGCCCACTCCGAAGGCACGCTGAGCTTTTCCTGGACGAGTGCGCAACATCGGCTCGGCACTGATCAGATCAAGGCTCTGGCGGCCTATCGCACCACACCGGGGCCAAGCATGACGCCGCCATTGGCGCACGGTCGCTATCAAGGCCTGCAGTTGGACGGCGAGCGTTGGTTGCTGGCCCTGGACGGCCACTTCTATGAGGTGGCTGCCGACGAAGACCAGTTGCGCATAGTCGACGGCAAACGCCCGCAGCGCCCGGGGCCCTGGCTGGCGCGAGACGAAGTGGGACGCTGGCGCCTGGACCTGCGCTTGCGTTTGCGCGGCGGCGGGCCCAAGCGTCGCATCGCGGCCTTGCGTGCCAGCAACCAGGCGCTGATGGTGTCCTACAACGCTGAAGTCGTGGCTTTCAACCAGCAGCGTGCAGGCTTGCACCAACGTGTCGACCGGGTGCTCGGCAAGCTTGGACGTGCCATGCAGGCCGGGGACAGCGAACGTCTGACCGGTCTGCGCGAGGCCCTGAGCGAGGCCACCGAAAGCTACCTCGGGGCCTTGCGCACGGTGCTGCGTGCCAGCAAGAAACTCAGTGAACTGGACCCCTATGCCGATCGTTCGAAGGAGCAGGCCGGGGCGCTGTTCCAACTGTGTGAACTGGCCCAGGAGGAGATCGTCAATCTGCGCTACAAGAGCATCGCGTATCGGGACCAGGCCGACCGGCTGCCGGCGACACTCGACGCCTCGGATCTCGATACCGTACAGTCCGCCGCGTTCTTCGACTTCGTGGCCGACAGCACCGAGGTGATGGATAAACAGATACAGCTGAGCAAGGAGCTGGCCGATTGGAAACGCCAGCTTCAGCGTATGCCCCTCGAAGGCGAGGCCGCCCTGAAAAAGCTCAAGGTGGACTGGATACAGGAGTTGTCGATACAGCGCTGGATCGGTCTGCTGGTCGACGGTCTGGCACTGACCTGCATCCGCAAGATCCCTGCGTTGCAGGAAGCCGAGCGGATCATGGAGTCGGTGGCCGGGCCCGTGCGGTTGGCCGCGCAAACCCATGCAGCCCTCGAGGAGAGCGCCAGCTACAACCTCAATGACCGCGTCGAAGTGCTCAACAGCCTGGACTTGCAGTATGAAGCGGCCCAGCAGGCACTGACCCTGCATGGCGAGCTGCTGGGAGAGCAGTTGCATCGTCCGGCGTTCGACCGCCTGGCCGCGCTGATCGCCGAGCTGCGCGACGATGCGCAGGCGTCGCTGGTGCCATTGGTTCGCGAGCAGCTCAGGATGACCCGCAAGCAGCGCCAGCAGGTGCGCCACAAAAACCTGTACATGACCCACCGTCGAGGCTTGGTGGTCGGCCAGCGACGGCCCAAGCTCAAACCCTCGGACAGCGACATCATCGATGTCATCGATCCGATCGAGAAAAAGGTCGTCGCCTCCTTCGGCAAGGATCTGGCCGAAGGCAACTGGCGTCAGCTTGATGTGGCGCCTGCGCCCCGGCCACGTGCAGTGGCGACGTCGGTCAATGCCGCGGTTCGTCGCGGCAACCGGTTGCTGCAGGGCGCCGACAGTGCGCTGAAGCAAGCCTGGAAACAGGCCGAAAAAGACTACCTGCCGGGCGAGGTCGAAGATCAACTCACCCTCTATGCTCGCCAGCTTGACGACAGCGCCGACGCCGTCGAGCAGCAGCTCACCCGGCACAATGCGGTAGACCAGGCCACCAGCCAGCACGCGTCGGCCCATGGCCGCGCCCAGTTGTTCCGCGACAAGGCCGGGCAACTCGTCAAGGACGGCAGGCTGATTCGTATCCACATGATCAAGCGCCAGGCGCCCACGGCTGCGCGGGTCGACTACCTCTACCGCGAGCAGGCCGTGCGCATCAGCCGCGTGGGCGGGCGCAGCAAGCTCAAGCGCTCGTCGGGTTTCCTCGAGGAATACCTGATTGCCGACACCACGGGAACGCCGTTGTGGTACGCGCATTTTCACTACCGAGAGCTCCGCACGCCCCGCGATCAATACACCACTGCGCATCTGAAAACCGTGGAGCAGCGCTTCGATGGCGTGGAACGGCAGAAGGCCGATGAAGCTGCCGGACGCGAGGTGATCGGCATTCTGCGTCGGGAGATCAAGGCGCCTTGCGACGAGGTGTACCTGAGCCTGTAGGAGCACGAGGCCCTGCAGCAGGCATAAAAAAAGCGGGACCTGAAAACAGGGCCCGCTTCTTGATAGGCGCCAGTGAAACCTACTTGCGCTTCAACCCATACTGCTCGTCCAGCATGCCAGGCGAGTTCGCTGCCTTGGGTGCGTAGTCGCGAGGCGGCTCGGCGTCGCGTGGTGGCGTGAGGCGCTCGCGGTGAGGCTGCGGGGCGTCCGAGTGCAGGGCGGCCAGCAGGCGCTGACGGGTAAGCTCGTCCAGGGCCAGACGGTCGGCGCCTTCGGCCAGGTGATCCTGCACTTCCTGATAGCTCTGGGTCAGTTTCTTGACCAGGATCGCGGTGCTGTTGAAGTGGGTGACCACTTCGTTCTGATAGGTGTCGAAACGTTCCTGGATGTCATCGAGCTGACGCTGCGTGCCATTGGGTACGGCGCGAGGCGCCAGGCGTGCGACGGCAAAACCGATGACCACACCGACCACCAGGGCCAGGGTCGGCAACAACCAAACTAAGAGCGAGAGTTCCACGAGTCCTTCCTCTATAAACGGCTTTGCTTTACGTTAACGGCTCGGACCTGCGCTGTATACCGCGCGCTTGCGCAAATTCGCAGGACGCAATCTTTCCAGCTAGACGAGTCGACCCTTCTTGAGGTCACGGAGTTCATCACTTGCTCATCCGCGAAACCGCAGTTTTCATCGACGGCCCCTCGGGCTCACTCGAAGCGTTGTACCTCGACACCGCCGATGCCACCGGCATCGCGTTGATCTGCCATCCCAATCCGGTACAGGGCGGGACCATGCTCAACAAGGTGGTGTCCACCTTGCAACGCACCGCGCGCGACGTCGGCCTGTCGACCCTGCGCTTCAACTACCGAGGCGTGGGCGCCAGCGCAGGCAGCCATGACATGGGCACGGGGGAGGTCGACGATGCCCAGGCCGTGGCTGCCTGGCTGCGAGCGAAACACCCCGAGCTGCCGCTGACGATTCTGGGCTTTTCATTTGGCGGTTTCGTTGCAGCCACCCTGGCAGGTCGTCTGGAAGCCCAGGGCGAGGCGGTGAAGCATCTGTTCATGGTCGCTCCTGCGGTGATGCGGATGACTGAAAGCCTGCCGCAACAGGCCACGTTGACCGTGATCCAGCCGGACGCCGACGAAGTGGTCGATCCGCAGCTGGTCTACGACTGGTCCGACAACCTCGATCGCCCCCATGAGCTGCTGAAAGTGGCAGAATGCGGGCACTTTTTTCACGGCAAGCTGACCGACCTCAAGGATCTGCTGCTGCCGCGCCTTTCGAACTGATGCCTGTCCACGGCCCCTGAACAAGAACCGACCCATGACCACTCGTATCCTGACCGGTATCACCACCACTGGCACGCCTCACCTGGGCAACTACGCCGGGGCCATTCGCCCGGCGATCGTTGCCAGTCGGCAGAGTGACGCCGACTCGTTCTATTTCCTGGCCGACTACCACGCCCTGATCAAATGCGATGACCCGCTGCGCATTCAGCGTTCGCGTCTGGAAATCGCCGCCACCTGGCTGGCGTCGGGCCTGGACGTGGAACGAGTGACCTTCTACCGGCAGTCCGATATTCCGGAAATCCCCGAGCTGACCTGGTTGTTGACCTGCGTTGCTGCCAAGGGCCTGCTCAACCGTGCCCACGCCTACAAGGCCTCGGTCGACCACAACGTCGCCGCCGGGGAAGACCCGGATGCCGGCATTTCCATGGGTTTGTACAGCTATCCGGTGCTGATGGCCGCCGACATCCTGATGTTCAACGCGCACAAGGTGCCGGTCGGTCGCGACCAGATCCAGCACGTGGAAATGGCCCGCGACATCGGCCAGCGCTTCAACCATTTGTTCGGCAAGGGCCGCGAGTTCTTCGTCATGCCCCAGGCCTTGATCGAGGAAAGCGTCGCCACCTTGCCGGGCCTGGACGGGCGCAAGATGTCCAAGAGCTACGACAACACCATTCCGTTGTTCACCAGCGCCAGGGACATGAAGGATGCGATCTCGCGCATCGTCACCGACTCGCGCGCCCCAGGCGAGGCGAAGGATCCGGACAACTCGCACCTGTTTACTCTGTTTCAGGCGTTCGCCACGCCCGAGCAGAGCGCCGAGTTCCATGCCGCGCTGCGTGAAGGGCTGGGCTGGGGCGAAGCCAAGGCGCGTCTGTTCAGCCTGCTCGATGCCGAGCTGGGCGAAGCGCGCGAACGCTATCACCACTTCATCGAACGCCCGGCCGAACTGGAGGACATTCTCCTGGCGGGCGCTGCGAAAGCGCGTGCCGTCGCCACGCCGTTCCTGGGTGAGCTGCGTGAAGCGGTGGGGCTGCGCTCTTTCCGCGAGCAGGTCCAGGTAACCACGGCTGGCAAGAAAAAAGCCGCCAAGACCGCACGTTTCGTCAGCTTTCGTGACGACGATGGCAGCTTCCGCTTCCGCCTGCTCGATGCCGGCGGCGAACAACTGCTGCTGTCGCGCAGCTTCCCCGACGGCAAGGCAGCCGGTCAGGTCAGCAAGCAACTGCAACAGGGTAATGAACTGGACATCCGCAGCGATGCCGAAAGCTTCACGCTGTGGCTGGACGACACCTGCGTGGCCGACGGCCCGTCGTTCACCACGGCAGAAGCGCGCGATACCGCCGTCCAGGCGTTGCGCCAGGCGCTGCAACCTCAAGGGGAGTGATGCGACACGCTGTCGCAAAGCTCATTGCCATTATCCTGGGCCGTCGCTACAGTGACGGCCCGTTTTTGTTGCCTTGCTAACGAATATGACGCCCCTAGAACGATACCAAGCCGATCTCAAACGTCCCGAATTCTTCCACGACGCCGCCCAGGAAAATGCCGTCCGCCACCTGCAGCGTCTGTACGACGATCTGGTCGCTGCCGGCACCAGCAAGCCAGGCGTGTTCGGCAAGCTGTTCGGCAAGAAGGAACCCAAGCTGGTCAAGGGGATTTACTTCTGGGGCGGCGTTGGCCGTGGCAAGACCTACCTGGTCGACACCTTCTTCGATGCCTTGCCGTTCGAGCAGAAGGTGCGCACGCACTTTCACCGTTTCATGAAGCGCGTGCACGAGGAACTGAAAACCCTCAAGGACGTGAAAAACCCGCTGACGGTCATCGCCAAGCGCTTCTCCGACGAGGCGCGGGTGATCTGCTTCGATGAATTCTTCGTTTCCGACATCACCGATGCAATGATTCTCGGCACCCTGATGGAAGAGCTGTTCAAGAACGGCGTGACGCTGGTGGCGACTTCCAACATCGTGCCCGATGGCTTGTACAAGGATGGCCTGCAGCGAGCGCGTTTCCTGCCGGCGATCGCGCTGATCAAGGAGCATACCGAGATCGTCAACGTCGACAGCGGCGTCGACTATCGCCTGCGCCACCTGGAACAGGCCGAGCTGTTCCATTCGCCGCTCGATGAGGCCGCTCAGGCCAGCATGCGCGAAAGCTTCAAGGCGCTGACGCACAACAGCACCAAGGTGGTCGAGAACGATCCCTTGATGATCGAGAACCGCGAGATCCGTGCGCTGCGCACCTGCGATGACGTGGCCTGGTTCGAATTCCGCGAGCTGTGCGATGGCCCGCGTAGCCAGAACGACTACATCGAGTTGGGCAAGATCTTCAACGCCGTGCTGCTCAGCGGTGTCGAGCAGATGAGCGTGACCACCGACGATATCGCTCGCCGCTTCATCAACATGGTCGACGAGTTCTACGATCGCAACGTGAAGCTGATCATCTCGGCCGAAGTGGAACTCAAGGACCTGTACACCGGTGGGCGTTTGAACTTCGAGTTCCAGCGCACCTTGAGCCGACTGTTGGAGATGCAGTCCCACGAGTTCCTGTCGCGCGCGCACAAGCCCTGACATACCGCAGCGTCTGGTTCGCGGCCGCTGACCGCTCCTACAAAATTCCTGCTTGGCACGGACTTGTGTGGGAGCGGTCCGATGTTGCGCCCTTCGCGGCCGCTGACCGCTCCAACAATTCCCGGTAGGAGCGGTCAGCGGCCGCGAAGGGCACGGCGCTGTCGTTCAGGCCTCCTGCATGAACTGCTGGCGATAGCCGTTGGGCGACAGTTCGGTGTGCTGGCGGAACAGCCTGGCGAAGAAACTGGCATCGTCGTAGCCCACCTCGTAGCTGATGGTCTTGACGCTCTTGCGGGTACCCGACAACAGCCCCTTGGCGGTTTCGATGCGCAATCGCTGCAGGTAGTGCAGCGGCTTGTCACCGGTGGCGGCATGGAAGCGACGCATGAAGTTGCGAATGCTCATGCCGCGTTCGCGTGCGACATCTTCGAAGCGGAATTTCTCGGCGAAATGCTCTTCCAGCCATTGCTGTATATGCAGGATCGGCACGTCGCGATGCAGCTTCTGCCCGCCGAAGCCGATGCGTCCAGGTGTATAGCTGCGCTGCACCTCGTACAGGGTATCGCGCGAGACCGCCTGAGCCACGTGGGCGCCACAGAACCGCTCGATCAGGTGAATGTACAGGTCACAGGCCGATACCGGTCCGCCGGCGCAGAACAGGTTGTCGGCGTCGGTCAGGTGCTTGTCCTGATTGAGCCGAACGCTTGGAAAGCGCTGTCTGAATTCCTCGAAGAAACGCCAGTAGGTGGTTGCCTCCTTGCCGTCCAGCAAGCCACTGGCGGCCAGCCAGAACACGCCGCTCGCCTCACCGCACAGCACAGCGCCGCGCGCGTGTTGAGCGCATAGCCAGGGCAGCACTTGGGGGTAGCGCGCGGCAGCGCTGTCGAAGTCGCCCCAGCAGGCAGGCAGGATGATCAGGTCGGCATCTTCGAGGCCACCGTCCACGGGCAGCATGACGTCACTGAAACTGCGCACCGGTAGCGCATCCGGGCTGACCAGGCGTGTCTCGAAGAGGGCGTGGCGTTCCAGGCCCATCTGCTTGCCATAACGCAGGCTGGCCATGTGGAAGAAGTCCTTGGCCTGCATCAGGGTCGAGGCCATGACCTGGTCGGTGGCCAGAATGCAGACGCGCCGCAGCGCGGGCGTGTGGGGCGTGAAGATCATGATTTTATTCTTGTGGGGTGAAAGCGGTCAGGATATGGCCGAAGCGTCGTTGGGTTCAAGCGAGGTCGAGAATGGGGAGGTTGATTGCTTCGCGGCCGCTGACCGCTCCTGCGAAAGATCCATACGATCCGGTAGGAGCGGCCAGTGGCCGCGAAGAGGTCATCACGAACGGCAACGATCGAACATCAGGGCGCCGGATTCGGCTGCGCCTTATGGATCGCCTCGATACCCGCCAGCACGTCTTCGGACAGCACCAAATCAATGCTCGCCAGGTTGCTGTCCAATTGCTCCAGCGAGGTCGCGCCAATGATGTTGCTGGTCACGAACGGCTGCGCGGTGACGAAGGCCAGAGCCATCTGCGCCGGGTCCAGGCCATGTTCGCGGGCCAGGTCCACGTAGCGGCTGGTGGCAGCGACCGCCTGCTCATTGGCATAGCGGGTAAAGCGGCTGAACAGCGCCAGACGACTGCCAGCCGGCCGCGCGCCGTTCTCGAACTTGCCCGAGAGCATGCCAAACGCCAGGGGCGAGTAGGCCAGCAGCCCGCACTGCTCGCGGATCGCCACTTCGGCCAGGCCTACTTCGAACGTGCGGTTGAGCAGGTTGTAGGGGTTCTGGATGGACACCGGGCGGGGCAGGTTGCCGCTGTCGGCCAGGCCCAGGAACTTCATCGTGCCCCATGGGGTTTCGTTGGACAGCCCGACATGCCTGATCTTGCCGGCCTTGACCTGCTCGTCGAGCACCTGCAGGGTTTCCTGCAGCGGGGTATCGAGCTGATCCTGGGTGTGCTGGTAGCCCAGCTTGCCGAAGAAATTGGTGCTGCGCTCCGGCCAGTGCAACTGATAGAGATCGATCCAGTCGGTCTGCAACCGCTGCAGGCTGGCGTCCAGCGCCGCAACGATATGCGCGCGGTCGAACTTCAGCTGGCCATCGCGGATGTGGCTGATGCCATTGCCGGGGCCTGCGATCTTGCTGGCCAGGATCCAGTCGGCGCGGTCGCCCTGGCGCTTGAACCAGTTGCCGATCACCCGCTCGGTGGCGGCATAGGTTTCCGGGCGCGGGGGCACCGGGTACATTTCTGCGGTGTCGATGAAATTGATGCCGGCCGCCTTGGCCCTTTCTATCTGCGCGAAGCCTTGCTCCTCGGTGTTCTGCTCGCCCCAGGTCATGGTGCCCAGGCACAGCGCGCTCACGTTCAGATCGGTACGTCCCAGCTGGCGATAGTGCATCGGTGACTCCTCTTGGCAAAGGAATCATAAAAGCAGGTTGATATTTTTTTCGCAATCTGGATAATTCGGCCCCTCTCTGCGAAGTGGAAGTGATGCCCCGCCTCCCGGAAGAATTTTGCCGTGTATGTGACGCGAAGACCCGAGCCCCCCAAAAGTGTCCCGTGCCCGGCTGCCTTTGACTTGTCAAAGTAAGCACTATTCAGTAAGATCCGCCGTCTCTTTTTGCTGGGCGGCCCCTGAGGCTATAAAGAATGAAAACTTTTACTGCTAAACCGGAAACAGTAAAGCGCGACTGGTTCGTCGTTGATGCTGCTGGTCAGACCCTGGGTCGTCTGGCTACAGAAATCGCGAGCCGTCTGCGTGGCAAGCACAAGCCTGAGTACACTCCTCACGTTGACACCGGCGACTATATCGTCGTCATCAACGCCGAGCAGGTGCGTGTCACTGGTGCCAAGACCACTGACAAGATCTACTACTCCCACTCCGGTTTCCCGGGCGGTATCAAGTCGATCAACTTTGAAAAGCTGATCGCCAAGGCGCCTGAGCGCGTGCTCGAGACCGCGGTCAAGGGCATGCTGCCCAAGAACCCGCTGGGTCGCGACATGTACCGTAAGCTGAAAGTCTATGCGGGCGCTGCTCACCCTCATACTGCTCAGCAGCCCCAAGAACTGAAGTTTTAACGGAATAGTTCATTATGTCGGCGACTCAAAATTACGGCACTGGCCGTCGCAAGACCGCAACCGCTCGCGTTTTCCTGCGTCCGGGCACCGGTAAGATCTCCATCAACAATCGCACTCTGGAAACCTTCTTCGGTCGCGAAACTGCCCGCATGGTAGTTCGTCAACCGCTGGAGCTGACCGAGAACACCGAGAAGTTCGACATCTACGTCACCGTTATCGGTGGTGGTGTCAGCGGTCAGGCCGGTGCGATCCGTCACGGTATCACTCGTGCACTGATGGACTACGACGAAGCACTGCGTCCGGCCCTGCGTAAAGCAGGCTTCGTGACTCGCGATGCTCGTGAAGTTGAACGTAAGAAAGTCGGTCTGCGTAAAGCGCGTAAGCGTCCGCAGTACTCGAAGCGTTAATTCGCGTCTTCGTTCCAGAAAAAACCCGGTTCTCGCGAGCCGGGTTTTTTTTCGCCCGTCAATCCTTGGGAGGCGCTGGTACACTGCGCGCAAGACAATGCAGGCGCCTGCAGCAGCAGGCTAAGGTAAATGATGGCAGATGAGCAGGGCGGCGCGTGTGACATCGACCAGGGTCGCCGACGCTTTCTGGTCGGCACCACGACGCTGGTAGGCGCTGCCGGCGCAGTGGCTGCAGCAGTGCCCTTCGTGGCGTCATGGCAGCCCAGTGCGAAAGCCCGCGCAGCAGCCGCGCCGGTGAAGGTGAACATCGCCAAGATCGAGCCGGGGCAGCAGATGGTTGTCCAGTGGCGCGGCCAACCCGTTTTCATCTGCCGACGCACGCCGCAGATCCTCGAACGCCTGGCCCAGAACACCGAGCATCTGGCCGATCCCCAATCGCGCGATTCCGATCAGCCAGGCTATGTCGACCCAGCCCTGCGAGCCATCAAGCCCGAAGTGCTGGTGGTGGTGGGTATCTGTACGCACCTGGGGTGCTCGCCGACCTTTCGTCCCGAGGTCGCCGCCGCCGACCTCGGGCCGGACTGGCAGGGCGGGTATTTCTGCCCGTGTCACGGCTCGCACTACGATCTTGCCGGACGGGTCTTCAAGGCACAGCCCGCGCCGTTGAACCTGGCCGTGCCCGCGCATCACTACGAAAGTGCCGAGGTACTGGTGCTGGGTGTCGACGGGGAGGGCGCCTGATGCGTGGCCTGCTGCAGTGGATCGAGGCGCGTCTGCCGGTGGGCAGGGTATGGCGTGATCATCTGAGCCATTACTACGTCCCCAAGAACCTGAATTTTTTCTATATCTTCGGCTCGCTGGCGCTGTTGATGCTGCTCAACCAGTTGCTTACCGGCATCTGGTTGACCATGAACTACACAGCCACCGCCGAAGGCGCCTTCGCCTCCATCGAATACATCATGCGCGACGTCGAATATGGCTGGCTCCTGCGCTACCTGCATTCGACCGGTGCGTCGGCATTTTTCATCGTGATCTACCTGCACATGTTCCGCGGGCTGCTGTATGGCTCCTATCAAAAGCCGCGCGAGCTGGTGTGGGTCTTCGGCATGTCGCTCTACCTGCTGCTGATGGCGGAAGCGTTCATGGGCTACCTGCTGCCGTGGGGGCAGATGTCGTATTGGGGCGCGCAGGTGATCATTTCCCTGTTCGGAGCGATTCCGATCGTGGGCGCTGACCTGGCTCAGTGGATCCGCGGTGACTATCTGGTTTCGGGTATCACCTTGAACCGTTTCTTCGCGTTGCACGTGGTGGCATTACCGCTGCTGATCGTGGGGCTGGTGGTGCTGCACATTCTCGCGTTGCACGAAGTAGGCTCGAACAACCCCGACGGCATCGATATCAAGCAGCTTCGGGATGCCGATGGCAAGCCGCTGGATGGCATTGCCTTCCATCCGTACTACACGGTCAAGGACCTGCTCGGGGTGGCGATCTTTCTCTTTGTGTTCAGCGCGGTGGTGTTCTTCTTTCCGCAGATGGGCGGCTATTTCCTGGAGCCGGCCAACTTCGAGCCTGCAAACGTGCTCAAGACGCCCGAACATATCGCGCCGGTCTGGTACTTCACCCCGTTCTACGCCATCTTGCGCGCCGTTCCCGACAAGCTCATGGGGGTGCTGGCCATGGCTTTCGCGATTGCCATCCTGTTCGTGCTGCCATGGCTGGACCGCAGTCCCGTCAAGTCGATGCGCTACAAAGGTTGGTTCAGTCGCACGGCGCTGGCGCTGTTCTGCGTGGCGTTCGTGACGCTGGGCTACGTCGGCATGCAACCGGCCACGGTCATCACCACCTGGATAGCGCGGGGGGGCGTGGTGCTGTACTTCGGCTATTTCCTGGCCATGCCGCTGTACACGCGACGGGAGATCACCCGGCCGGTACCCGATCGGATCCCTCGCCGATGAAATTCATGATTGCCGTCTTGCTGTTGCTGGCCCTGCCGCGGGCCTGGGCGGACCCGGTGGCGCCGCTGGTGCGCCCGGTGGCGATCGAGGTGACCGACAAGGCGGCCTTGCGAGACGGTGCAAGCACCTTCGTCGGCTATTGCATGGGCTGCCACGGGGCCAGGTTTCAGCGTTACCAGACAGTGGCCGACGACTTGGGCATACCCTATGAGCAAATGCTGCAGACCTTGGCCCCAGCCGGCGCAGCCATTGCCGATCACATGCAGACGCGCCTGCAGCCGGCCGATGCCAAAGCCTGGTTCGGCGCCGAGGTGCCCGACCTGACCCTGGTGGCTCGTGTGCGCGGCACGGACTGGCTGCACGCCTACCTGCTCGGCTTTCACGCCGACCCCCAGCGCCCCTGGGGTGTGAACAATGTCGTCTACCCCAACGTAGGCATGCCCAACGTGCTGGAAAGCCTGCAGGGCCGCCAGGTGCTCGACTGCCCCGAACCCACGGGCCAGCCGTGTACGCAGCTGCGGGTGATACCCGGTACCGGCAGCCTCGATGCGCAGCAATTCGACGCCAAGGTACGGAATCTGGTGGCCTTCCTGGCGTACTCGGCCGATCCGGCAAAGGCACAGAGCCGGCAGATCGGTATGTACGTGCTGCTGTACCTGGCGCTACTCATCATCCTTGCTTACTTGCTGAAACGCGAATACTGGAAGGACGTGCGTTGAAAGTGCGGTAAACTGCGCGGCTTGCTTGCGCCCCCTGCCGGTGGCGCTCGTTTTTGCATTCATACATTCGCGAGGAGGACCGCCATGGGCGTGACCAATCGGTTGGCCTGTTACTCCGACCCCGCCGACCACTATTCTCATCGGGTGCGTATTGTTCTCGCCGAGAAAGGCGTCAGCGCAGAGATCATCAACGTGGAGGGCGGTCGCCTGCCACCCAGGCTGATCGAAGTGAACCCCTACGGCAGCACGCCGACACTGGTCGATCGCGATCTGGCCCTGTTCGAATCGACCGTGGTGATGGAATACCTCGACGAACGCTATCCGCATCCGCCACTGCTGCCGGTGTACCCGGTGGCACGTGCCAACAGCCGGTTGCTGATCCATCGTATCCAGCGCGACTGGTGCGGCCTGGCGGACCTGATCCTGGACCCGCGCAGCAAGGAAGCCGCCCGCGTGCAGGCGCGCAAGGAATTGCGCGAAAGCCTGACCGGTGTTTCGGCCTTGTTCGCCGACAAGCCCTGCTTTCTCAGCGATGAGCAAAGTCTGGTCGACTGCTGTCTACTGCCGATACTCTGGCGCTTGCCGATCATGGGTATCGAACTGCCGCGGCCTGCCAAGCCGCTGCTCGACTATATGGAACGTCAGTTCGCGCGGGAGGCCTTCAAGGCCAGCCTGTCCGCGGCTGAACGTGAAATGCGCTAGGTTTTGAGGAGCCGTTGATGAACTCCAGTCGTCCCTATTTGATCCGCGCGCTATACGAGTGGATCGTTGACAATGACTGCACCCCGCACATGCTGGTCAATGCCGAGTATCCCTCGGTCCAGGTGCCGCAAGGTTTCGCCAGCGATGGCCAGATCGTGCTGAACGTGTCACCCAGCGCTGTGCGCAATCTGCACATGGACAACGAAGCGGTCAGCTTCGACGGTCGCTTCGGTGGCGTGTCGCACACGCTGTTCGTGCCTTCGGGTGCCATCCTCGGTATCTACGCCCGGGAGAATGGCCAAGGCATGGTCTTCGACCTGGAGTCGCCCGAGCTGGACGAGGAAGAAGCCGAGTTCGAAGACATCGTCGAATCCGATGACGACGTTCCACCGCCAGGCAACCCGCCGCCGCGCCCAACCGGGCGGCCGAGTCTGAAAGTGGTGAAATGAAAAAAGGCGATCCGCAAGGATCGCCTTTTTTCATGGTGGTGAACGGCTGTGGTCAGTCGATGTACTCGAACAGCTTGACGATCTTCTGCACACCGGAGACGCCTTGCACCAGGTTGGTGGCGCGGGTGGCCTCGGCCTGGGTCAGCAGGCCCAACAGGTAAACGATGCCGTTCTCGGTCACGACTTTGATGCGCGAACCGGGGATGGCGCTGTCGGCCAGCATCTGGGTCTTGATCTTGGTGGTCAGCCAGGCGTCGTTGTTGCGCGCCAGCAACGAGGAAGGCGCCAGCACCTGGATCTCGTTGTGGACCTTCTTGACTCGCTGCACTTCGCTGGCGGCCTGCTCGGCCAGGGCCTTGAGGTCGGCGCGCGGCGTCTGCCCGGCGAGCAGGACCACACCGTTGTAGCTGGTCACGACGACATGGGAGTTCTTGTCCAGGTCGATGTTGGCCTTGGCAATGTTCACCGATACCTTGGTTTCGATCAGCGAATCGTCGATCTTGCTGCCCAGGGTGCGGGTACCGCGATCATCGTCGATCGGGTTGTCGCGGGTGGCGGTCAGGACCGAGCTGCAGCCGGTGACGCTCAAGGCCAGGCTCAGGGCCACTAGGGCAAGGCGGTTACGCTTCATTCTTCACTCCCGAACAGTTGGCTGTCGATCAAGTCGCAGAGACAGTGGATCGCCAGCAGGTGAACTTCCTGGATGCGTGCCGTGACGTTGGCTGGCACGCGGATCTCGACGTCTTCGGGCAACAACAGGGAGGCCATGCCGCCCCCGTCGCGGCCGGTCAGAGCCACCACGACCATGTCGCGGTCGTGGGCGGCCTGGATCGCCTGGATGATGTTGGCCGAGTTGCCGCTGGTGGAGATGGCCAGCAACACGTCGCCCGGCTGGCCCAGCGCGCGGATCTGCTTGGAGAATACCTCGTTGAAGCTGTAGTCGTTGGCGATCGAGGTAATCGTCGAGCTGTCGGTGGTCAGGGCGATGGCAGGCAGGCTGGGGCGTTCGCGTTCGAAGCGATTGAGCAGTTCGGACGAGAAGTGCTGGGCATCGCCGGCCGAGCCGCCATTGCCGCAGGAAAGCATCTTGCCATCGCTGAGCAAGGCACCCACCATGACCTGGCTGGCTTGTTCGATGTACGGTGCAAGGACTTCCATCGCCTGTTGCTTGGTATCGATACTGGCCTGGAAAAGCTGGCGAATTCGGGATTGCATGTCCATCAAGGTGACCTTAAGTAGGGCGGCTGGTCGGGCAAGACCGCAACGCGGCGGTGGTTCCCGGCACAAGAATGTGCAGCCCGCAAAGCAAAGAGCAAAAACCGGTGGCAAGGGTGTCGAGTGTCAGCTGTCGAAGGCATTGCGGATCCAGTTCAGGCGCGTGGCCCGAGTGCCGGTGCCTTCCAGGGCGATCACGTCGAAACGGCATGGATGCTGGGCCCAGCGCGCTTCCTTGATGAGGAAATATTGCGCGGCCAGCACCAGCTTTTGGCGTTTGCGGGCGTCGATACTGGCCAACGCTCCACCCCATTGTGCATGCAGGCGATAGCGGACCTCGACGAATACTACTGTATCGCCATCTAGCATGACCAGATCAAGCTCGCCTCGTTTGCACAGCCAGTTCTGCGCCAGCAGCGTCAAGCCCTGTGCGCACAAGTGCTCCAGGGCTTGCTGCTCGGCCTCGCGACCCGCCTGCTGGCGGGGGCTCAGCGACATTACGGCGTGGTGTTGGGCAGGCGCTGGACCTGGCCACCGGCGAACTGCGCCCACGGCAATTGGCGCTCGATGCGTTGGCTGGCGCTCATGCCAAGGTTGCCGGACAGGCCTTCGATGCGGCTGTCGGGCAGGGCCTTGAGCTGGCCCAGGCGTGCGGCCAGGGTGTAGGCGTCAACGCCCATGGCATACAGTCGGCCCATGCTGCCGTTGGCCTGCGGCCACTGGCGGGTAACCTGCTGGCGCAACGGGTTGCTGGTGTCGAGCAACCACGGCGTCTCGCAGAAGCGGATGCCGGTCATGTCGTTGTACTGGGCCTGATCGCCGCTGGCGCTGAACACGTGCGAAGTGGCATAGACCGGCAGGTCGCCGGCGTACTGGAAGTTCAAGGTCGGCTTGATCTGCTGGGCCTGCTGCGGTGTGGCAGCGAGGAAGATGAAGTCGATGTCCTGGCGACGCGATCCCTGTGTCCCGGTGCTGCTCTGCAGGCCGCTGCCGGCGTTGCGCACGTTGAGCATGTCGGCGATCTGTTGGGCCAGTTGGACCGGCTGGTCGACGCGTTCGGCTGCAACCAGCGTGCCGCCGTTGGCTTCCCAGTCCTGGCGGAAGGCATTGAGCACACGGTCGCCCCACTCACCCTTGGGGATCATTGCCGCAGCGCTGTGCAAGCCGTCGGCACGTGCGCGACGGGACACTTCGCGCGCTTCGTCTTCGGCGGCCAGGCCGAATTGGAACAGCTGGGGTGGACCGAGCTGGTTGTTGTCGCTGTAGTTCAATGCCAGGGTTGGCAGGGGCAGCTGGGTGCGTGCCGCCAGTTGCTTGACCAGATTTTTCTCCAGCGGGCCGATCACCAGTTGCACGCCTTGCGCCTGCGCCTGGCGGTAGAAGTCGTCGAGCGAGCTGAGGCGCGAGCTGTCGATCACGTCGATGACCGGCGGCGTTTGCCCGGCTTGCTGGGCTTGGTAGTACGCCGCCATGAAGCCTTCGCGCAAGGCGCGGGCCACGCCGGCCAACTGGCCTTCCTGTGGCAGCAGCAGGGCGATTCGGGTCAGCGGCTGGCTGGCCAGGGCCTTGAGTTTGACCAAGGGGGTCGGCAGCTGTCTGGCGGCAGGGTGAGCCGCGTGCTGGGCCACCCAGGTATCGATGGCGGCCTGCTGCTGTTCCAGGGTGCCTGCCGATTTGACGGCCAGGGCCAGGCTCAGCCAGCCGGCGAAGTCGTCGGTGCCCTGGTTTTGCAACTGCTCCACCGGCAGCGAACCCACCAGTGCCCAGATGGCTTCGTGATTCTGGCCGGCGACCTCGCCACTGAGCAGGGGTGCCACGAATACGCGCTCACGCGCCGCAGCCAGGATCTGCCCGTCGGCTTCCAGGGCCCGGGCGCGCACCAGATGCGCGCGTACCTGCTGGTCTGCGGGCAGCTCGCCCAGGCGCTGCAGACTCGGATGATCGAGGGCGGCAAGCGCGGCCTTGGCATCGTTGCGGGTCAGTGCGAGCTCTGCGCCCAGGGTGCTGGCCAATATCTGCAGGCCTGGCTTGAGCAGTTCGATTCGCACTTGCTGCAGGATCTGCGCGGCGCGGGTTGGATCACCCTGGCGAGCGGCCTGGTCTGCCGCGCTCAGGCGCAAGGCTGCCGCTTCTTCCGGCGACTTGCTGGCGGTGGCGCGTTCGAGCAGCTGCTCGACGGTCGCGTCCGGCGTGCGCGGCAGCTCACCGAGATTGGATGAAGGCGAACTGGCGCACGCGGCCAGCAAGGCGGCGAGGCATAGGGCAGATAGAAGCCGCAGGCAGGCTGTCATGGGTATCTTCCTGATTTACTCGATCAATAGACGGGCAAGTGTACCCAAGCATCGGCCGGGGTGCGACGAGGATGGCAAGCCTGTCCTTATATAGGACAAGCAAATGTTTCACCTCGGCCGTGCCGGATCGCTGGGCGAGCACTGGCTGGCCTGGAGCCTGTACAATGCGGGTTTGGCCGAACGACAAGGTGTGTGCTGTGACTGCTTCAAGCGCTTCTAATTCCACCCCAGGCACACTTTATGTAGTGGCTACGCCCATCGGCAATCTGGACGACATGAGCGCGCGCGCGTTGAAGATCCTGGGCGAAGTAGCGTTGATCGCGGCCGAGGATACCCGCCATTCGGTGCGTCTGATGCAGCACTTCGGTTTGAATACGCCGCTGGCGGCCTGCCACGAGCACAACGAGCGGGACGAAGGCAGCCGTTTCATCCAGCGGCTGCTGGCGGGTGATGACATCGCGCTGATTTCCGATGCGGGTACACCGCTGATCTCCGACCCCGGTTATCACCTGGTGCGTCAGGCGCGTGCGGCGGGCGTGCAGGTAGTGCCGGTCCCCGGTCCCTGTGCCTTGATCGCGGCGCTGTCGGCGGCTGGCCTGCCGTCGGACCGTTTCATCTTCGAAGGTTTCCTGCCGGCCAAGACCGCCGGTCGCTGTGCGCGCCTGGAGCAGGTCAGGGAAGAACCGCGCACCTTGATCTTCTACGAGGCGCCGCATCGCATACTCGAATGCCTGCAGGACATGGAGAAAGTCTTCGGCGGTGAACGTTCTGCACTGCTGGCGCGCGAATTGACGAAAACCTTTGAAACCCTCAAAGGCCTGCCGCTGTCCGAGTTGCGTGCATTCGTGGAAGCCGACAGCAATCAGCAGCGCGGCGAGTGCGTGGTACTGGTGGCGGGATGGACTGCGCCGGTCAGCGACGAGGCCGTCAGCACCGAAGTCATGCGCATTCTGGACCTGCTGCTGGCAGAGATGCCGCTCAAGCGCGCTGCCGCGGTGGCGGCCGAGATCACCGGCGTGCGCAAGAATCTGCTCTACCAGGTGGCCCTGGAAAAGCAGAAGGCGTGAGATTGATTCGGCTCCAGGTCGATGGGAGCGATAAAAGCTTGTCCTGGCCGGTGCATGTCGTTAACCTGCGCGCCGGAGAGTCGATCGGACAGTCGCTGCCTGTTTTTGTTCCGCAACCCAGGTTGCTGGGCAGAGCGGGGGGAGGAAAGTCCGGGCTCCATAGGGCAGAGTGCCAGGTAATGCCTGGGAGGCGCGAGCCTACGGAAAGTGCCACAGAAAATAACCGCCTAAGCGCGCAAGCGCCGGTAAGGGTGAAAAGGTGCGGTAAGAGCGCACCGCACGTCTGGCAACAGTTCGTGGCTAGGTAAACCCCACTCGGAGCAAGACCAAATAGGGTTCCATATGGCGCGGCCCGCGTTGGAACCGGGTAGGTTGCTAGAGGTGTCCAGCGATGGCCATCGTAGAGGAATGACTGTCCTCGACAAAACCCGGCTTACAGATCGACTCTCCACCTTTTTCCTTCGCGTCGCTTCGTTGTCCCTTGCGCTGTTTCGCAGAAAAAAAACGGCTACCAAACCCCCTTTGGTAATGTCGAAAAAATCTTAGTCTTGAGACTCTACTTTAAGTTCCAGACGCAGATGCTTGAACTCAAACGGCTTTGTTCCTCCCCGACGCGTCTCAAATACCGTCTTCCCTTCATTTTGCGTTCTAAATCTCCGATCTATAAGGCTTTTCCCTACAGACGCGCCTTGACGGTGTGGTGGGGGGGTTCCTATAGTGTGCGCGAGTGGCGGGAAGTGGCGAAAAGTGGGTTTTTCGAGTGTAAAAGTCTGAGTTCAGGGGAAGCGCGACGTGTTTCGTGGAGCAAATCCGATCAACCTCGATGCCAAGGGACGGCTCGCAATGCCGAGTCGGTATCGTGACGAGTTGGATTCCAAATGCGCCGGCCAGCTGATCATCACGGTCGATACCATCGACCCCTGCCTGTGTGTCTACCCGCTGGATGAATGGGAACTCATCGAGGCCAAGCTTCGCGCCCTGCCATCGCTGGTGGAAAGCAACCGGCGCCTGCAGCGCCTGCTGATCGGCAATGCCGTCGACCTCGAGCTCGACGGCAGCGGACGTTTCCTGGTGCCTTCACGCCTGCGCGAGTACGCCCGGCTGGACAAGCACGCGATGCTGGTTGGCCAGCTGAACAAGTTTCAATTGTGGGACGAGGGTGCGTGGAATGCCGTCAGTGCGGCAGACCTTGCAGCTATACAACAACCGGGCGCCATGCCCGAAGAATTGCGTGATTTGATCTTGTGACTATTGATAGCGGCTTCAACCACATCACCGTGCTGCTCGACGAGGCCGTCGAGGCTCTGGCCGTGCGCGACGATGGTTGCTATCTGGACGGCACCTTCGGCCGTGGCGGCCATAGCCGCCTGATCCTGCGCCACCTGGGGCCCGACGGCCGCCTGTTGGGGTTCGACAAGGACCCTCAAGCGATTGCCACCGGGCAAGCGCTGGCGGCCGAAGACGGCCGCTTTGTCATTGTACAGCGCAGCTTTGCCGAACTTGGCGCCGAAGTGCGCGAGCGCGGCATGCATGGCAAGGTCAGCGGCATCCTCCTCGACCTGGGTGTATCATCGCCACAGCTCGACGATGCCGAGCGCGGCTTCAGCTTCCTGCATGACGGCCCGCTGGACATGCGCATGGACCCTTCGCGCGGCATGAGCGCGGCCCAGTTCATCGCAACCGCTGCCGAGGAAGAAATCGCCCGCGTCTTCAAGGAATACGGCGAAGAGCGCTTCGCCCGGCGCATGGCACGTGCGGTGGTGCAGCGTCGCGAAGTGCAGCCGTTCGAGCGCACCGCCGACCTGGCCGAGGTGCTCAAGGTCGCCAACCCGGCGTGGGAGAAGGGCAAGAACCCGGCAACCCGCGCCTTCCAGGGCCTGCGCATTCACGTCAACAATGAACTGGCCGACCTCGAGGCAGGCCTCGAGGCTGCCCTCGATGCGCTGGAAATCGGCGGCCGTCTGGTAGTGATCAGCTTTCATTCCCTGGAAGACCGCATCGTCAAACTGTTCATGCGCAAACTGACCAAGGGCGAAGCGGACAACCTGCCGCGCAATCTGCCGGTGCGTTTCGAAGCCTTCGTGCCCAAAGCCAAGCTGCACGGCAAGGCGCAATTCGCCTCCGAAACCGAGCTCAGGGCCAACCCGCGTTCGCGCAGCGCCGTCATGCGTGTCGCGGAGAAGCTGCGATGAGCAAGCTCCTCAACAAGCCGCTGCCAGGCGGCAGTTTTCTCATGCTGCTGCTGTTCATCGCCGTGCTGGTTTCGGCCATCGGCGTTTCCTACAGTGCGCACATCAATCGGCAGTTGCTCAATACGCTGTACGGCGAGCTCAGCGATCGCGACAAGGCGCAGGCCGAGTGGGGGCGCCTGATCCTGGAGCAAAGCACCTGGACCGCGCACAGCCGTATCGAAACCCTGGCCGCCGAACAACTGAAAATGCGCATCCCGGATGCTGCTGAAATTCGCATGGTGTCGCCATGATGAAGCTCGACGGGGCCTTGTTCCCGTGGCGGTTCCGCCTGATGGTCGGCCTGCTGTTGCTGCTGGTCGCCGGTATCGTTGCGCAGATCGTCTACCTGCAGGTCATCAACCGTGACTTCCTGATCGGTCAGGGCGATGCGCGCAGCATGCGCCACATCCCCATTCCTGCGCACCGTGGTTTGATCACCGACCGCAACGGCGAGCCTCTGGCCGTGAGCACGCCGGTGACCACCCTGTGGGCCAATCCCAAGGAAATGCAGCTGTCCAAGGACAAGTGGCCCGAACTGGCGCGCGCGCTTGGGCAGGAGCCCAAGGCTTTGGCCGCCCGTCTCGAGGCGCAGGCGAGCAAGGAATTCATCTATCTGGTACGTGGCCTGACGCCTGAGCAAGGCGCCTCGGTGCTCGACCTGAAAACCCCGGGTGTCTACGGCATCGAGGAATTCCGCCGGTTCTATCCGGCCGGCGATGTCACTGCGCACATGGTCGGTTTCACCGACCTCGACGATCACGGCCGTGAAGGCGTCGAGCTGGCCTATGACGAGTGGCTGGCCGGCGTGCCCGGCAAGCGTCAGGTCATCAAGGACCGGCGCGGCCGGCTGATCAAGGACGTCCAGGTGACCAAGAATGCCAAGGCCGGAAAGACCTTGGCATTGTCCATTGACTTGCGCCTGCAATACCTGGCCAGCCGCGAGCTGCGCAACGCCATCAACGAGAACGAAGCCAAGGCCGGCAGCATGGTCATCATGGACGTGAAGACCGGCGAAGTGCTGGCCATGGTCAACCAGCCTACCTACAACCCCAACAACCGCCGCACCATGTTGCCGGCGGCGATGCGCAACCGGGCGATCATCGACGTGTTCGAGCCGGGCTCGACCATGAAGCCGATCTCGATGAGTGCAGCGCTGGAAACCGGCCGCTGGAAACCCACCGACAAGGTGGACGTCTACCCCGGTACCTTGCAGATCGGCCGCTACACCATCAAGGACGTGACCAAGACCGAAGGCCCGGTGCTCGACCTGACCGGCATCCTGATCAACTCCAGTAACGTGGGCATGAGCAAGGTCGCCTTCGACATCGGCGGTGAAAGCATCTACCGGGTGATGTCGGCGGTTGGCCTGGGCCAGTACACCGGCCTTGGCTTCCCGGGCGAGCGCGTCGGCAACCTGCCCAACCATCGCGAATGGCGCAAGGCCGAGACCGCGACGCTGTCCTACGGCTACGGCCTGTCGGTGACGGCGCTGCAGCTGGTGCACGCCTATGCGGCGATCGCCAACAACGGCCGCATCGTGCCGCTGACCATTCTCAAGAGCGACCAGCCGCCGACCGCGGCGCAGGTCATTCCCGAGAAGGTCGCCAAGACCGTGCAGGGCATGCTTCAGCAAGTCATCGAAGACACCCGCGGCGTGTATCGCGCACGGGTGCCTTCGTATCACGTGGCGGGCAAGTCGGGTACCGCGCGCAAGGCCACCATCGGCTCGCGTGGGTATACCGAGAACGCCTATCGCTCGCTGTTCGCAGGCTTCGGTCCGATGAGCGACCCGCGCTACGCCATCGTGGTGGTGATCGACGAACCCAGCAAGGGTGGCTATTACGGTGGTCTGGTCAGCGCGCCAGTGTTCAGCAAGGTGATGTCCGGCACGTTGCGCCTGATGAACGTGCAGCCTGACAACCTGCCGCCGCCTGTACCACAGCAGCAAGTGAACGCCGCACCGGCGACTCCATTGATAAAAGGAGGGCGCGGCTGATGACCATGCCCCTGAGCAAGCTTTTTCCCGAAGCCAGCCGCGATCCGCTGATTCGCGAGTTGACCCTGGACAGCCGCAACGTTCGCCCCGGCGACCTGTTCCTGGCCGTGCCTGGAAGCAAAGTCGATGGCCGTGCGCACATCGCCGACGCCCTCAAGCTGGGTGCCGCCGCCGTGGCCTACGAAGTGGATGGCAGCACCGTGCTGCCGCTCACCGATGTACCACTGATTCCCGTGAAAGGCTTGATCGCGCAGCTGTCGAGCATTGCCGGGCGTTTCTACGGCGAGCCGAGTCGGCTGGTCAATCTGGTCGGCGTGACCGGTACCAACGGCAAGACCAGCATCACCCAACTGGTCGCCCAGGCACTCGATGCGCTGGGCGAGCACTGCGGCCTGATCGGCACCCTGGGCACCGGTTTCTACGGCGCCCTGCAGAGCGGCCGACTGACGACCCCCGACCCGATCGCCGTGCAGTCCACCTTGTATGACCTGAAAAAGGGCGGTGCCCATGCCGTGGCCATGGAAGTGTCGTCGCACGCGCTCGATCAAGGCCGCGTGGCCGCGCTGGATTTCGACATCGCGGTGCTGAGCAACCTGTCTCGCGACCATCTGGACTACCACGGCAGCATGCAGGCCTATGCAGCGGCCAAGGCGCGGCTGTTCGCCTGGCCGGGGCTCAAGTGCCGCGTGCTCAATCTGGACGACGAATTCGGTCGGCAGTTGGCCGAGCAGGAACAGGACTCACGCTTGATCACCTACAGCCTCGCCGACAGCGCCGCGACGCTGTTCTGCCGCGACACCCGCTTCGACGACCACGGCGTACGCGCCACCCTGGTCACCGCGCACGGGGAATACAGCCTGAGCAGCCGCCTGCTCGGGCGCTTCAACTTGAGCAACGTACTGGCGGCGGTAGGGGTGCTGATGGGCATGGCCTATCCGCTCGACGACATCCTCAAGGTCATACGCAACGTCGAAGGCCCTGTTGGCCGCATGCAGCGCCTGGGTGGCGCAAGCAAGCCGCTGGTAGTGGTCGACTATGCCCATACGCCCGATGCTCTGGACCAGGTGCTGCAAGCCTTGCGCCCCCATGCCAAGGGCCGGTTGCTGTGCCTGTTCGGCTGCGGCGGTGATCGCGACAGCGGCAAGCGTCCATTGATGGCCGAGGTGGCCGAGCGTCTCGCCGACCGTGTGCTGGTGACCGACGACAACCCTCGCAGCGAAGATCCGCTGCGCATCTTCGACGACATTCGCGCCGGCTTCTCCAGTGCCGCCAACGCAACGTTCGTGGCTGGCCGTGGCGCGGCCATCGCCCAGCTGATCGGTGCTGCCTCGGTCGATGACGTGATCGTGTTGGCCGGCAAGGGGCACGAAGACTATCAAGAGATCAATGGTGAGCGTCAGCCGTTCTCCGACCTGCAGCAGGCCGAACAGGCCCTGGCCGCATGGGGGAACGTCGATGCTTGACGCCATGACCCTCAGCCAGTTGGCCGACGCCTTGCAAGGCCACGTGCGTGGCGGCGATGCGCGCTTCGACGGCGTCAGCATCGACAGCCGTGCCATCGTTGCCGGCGATCTGTTCGTCGCGCTGGCCGGTCCTCGCTTCGATGGCCACGACTATCTCGACGAGGTGGCTGCCAAGGGAGCAGTAGCCGCGTTGGTGCAGCGCGAAGTTGCTGGCACAACGCTGCCCCAGCTGGTGGTGGCCGATACGCGCCTGGCGCTGGGTCAGCTCGGTGCGCTGAACCGCGCTGCGTTCAGCCGTCCGGTGGCGGCCATCACCGGCTCCAGCGGCAAGACCACGGTCAAGGAAATGCTCGCCAGCATCCTGCGTACACAAGGTGCGGTGCTCGCCACCCGTGGCAACCTGAACAATGACCTGGGCGCGCCGCTGACGCTGCTCGAGCTGGCGCCACAGCACACGGCAGCGGTGATCGAGCTGGGCGCGTCGCGCCTGGGCGAAATCGCCTACACCGTGGGCCTCACGCGTCCACAGGTAGCACTGATCACCAATGCGGGCACCGCTCACGTCGGCGAATTCGGCGGCCCGGAAAAGATCGTCGAAGCCAAGGGCGAGATTCTCGAGGGCCTGGGCGAGGGCGGTACGGCCGTTCTCAATCTCGACGACAAGGCTTTTGCAATCTGGCAGGCGCGTGCCGGCCAGCATGCCGTGCTGACCTTCTCGCTGGACAACGCCAAGGCTGACTTTTATTCCAGTGCCCGCCACAGCGATGCGCGCGGCTGCCCGTCCTTCACCCTGCATGGGCCTGACGGCGAGGTGCCAGTCCAGCTCAACCTGCTCGGTACCCACAACGTGCTCAATGCCCTGGCAGCCGCTGCCGCAGCCCATGCCCTGGGTGTGACGCTGGCCGGCATCCAGGCAGGCCTCAACGCAGTGCAGCCGGTCAAGGGCCGCACCGTGGCGCAGCTCGCGGTCAACGGTGCGCGGGTGATCGACGACACCTACAACGCCAACCCCACCTCGATGTGTGCGGCAATCGATATACTCGCCGGCTTTTCCGGGCGCACCGTCCTGGTTCTCGGCGATATCGGCGAACTGGGCGCCTGGGCCGAAGCGGGCCATCGCCAGGTCGGTGAATACGCGGTCGGCAGAATCGACGCGCTGTACGCGGTGGGCCCATTGATGAGCCACGCAGTCGCTGCGTTCGGTGCTCAGGGCCGACACTTCGCCAACCAGGCAGACCTGATTGCGGCGCTGGGCGCCGAGCAGGGTTCCACTACCACTATTTTGATCAAGGGATCACGCAGCGCGGCGATGGAAAACATCGTGGCGGCACTGTGCGGTCCTGGCGGGGAGAAACACTGATGCTGCTGCTGCTGGCGGAATTTCTGCAACAGTTCTACAAAGGCTTCGCGGTCTTTCAGTACCTGACCCTTCGCGGGATTCTGGGCGTACTGACCGCGCTGTCGCTGGCCCTCTGGTTGGGCCCCTGGATGATCCGCACCCTGCAGATTCGTCAGATTGGCCAAGCGGTGCGCAACGATGGCCCACAATCGCACCTGTCCAAATCCGGCACGCCGACCATGGGCGGCGCCCTCATTCTGTCGGCCATCGCCATCAGCACGCTGCTATGGGCCGACCTGTCCAATCGCTACGTCTGGGTCGTACTGGTCGTCACCCTGTTGTTCGGTGGCATCGGCTGGGTGGACGACTATCGCAAGGTGATCGAGAAAAACTCGCGCGGCCTGCCCAGCCGCTGGAAATACTTCTGGCAATCGGTGTTCGGCCTGGGTGCGGCGGTGTTCCTGTTCATGACCGCGAACAGCCCGGTGGAAACCACCCTGATCATCCCGATGCTCAAGGACGCCAGTATCCCATTGGGTGCCGGCTTCATCGTGCTGACCTACTTCGTCATCGTCGGCTCCAGCAATGCGGTCAACCTCACCGATGGCCTCGACGGCCTGGCGATTCTGCCGACGGTGATGGTGGGCGGCGCGCTGGGGATTTTCTGCTATCTGTCGGGCAACATTAAGTTCGCCGAATACCTGCTGATTCCCTATGTGCCGGGCGCGGGTGAGTTGATCGTCTTCTGCGGCGCGCTGATCGGCGCCGGGCTGGGCTTCCTGTGGTTCAACACCTATCCGGCCCAGGTGTTCATGGGCGACGTCGGCGCGCTGGCGCTGGGCGCCGCGCTGGGCACCATCGCGGTGATCGTGCGTCAGGAGATCGTCCTGTTCATCATGGGCGGCATCTTCGTCGTCGAGACGCTGTCGGTGGTGATCCAGGTCGCCTCGTTCAAGCTGACCGGTCGCCGCGTATTCCGCATGGCACCGATCCATCACCATTTCGAACTCAAGGGCTGGCCCGAACCTCGGGTCATCGTGCGTTTCTGGATCATCACCGTGATTCTGGTGTTGATCGGCCTTGCCACCCTGAAGCTGAGGTAGAACGAGTGTCTCTGATCGCTTCTTCCCACTTCCGCATCGTTGTCGGCCTCGGCAAGAGCGGCATGTCGCTGGTGCGCTTCCTGGCGCGCCAGGGCGTGGCGTTTGCCGTGGCCGACACGCGAGCAGCGCCGCCGGAACTGGCGACGCTACAGCGTGACTATCCCCAGGTGGAAGTGCGTTGCGGCGAGCTGGACGTGGAGTTCCTGTGCCGCGCCGACGAGCTCTACGTGAGCCCCGGCCTGGCGCTGGCGACCCCCGCCCTGCAACAGGCGGCGGCGCGCGGCGTGCACCTGTCCGGCGACATCGACCTGTTCGCCCGGCATGCCAAGGCGCCGATCGTGGCGATCACCGGCTCCAATGCCAAGAGCACCGTGACCACCCTGGTTGGCGAGATGGCGGTTGCGGCTGGCAAGCGCGTGGCCGTGGGCGGCAACCTCGGCGAGCCGGCGCTCGATCTGCTCGCTGACGACGTCGAGTTGTACGTGCTGGAGTTGTCGAGCTTCCAGCTGGAAACCACCCATCAGCTCAATGCCGAAGTGGCCACAGTGCTCAACGTCAGTGAAGACCACATGGATCGCTACAGCGGCCTGCCGTCCTATCACCTGGCCAAGCACCGGATTTTCCGTGGCGCGCGCAAGTTCGTCTTCAATCGTCAGGACGCCATGAGCCGGCCGCTGATCGGCGAAGGCATGCCGTGCTGGACCTTCGGCTTGAACAAGCCGGACTTCAAGGCCTTCGGCCTGCGCGAGGAAGACGGGCAGAAGTACCTGGCCTACGAGTTCGAGAACCTGATGCCGGTCAGCGCGCTCAAGGTGCGTGGCGCGCACAACCAGGCCAATGCCCTGGCCGCGCTCGCTCTGGGACACGCGGCAGGTCTGCCGTTCGACGCCATGCTGGCCAGCCTGCGTGAATTCACCGGGCTGACGCACCGTTGCCAGTGGCTGCGCGAGCGCGATGGCGTGGCCTGGTACGACGACTCCAAGGCCACCAACGTCGGCGCTGCCATTGCCGCCATCGAAGGCCTGGGCGCCGATATCGACGGCCAGTTGGTGCTGATCGCCGGTGGCGACGGCAAGGGCGCCGATTTCACCGCGCTGGGCAAGCCCATCCAGCGTCACTGCCGGGCACTGGTGCTGTTGGGCCGCGATGCCCCGCGCATCGCCGCCGTGGCCGGGCCGGGCGTTCCACAAGTTACCGTTGCCTCGATCGAGGAAGCGGTTCAGCAGTGTGCCGAACTGGCGCAGCCCGGCGATGCCGTGTTGCTGTCACCGGCCTGCGCGAGTCTGGACATGTTCAAGAATTACGAAGAACGCGGGCGGCGGTTCGCCCAGGCAGTGGAGGGCCTGTCATGATCTTTGGTGTCATCAAGCCATTTCCCTCGCCGCTGATCAGTGGCCGCGGGATCGACATCGACTTCGCCATGCTCGCGGGCTGCCTGGCATTGCTCGGCCTGGGCCTGGTGATGATCACCTCGGCCTCTTCGGAAGTAGCTGCGGTCAACTCGGGCAATTCGCTGTCGATGATGATCCGGCATCTGGTCTACCTGGTGATCGGTATCGGTACCTGCATCGTCACCATGATGGTGCCCATCGCCACCTGGCAGCGCCTGGGCGGTACGCTGCTGATCGCCGCCTTCGGCTTGCTGGTGATGGTGCTGTTGCCCGGCATTGGCCGCGAAGTGAACGGTTCGATGCGCTGGATCGGCTTCGGCATGTTCAACGTGCAGCCTTCGGAAATCGCCAAGGTGTTCGTGGTGATCTTCCTGGCGGGCTATCTGGTGCGTCGCCAGCAGGAAGTCCGCGACAGCTGGATGGGCTTCTTCAAGCCGTTCTTCGTTTTGTTGCCGATGGCCGGGCTGCTGCTGATGGAGCCGGACTTCGGCGCCACGGTGGTGATGATGGGCGCAGCGGCGGCGATGCTGTTCCTCGGTGGGGTGGGCCTGTTCCGCTTCGCCTTGATGGTGGCTCTGGCGGTCGGTGCGGTGTTCGTGCTGGTCCAGGCGCAGCCGTACCGCATGGCGCGGCTGATCACCTTCACCGACCCGTGGAGCGACCAGTTCGGCTCGGGCTATCAATTGACCCAGGCACTGATCGCCTTTGGCCGTGGCCAGTGGTTCGGTGTCGGCCTGGGCAACAGCGTGCAGAAGCAGTTCTACCTGCCCGAAGCGCACACCGACTTCGTGTTCTCGGTACTGGCCGAGGAGCTGGGGGTGATCGGTTCACTGTGCACCGTGGCCTTGTTCGTGTTCGTCTGTATCCGCGGCATGTACATCGGTTACTGGGCCGAGCGGGCCAAACAGTATTTCGCCGCGTACGTGGCCTATGGGCTGTCGTTCCTGTGGATCGGCCAGTTCCTGATCAACATTGGCGTGAACGTCGGCCTGCTGCCGACCAAGGGTCTGACCTTGCCGTTTCTCAGCTACGGCGGCAGTTCGCTGGTGATCTGCTGCGCCTGTCTGGGGCTGCTGCTGCGCATCGAATGGGAAAGCCGTTCGCACCTGGGCAGCGAAGAGGTGGAATTCAGCGAGAGCGATTTCGCCGAGGAGACGCCCCATGGCCGGTAAAGGCAATGTGCTGATCATGGCGGGCGGTACCGGGGGCCATGTGTTCCCGGCGCTGGCCTGCGCACGGGAATTCCAGGCGCGCGGTTTCAGCGTGCACTGGCTGGGCACGCCGCGCGGGATCGAGAACGAGCTGGTGCCTGCCAATGGCCTGCCACTGCACCTGATCGATGTCAGCGGTGTGCGCGGCAAGAGCCGGCTGGCTCTGCTCAAGGCGCCGTTCGCCATTTGCAAGGCCGTGTTCCAGGCGCGCCGCATCATCGCCCGGCTGCAGCCGGTGTGCGTGGTCGGCTTCGGTGGTTACCTGACCGGGCCCGGTGGCGTCGCCGCGCGGCTGGCCGGCGTGCCGGTGATCGTGCACGAGCAGAATGCCGTGGCCGGTACCGCCAATCGCCTATTGGTGCCTTTCGCCAGTCGGGTCTGCGAAGCTTTCCCCGACACCTTCGCCGCCTCGGCCAAGCGTCGTACCACCGGCAACCCGGTGCGTACCGAGCTGTTCATGGAAACCCCGCGTCAGGCACTCATCGGTCGCCAACCGCGTCTGCTGGTACTGGGTGGCAGCCTGGGCGCCGAGCCGCTGAACAAGCTGCTGCCCGAAGCCCTGGCTCAGGTGCCTGCGCGCTACCGCCCCGAGGTGTTCCACCAGGCCGGCAAGCAACACGATGAAATCACCGCCGAGCGTTATCGCACCGCCGGTGTCGAGGCGCAGGTCGCGCCGTTCATCAAGGACATGGCCCAGGCGTATGGCTGGGCCGACCTGGTGGTGTGTCGCGCGGGTGCGTTGACCATCAGCGAATTGGCGGCCGCCGGCCTGCCGTCGTTGCTGGTGCCGTTGCCCCACGCGATCGACGACCACCAGACTCGCAATGCCGATTATCTGGCTCGCGAAGGCGCTGCCTTCCTGATGCCACAAGCGACAACCGGCGCGGCACAGCTTGCCGAGCGCCTGAAAGAGGTTTTGATGCAACCCGAAAAACTCCTGAGCATGGCGAGCACTGCCCGCCGCCTGGCCAAACCCGATGCCACGCGCAATGTGGTCGACGTCTGCCTGGAGGTGGCCCATGGTTGAGAACCAGAGAGCCATTCCGCAACCGGAAATGCGCCGTATCCGTCGTATCCACTTCGTCGGTATCGGTGGTGTGGGCATGTGCGGCATCGCCGAGGTGCTGTTGAACCTGGGCTACGATGTGTCCGGTTCCGACCTCAAGGCTTCGCCGGTGACCGAGCGACTGACGTCGTTCGGCGCGCAGATTTTCATCGGCCACCGTGCCGAGAACGCCGCCAGCGCCGACGTGCTGGTGGTGTCGAGTGCGGTCAACACCAGCAACCCGGAAGTCGCCACCGCGCTGGAGCGGCGGATTCCAGTGGTGCCGCGTGCCGAGATGCTGGCCGAGCTGATGCGCTACCGGCATGGCATTGCCGTGGCCGGCACCCATGGCAAGACCACCACCACCAGCCTGATCGCCTCGGTGTTCGCGGCCGGTGGCCTGGACCCGACATTCGTCATCGGCGGCCGGCTCAACGCGGCCGGCACCAATGCCCAGTTGGGCACCAGCCGCTACCTGATCGCCGAGGCCGACGAGTCGGACGCCAGCTTCCTGCACCTGCAGCCGCTGGTGGCCGTCGTCACCAACATCGACGCCGATCACATGGCGACCTACGGCAACGACTTCAACGTTCTGAAGAAGACCTTCGTCGAGTTCCTGCACAACCTGCCGTTCTACGGATTGGCCGTGGTGTGCCTGGATGACCCGGTCGTGCGCGAGATCCTCCCGCAGATCGCGCGGCCGACCTTGACCTACGGCATCAGCGAAGAGGCCGACGTGCGTGCCATCAACGTGCGCCAGCAGGGCATGCTGACCCACTTCACGGTGCTGCGCCGCGACCGCGAGCCGCTCAACGTGTCGGTCAACATGCCGGGCAACCACAACGTGCTCAACGCCCTGGCGACGATTGCCATTGCCACCGATGAAGGCATCAGCGACAGCGCCATCGTCCAGGGCCTCTCCGGCTTCCAGGGCGTGGGTCGACGTTTCCAGGTGTATGGCGAATTGCCGGTCGAAGGCGGCAGCGTGATGCTGGTCGACGACTACGGTCATCACCCCCGCGAAGTGGCGGCAGTGATCAGTGCCGTGCGCGGTGGCTGGCCCGATAAACGTCTGGTGATGGTATATCAGCCGCACCGTTTCAGCCGCACGCGTGACCTGTACGACGATTTCGTACAGGTGCTTGCCGACGCCAATGTGCTGCTGCTGATGGAGGTCTACCCGGCCGGCGAAGAACCCATCCCCGGCGCCGACAGCCGTCAGCTGTGCCACAGCATCCGCCAGCGCGGCCAGTTGGACCCTATCTACATCGAACGCGGCGTCGAGCTGGCGCCACTGGTCAAGCCGCTGCTGCGCGCAGGCGACATCCTGCTGTGCCAGGGTGCCGGTGACATCGGCGGGCTTGCCCCGCAGTTGCTCAAAAGCCCGCTGTTCGCGCAGGCCTCGGAGAAATCGCAATGAACATTCTGGATTCCAACACCCTGCGCTCGCAGATCATGCCCAGTGACTTCGGTCGCGTGGCCGTGCTCTACGGCGGCAAGAGCGCCGAGCGCGAGGTGTCGCTGAAGTCGGGCGCCGCGTGCCTGCAGGCCTTGCAGAGCGCCGGGGTAGACGCGTTCGGCATCGACGTTGGCGACGATCTGCTGGCCCGCCTGCAGGCGGAGAAGATCGACCGTGCGTTCATCATCCTCCATGGCCGCGGCGGCGAAGACGGCAGCATGCAAGGGTTGCTCGAGTGCTTGGGCATCCCCTACACCGGCAGCGGCATCCTTGCCAGCGCCTTGGCGATGGACAAATTGCGCACCAAGCAGGTGTGGCAGAGCCTCGGCCTGCCGACCCCGTCGCACGCCGTGCTGGCCAGCGAGCAGGATTGTATTTTTGCCGCTGGGGAACTGGGCTTCCCTTTGATCGTCAAACCCGCCCATGAAGGTTCAAGCATCGGGATGGCCAAGGTGAACAGCGTCGACGAACTGGTCGTCGCCTGGAAAGCCGCCAGCACCTACGATTCGCAAGTGCTGGTCGAACAATGGGTCCACGGCCCCGAGTTCACCGTCGCGACGCTGCGTGGCCAGATGCTGCCTGCGATTGCGCTGGGCACGCCCCACACGTTCTACGACTACGACGCCAAGTACGTCGCCAACGATACCCAGTACCGCATCCCCTGCGGCCTTGCTCCCGCCAAGGAACAGGAACTCACCGAACTCTGCGCCCGCGCCTGCGATGCCATCGGCATCCAGGGTTGGGGGCGTGTGGATGTGATGCAGGACCAGCAGGGCCGTTTCTGGCTGCTGGAAGTCAACACCGCTCCAGGCATGACCGATCACAGCCTGGTGCCCATGGCGGCGAACGCGGCTGGCCTGGATTTCCAGCAGTTGGTGCTGGCGATTCTGGCCGCCAGTTGCAAGGCGCGAGGTTAAGACCATGCACGGCCCAATGATTCGCCATCAGTCACCCGCCATCGGCCGCAACAAGCCGGTGCCGCGTGGCGCCAGCCGTATGGTGGCCAAGGAGCCACTGTCGGTGCGCCTGCCCAAGGCCAATTTCAGCATCTTCAGGAAGCTGATGTGGCCGGTGCTGTTGGTGGGTCTGGGCTTTGGCACCTACGAGGGTGCCCAGTACCTGATGCCCTACGCCGATCGCCCGATCACCAAGGTGTCGGTACAAGGCGACCTGGCCTACATCAACCAGCAGTCGGTGCAGGAGCGCATCCAGCCTTATGTCGGCATGACGTTCTTCAGCATCGACCTGACCCGCATGCGCACCGAGCTGGAAACCATGCCCTGGATCGCCCATGCCGAAGTGCGTCGGGTCTGGCCTGACCAGGTGGTGATCCGCCTGGAAGAGCAACTGCCGGTCGCGCGCTGGGGCAACGAGTCGCTGCTCAACAATCAGGGCCAGGCGTTCGCGCCTCGCGAACTGGGCAACTACGAACACTTGCCGCAGTTGTTCGGCCCGGTACGGGCCCAACAGCAGGTGATGCAGCAATACCAGGTGCTGAGTCAGATGTTGCGTCCACTGGGCTATTCGGTTGCCCGGCTGGAACTGACCGAACGCGGCAGCTGGTTTCTCACCACAGGCGCAGGAAGCGCCGGCCCGGGCATCGAGTTGTTGCTGGGACGTGACCACTTGCTGGAAAAAATGCGCCGCTTTATCGCCATTTACGACAAGACACTCAAAGACCAGATCACGAATATCGCGCGTATCGACCTGCGCTATGCCAACGGCCTGGCCGTGGGCTGGCGTGAACCGAGCGCCCCGACTGCGGACAAGCCCGCCGTCGCGAAGAATTGACAAGAGGCAGGACCATGGCAAACGTTCAAAGCGGCAAAATGATCGTCGGGCTGGACATCGGCACCTCCAAGGTGGTGGCGCTGGTGGGCGAGGTGGCAGCCGACGGTACGCTGGACATCGTCGGGATCGGTACCCACCCCTCGCGCGGCCTGAAGAAGGGCGTGGTGGTGAACATCGAGTCGACCGTGGCGTCGATCCAGCGCGCGGTCGAGGAAGCCCAGCTGATGGCCGGTTGCCGCATTCACTCGGCGTTCGTCGGCGTCGCCGGTAACCACATCCGCAGCCTGAACTCCCATGGTATCGTGGCCATTCGCGACCGCGAGGTCAGCACCGCTGACCTGGAGCGGGTTCTGGACGCGGCCCAGGCCGTGGCGATTCCCGCCGACCAGCGCGTATTGCACACCCTGCCGCAGGACTATGTGATCGACAACCAGGAAGGCGTGCGCGAGCCTCTGGGCATGTCCGGCGTGCGTCTGGAAGCCAAGGTCCATGTGGTCACCTGCGCCGTCAACGCTGCGCAGAACATCGAGAAGTGCGTGCGCCGCTGCGGCCTGGAAATCGACGACATCATTCTCGAGCAGCTGGCATCGGCCTATTCGGTGCTGACCGATGACGAGAAAGAGCTGGGTGTCTGCCTGGTCGACATCGGCGGCGGCACCACTGATATCGCCATCTTCACCGAAGGCGCCATTCGCCACACCGCGGTCATTCCCATCGCGGGCGATCAGGTCACCAACGACATCGCCATGGCCCTGCGCACACCGACGCAGTACGCCGAAGAAATCAAGATCCGTTACGCCTGCGCCCTGGCCAAGCTGGCCGGCGCCGGCGAAACCATCAAGGTACCCAGTGTCGGCGACCGTCCTCCGCGCGAGCTGTCGCGCCAGGCGCTGGCCGAAGTCGTCGAGCCACGCTACGACGAGCTGTTCACCCTGATTCAGGCCGAGCTGCGTCGCAGCGGCTACGAAGACCTCATCCCGGCCGGCATCGTGCTGACCGGTGGTACGGCAAAAATGGAAGGCGCGGTCGAGCTGGCCGAAGAAATCTTCCACATGCCGGTGCGCCTGGGCGTACCGCATAGCGTGCGGGGGCTGAGCGACGTCATCAGCAACCCGATCTATTCCACCGGCGTGGGCTTGCTGATGTATGGCCTGCAGAAACAGTCCGATGGCTTGAACCTGTCAGGTATCAGCAACAGCGGCAATTACAGCGATGACACCAAGGCTCCGGTGCTGGAACGGCTGAAGCGTTGGGTGCAAGGCAATTTCTGATTCAAAACGGCAGTAGCGGTAGGCGCACACAAATAGAGAAAGGAGAGGGCACATGTTCGAACTCGTAGACAACATCCCGCAAAGCCCGGTAATCAAGGTTATCGGTGTCGGCGGTGGCGGCGGCAACGCCGTCAACCACATGGTCAAGAGCAACATCGAAGGCGTTGAATTTATCTGCGCCAACACCGATGCTCAGGCACTCAAGAACATCGGCGCGCGCACCATCCTGCAGCTGGGCACGGGCGTGACCAAGGGCCTGGGCGCAGGCGCCAACCCTGAAGTCGGCCGTCAGGCCGCGATGGAAGACCGCGAGCGTATCGCCGAAGTGCTGCAAGGCACCAACATGGTCTTCATCACCACCGGCATGGGCGGCGGTACCGGTACCGGTGCTGCGCCGATCATCGCCGAAGTGGCCAAGGAAATGGGCATCCTGACCGTTGCGGTCGTGACCCGTCCGTTCCCGTTCGAAGGCCGCAAGCGCATGCAGATCGCCGACGAAGGCATTCGCATGCTGTCCGAAAGCGTCGACTCGTTGATCACCATTCCCAACGAGAAGCTGCTGACCATCCTGGGCAAGGACGCCAGCCTGCTGTCGGCGTTCGCCAAGGCCGACGACGTGCTGGCCGGTGCTGTTCGCGGTATTTCCGACATCATCAAGCGTCCGGGCATGATCAACGTCGACTTCGCCGACGTGCGTACCGTGATGAGCGAAATGGGCATGGCGATGATGGGTACTGGTTGCGCCAGTGGTCCCAACCGCGCACGCGAGGCCACCGAAGCGGCCATTCGCAACCCGCTGCTCGAAGACGTCAACCTGCAGGGCGCTCGCGGCATTCTGGTCAACATCACCGCGGGTCCCGATCTGTCGCTGGGTGAATACTCCGACGTGGGTAGCATCATCGAAGCGTTCGCCTCCGACCACGCGATGGTCAAGGTCGGCACCGTCATCGACCCGGACATGCGCGACGAACTGCACGTGACCGTCGTGGCCACCGGCCTGGGCGCGAAGATCGAGAAGCCTGTGAAGGTCATCGACAACACCATGCAGACCGCAGCGCAGACGCCTCCACCGTCGCAGCAGCCGGCTCGCCAGGACGCACCGTCGGTGAACTACCGCGATCTGGATCGTCCGACCGTGATGCGCAACCAGGCCCACGCCGGTGCTGCCGCCGCGGCCAAGCTGAACCCACAGGATGACCTGGATTATCTGGACATCCCGGCCTTCCTGCGTCGTCAGGCCGATTGATGCAATTTATCAGGGGTATTAGGGTGATTGGTGTTCAGCAAAGGTTGGGTCTGCTATCATCGCCAGCCTTTGTTGATACCAGTTCGCAATTTGCGCTGAAGCGGCCAATGCCATGATTAAACAACGCACCCTGAAGAATATTATCCGTGCCACAGGCGTCGGTCTGCACTCCGGTGAGAAGGTCTACCTGACTTTGAAGCCTGCGCCCGTGGATACCGGCATCGTGTTCTGCCGTGTCGACCTTGACCCGGTCGTGCAGATTCCTGCACGCGCCCACAATGTCGGCGCCACCACGATGTCCACCACTTTGGTCAATGGCGATGTCAAGGTCGATACCGTAGAGCATCTACTGTCGGCCATGGCGGGCCTGGGAATCGATAACGCCTACGTCGAGCTCTCCGCGTCCGAAGTGCCGATCATGGATGGCAGCGCCGGACCCTTCGTATTCCTGATTCAATCGGCTGGCCTGGAAGAACAGGACGCGCCGAAGAAATTCATCCGCATCCTGCGTGAAGTGACAGTGACGGAGGGCGACAAGCGCGCCACTTTCCTGCCTTTCGAAGGTTTCAAGGTGAGCTTCGAGATAGATTTCGATCATCCTGTCTTCAAGGACCGCACCCAGAGTGCCAGTGTCGACTTCTCCAGCACGTCCTTCGTGAAGGAAGTCAGTCGCGCCCGCACCTTTGGTTTCATGAGCGACCTTGAGTACCTGCGCAAGCACAATCGTGCACTGGGCGGCAGCGTCGAGAACGCTATCGTGGTGGACGAGGCAGGCGTCATGAACGAGGACGGTCTTCGCTACGAAGACGAGTTCGTCAAGCACAAGATCCTCGATGCAATCGGCGATCTCTATCAGCTGGGTAACAGCCTGATTGGCGAATTCCGTGGCTACAAGTCGGGCCACGCACTGAACAACCAGCTTCTGCGTCGTCTGCTCGAGCAGGACGATGCGTGGGAAGTGGTCACGTTCGAAGATGCCAGTACGGTACCGATCTCCTACATGCGGCCAGCTGCGTTGGGTTGATACAACCTCTCTTTTCTGGTTACACATTTATAGGCCACCCATTGGGTGGCTTTTTTTTGCGTGGCGTTCAGGGTACCCAGGGCATTGCCGGTGGGTTCAGCGCACGCGTTTGGCGTGGGCTGCCAGGCGCTCAAGCGCGGCGCGCAGATTCGGATCGCTGATGCCGTCGGCGGTGGCCTGAATGTTCTCGCCCGCGCCGATGGACAGATCGATGCTGCGCTCTCCGGCCTTGCTCTGCACCGTGGGCGGCTGCACCTTGAACAGGATACGGGTCAGGCTGCCGAATTCCTCCAGGGCCTGCAGGTCGCGCTGCAGTCGCTTTTGCTGATAGCGCAGGCGCGTGGCCCAGTGGCCGTCGGTGACGATCAGCAACAGGCTGCCTTCGCGCCACGAGGCAACGTAGCAATGCTCGCGCGCCGCAGGCTGCAGCTGGCTCTCGAGCAGGCGCTGCAGGTGCGACAGGCGCTGGGCATGGCTGAACAAGGCCTTGAGCGGCTTGGCTTCGCGCAGCAGCACCGCTGGAGCCCGGGCGGGCAGGGGCCGAAAGACCATGGAGATACACCTGAGGTTACAGAGTCGGCATGTTAACAGAATCCCTTGTCGTCACCGTTTTACGTGGGTACACCGGCGGGCCTGTGAACGTTCGAATAGATGACATCTGCACCCTGCGGGTTGAAGTTGTCGAAAAAGCCCTTATTGTAAAACCGCCCCGTCACAACGCTGTGCCAGCATCGTGGACATCGCGCCACTTTCCTCTCCATCGTTTCCGGGTAGAATGCTCGTTCGCATGCGGCCATGAGGGCTGCACGGGCGACTCACGGGGCCGCCCTCCATCCCTATGTGTGGAAGATCCTGCCAATATGTTTGCGCCTTTGTTAAAGAAACTTTTTGGAAGCAAGAACGAGCGTGAAGTACGACGCATGCTCAAGACGGTACAAGCCGTCAATGCCTTCGAAGAGCAGATGGTGGCCCTTTCGGACGAGCAGCTGCGCGCCAAGACCGCAGAGTTCAAGGCCCGCCTGGCAAAAGGCGAGACCCTCGACCAGCTGCTGCCCGAAGCCTTCGCCGTGTGCCGCGAAGCCGGCAAGCGCGTCATGGGCATGCGGCACTTCGATGTCCAGCTGATCGGCGGCCTCACCCTGCACGAAGGCATGATCGCCGAAATGCGTACGGGTGAAGGCAAGACCCTGGTGGCAACCCTGGGTGTGTACCTCAATGCGCTGTCCGGCAAGGGCGTGCATGTGGTCACGGTCAACGACTACCTGGCCCGTCGCGACGCCAACTGGATGCGTCCGCTGTACGAGTACCTGGGCCTGACCGTGGGCGTGGTCACGCCGTTCGCGCCGCCGGACGAGAAGCGTCTGGCCTACGCCGCCGACATCACCTACGGCACCAACAACGAATTCGGTTTCGACTATCTGCGCGACAACATGGCGTTCAGCATGGAAGAGAAATTCCAGCGTGAGCTGAATTTCGCCGTGATCGACGAAGTCGACTCCATCCTCATCGACGAAGCCCGCACGCCGCTGATCATTTCCGGTCAGGCCGAGGACAGCTCCAAGCTGTACACCGAAATCAACCGCCTGATTCCGCAACTCGAGCAGCACATCGAGGAAGTGGAAGGCCAGGTCACCAAGGAAGGCCACTACAGCATCGACGAGAAGACCCGCCAGGTCGAACTCAACGAAGCCGGCCACCAGTACATCGAGGAAATGCTCACCCGCGCCGGTCTGCTGGCCGAGGGCGAGAGCCTTTATTCGGCGCACAACCTGGGCCTGCTGACCCACGTGTATGCCGGCCTGCGTGCGCACAAGCTGTTCAACCGCAACGTCGAGTACATCGTCCAGGACGGCCAGATCCTGCTGGTCGACGAGCACACCGGTCGTACCATGCCGGGCCGTCGCCTGTCCGAGGGCCTGCACCAGGCCATCGAGGCCAAGGAAAACCTGAACATTCAGGCCGAGAGCCAGACGCTCGCCTCGACCACGTTCCAGAACTACTTCCGCCTGTACAACAAACTGTCGGGCATGACCGGTACGGCCGATACCGAGGCGTTCGAATTCGCCCAGATCTATCAGCTCAACGTGATGGTCATTCCGCCGAACAAGCCGCTCGCGCGCAAGGACTTCAACGACTTGGTGTACCTGACTGCGGACGAGAAATACGCCGCCATCGTCACCGACATCAAGGAAAGCATGGCCCAGGGCCGGCCGGTGCTGGTGGGTACTGCCACCATCGAAACCTCCGAGCACATGTCGCGCCTGCTCAACCAGGAAGGCATCGAGCACAAGGTGCTCAACGCCAAGTTCCACGAGAAGGAAGCCGAGATCATCGCGCAGGCCGGTCGTCCGGGTGCGCTGACCATTGCCACCAACATGGCTGGCCGTGGTACCGACATTCTTCTGGGCGGCAACTGGGAGGTCGAAGTGGCTTCCCTCGAGGACCCGTCGCCGGAGCAGATTGCCCAGATCAAGGCCGACTGGCAGAAGCGTCACCAGCAGGTGCTCGAATCCGGTGGCCTGCATGTGATCGCCTCCGAGCGTCACGAATCACGCCGTATCGACAATCAGTTGCGTGGCCGTGCCGGTCGCCAGGGTGATGCCGGTTCCAGCCGCTTCTACCTGTCGCTGGAAGACAGCCTGATGCGCATCTTCGCGTCCGACCGGGTGAAGAACTTCATGAAGGCGCTGGGCATGCAGTCCGGTGAAGCCATCGAACATCGCATGGTGACCAACGCCATCGAGAAGGCCCAGCGCAAGGTCGAAGGCCGCAACTTCGACATCCGCAAGCAATTGCTCGAATTCGACGATGTCGCCAACGAGCAGCGCAAGGTCATCTACCACATGCGCAACAGTCTGCTGGCGTCCGACAACGTCGGTGACACCATTGCCGACTTCCGCCAGGAAGTGCTGGGCCAGCTGTTCGCCCAGCACATTCCGCCACAGTCGCTGCCCGAGCAGTGGGACGTGGCCGGTCTGGAAGCGGCGCTGCAGGCCGATTTCGGTGTGAGCCTGCCGATCCAGCAGTGGCTGGACGCCGACGACAAGCTCTACGAAGAAACGCTGCGCGAGAAAGTCATGGCCGAGCTGCTGGCGGCCTACACCGAGAAGGAAGACCAGGCCAGCGCCGATGCGTTGCGCACCTTCGAGAAGCAGATCCTGCTGCGCGTGCTCGACGACCTGTGGAAAGATCACCTGTCGACCATGGACCACCTGCGTCACGGTATCCACCTGCGCGGCTACGCCCAGAAGAACCCGAAGCAGGAATACAAGCGCGAGTCGTTCAGCCTGTTCCAGGAGCTGCTGGATTCGATCAAGCGCGACACCATCCGTGTGCTTTCCCACGTTCAGGTGCGCCGCGAAGATCCGGTCGAGGAAGAGGCGCGCCTGCGTCGCGATGCCGAGGAGCTGGCTGCGCGCATGCAGTTCGAACACGCTCCTGCGCCAGGCCTGGATCAGCCTGAAGCCTTGGCGGAGGACGCCGAAGTGATTGCCGCCACAGTGTCGGAGCCGGTGCGCAATGACCAGAAACTGGGCCGCAACGAGCTGTGCTGGTGTGGTTCAGGCAAGAAATTCAAGCATTGCCACGGCAAGATCGACTGATTGCCGCACGTTGCTTCAAGCAATAGCACGCCGCGACTGACGCCGGCTCCCCGTAGGAGCGGTCAGTGGCCGCGAAAAGTACGACACGGTCTGGCAGGTATACCGCGTCGTCTGTTTCGCGGCCGCTGACCGCTCCTGCGGTGGATTTCGGTGATCCGATCGCGGCGTTCGTCCATTCAATGGCGGCGTCGACGCTACGCCGTACAGTCTTCAAAGGAGTGCTCACATGGCTGTTGGTCTTGGTCCACTGCCCACGCTGCATGCGGTTCCCGGTTTCGAGCTGGGCATCTCCAGCGCCGGCATCAAACGCCCCGGCCGCAAGGACGTGGTGGTCATGCGCTGCGCCGAGGGTTCCAGCGTCGCTGGCGTGTTC
This sequence comes from Pseudomonas sp. CFBP 13602, assembly GCF_014842725.1. Taxonomy (NCBI): domain Bacteria; kingdom Pseudomonadati; phylum Pseudomonadota; class Gammaproteobacteria; order Pseudomonadales; family Pseudomonadaceae; genus Pseudomonas; species Pseudomonas sp. CFBP 13602. The sequence goes on along the minus strand of NZ_JACYVT010000008.1, from coordinate 217,368 downwards.
ACCCTGAATGCGTTCTGTGCGGCACCGGTCATCGTCTCCCGGCAGCGCGTGGGCGGCGCTGTGCGTTACCTGCTGACCAACACCGGCAATGCCAACGCCGGTACCGGTGAGCCCGGCCTGGCTGCCGCCGAGCGCACCACGGCGCGGCTCGCCGAATTGGCCGGGGTGGACGCCAGCGCCGTGCTGCCGTTTTCCACCGGAGTGATCGGCGAGCCTCTGCCCGTGGAGAAGATCGAAGGGGCCCTGCAGGCCGCTCTCGACGACCTGTCGGTGGACAACTGGGCCGCCGCGGCCACTGGCATCATGACCACCGATACCCTGCCCAAAGGCGCCAGCCGCCAGTTCCAGCACGACGGCGTGACGGTCACCGTGACCGGGATCAGCAAGGGTGCGGGCATGATCCGGCCAAACATGGCGACCATGCTTGGCTACATTGCCACCGACGCCAAGGTCGCGCCCCACGTACTGCAGGATCTGCTGCGCGACGGCGCCAACAAGTCGTTCAACCGCATCACCATCGACGGCGACACGTCGACCAACGACTGCTGCATGCTGGTGGCTACCGGGCAGGCGGCATTGCCGGAGGTCGGCGAGGCCAGCGGCCCGTTGTTCGCGGCGCTGAAGCAGGCGGTCTTCGAAGTGTGCATGGAAGTGGCCCAGGCCATCGTGCGCGACGGTGAAGGGGCAACCAAGTTCGTCACCGTCCAGGTCAACGGCGGCAGCAACCACCAGGAATGCCTGGATGTGGCCTACACCGTGGCTCACTCGCCGCTGATCAAAACCGCCTTGTTCGCCTCCGATCCGAACTGGGGGCGCATCCTGGCGGCCGTCGGCCGTGCAGGCGTGCCGGAACTGGATGTCAGCAAGATCGATGTGTTCCTGGGCGAGGTGTGCATCGCCAGTCGTGGCGCGCGTGCGGCCACCTATACCGAGGAGCAGGGTTCGGCGGTGATGGCGCAGGCAGAAATCGGCATTCGTATCGAGCTGGGCCGCGGCGATTGCAGCGAGACCATCTGGACCACCGACCTGTCCCATGAATATGTGAAGATCAACGCCGAATACCGTACCTGACGGTCAGGCCCGGGTGTGCTCCATGGTGCACCTGGGCGTTGGTAGCTCAGTGCGGCCTGGAGAATGCGTGAAACGAGTGCATGTAGCCGCCGCGGTGATCCGTGGCGCAGATAACCGTATCTTGATTGCCCGCCGTGCCGATGCCCAGCACCAGGGCGGTTTATGGGAGTTTCCCGGCGGCAAGGTCGAGGCCGGCGAGACGGTGCAGACGGCGCTGGCGCGGGAGCTGCGCGAAGAACTGGGGATCGAGGTCGGCCAGGCGCGGCAATTGATCAAGGTGCATCACGACTATACCGACAAGCAGGTGCTGCTGGATGTCTGGGAAGTGACCGAGTTCACTGGCCAGCCGCACGGCGTCGAAGGTCAACCCGTGGCGTGGGTCAAGGCCCGCGAGTTGCCGGGCTACGAGTTTCCGGCAGCCAATCGTCCCATCGTCGCGGCAGCGAGCCTGCCCGGTGAATATCTCATCACTCCGGATGGGCTCGATAACCCGACCTTGTTGCGCGGGATGCAGAAGGCGATTGCCGGTGGCATCAAGCTGCTGCAACTGCGTGCACCCAATGGCTACGATCCGCAGTACCGCGACCTGGCGGTGGACGCAGTGGGGTTGTGCGCCGGCAAGGCCCAGTTGATGCTCAAGGGGCCGCTGGAATGGCTGGGTGATTTCCCTTCGGCCGGTTGGCACCTGACGTCGGCGCAGTTGCGCAAGTACGCCAGCAAGGGCCGGCCGTTTCCTCAGGAGCGTTGGCTGGCGGCCTCTTGTCACGACGCCGAGGAGCTGGCGCTGGCGCGGCAGATGGGTGTGGATTTCGTCACGCTGTCGCCGGTGCAACCGACCCTTACTCATCCCGATGCCCAGCCGATAGGGTGGGATCGGGCGCGTGGTTTGATCGAGGGCTTCAACCAGCCGGTGTTTCTGCTGGGCGGGCTCGGTCCGCAGGATCAGCCGAAGGCCTGGGAAATTGGCGCGCAGGGCGTTGCAGGCATCCGCGCGTTCTGGCCAACCCTGTAGCCGCCCTTGGCCCCTGTAGCAGCGGCGCAAGCCGCGTCAGCGGTCCCTCAAGATCCATTGCCTGACGCGGTACTGGCAACCTGCGGCCTGCGCCCTCTCACGGCTTGGCAGGCTGCCAAAGAATCTCGGCAATAGCCTGGCGTCGAGCGATGATCCGCGCCGCCACGAACAGCAGGTCCGAAAGCCGATTGATGTACGCCAGGCTCACCGCTGACAAAGGCTCCACGGCATTGAGCTGCTGACAGCGACGCTCGGCACTGCGTGCCAGGCTGCGACAGACATGGGCCTGGGCGATCAGCATCGAACCGCCTGGCAGGATGAAATTCTCCAACGCGCCGACTTCGTCGTTCCAGGTATCGATGGCCGTTTCCAGGCGCTGCACTTCGCCAGCATCGAGTGCCTGGTACGCGGGCATGGCCAACTCACCACCCAGATCGAACAGCCGATGCTGGCAGGGCGCAAGCACCTCGTACACCTCGTTCAAGCGCGGATCTTCCGTCAATCCCGCCAGCAGCACGCCCAACTGGCTGTTCAAGGTGTCCACTTCGCCAATAGCCTCGACTCGCGGATGGTCCTTGGGCACCCGACGTCCATCGCCAAGCCCGGTTTCGCCCTGGTCGCCGGTACGCGTGTAAATCTTCGTCAGGCGAAAGCCCATGCTCATGTCTCCGTGGTGGTGAGGGGCAGCGGATTGCCGGCCAACGGCAGGCGCAGGGTGAAGCAGGTGCCCTGGCCAGGGCTGGATTGCACTTCCATCTGGCCCTTGTGGTTGTTGGTGATGATGAAGTAGGACACCGACAGGCCCAGGCCGGTGCCCTGGCCAATCTCCTTGGTGGTGAAGAAGGGCTCGAACGTACGCTTGCGCACGCTTTCGGGCATGCCCACGCCGTTGTCCTCGACCTGGATTTCCGCCCACGGCGGGCTCAGCCGGGTGCGCAGGATGATGCGACCCGGCTCGTGCTCGTCGTTGCGCTGGTGAATGGCCTGCGCCGCGTTTTTCAGCAGGTTGAGCAGCACTTGCTCCAGCTCGTTGGCCGTGCCCGGTACCGGGCCAAGCGCCGGGTCGAACTGGCGCACGATGTTTTGTCCCTTGAAGTCGAAACCGATCGCCAGATCGAAGTCGTTGCCGGCGATCTCCACCGCCTGGTCGATCAGGGCGGGCAGGTCGCACGGCGCCATTTCCCGCGTGCTGCGGCGGCTGAAGCTGAGCATGTGGGTGACGATCTTGGCCGCCCGTGCACCGGCCTGCTGAATGCCGTCGAGCAGCTGCGGGATTTCGCGCCCTTGCAGGTAGGCGTTCACTGCTGCCAGATCGACACCCGCATCGCTGGCCTGTTCGAGGTTCTTCGGCAGGTCGGCCGAAAGGCGGCGCCTGACGTTCTGCACGTTGTGCAGGATCGCGCCCAGGGGGTTGTTGATTTCGTGGGCCATGCCGGCGGCCAGCCCCCCCACCGAGAGCATCTTTTCCGACTGCACCATCATCTCTTCCAGGGACAGGCGCTGGGTGATGTCGTCGATGCGAATCACCACGCCGCGGCCGGCACCGCCCATCAGCGGATAGAAGGTCAGCGCGTAATGGTGTGGGGTGTCGTCCTTGACCCACGTGACCCGCTCGATCTTGGCCACCGTGTGCTGTTCGACCGTGGTCTTGAGCTGCGGCAGGAACGGTTTGAGCGGGGCGAATGCAAGAAAGATCGGTTGATTGAGCGCCTCGTCCAGCGGAGTTCCGGAAAGTGCGCTGGCTTCCTGATTCCACTGGGTGACGTACAGCTGCTCGTCGAGGGCAATGAGTGCCGAAGGCATGGAGTCGATGATGCTGTTGAGGTAGTTCTGAAAGCCGGTGAGTTTCTTCTCGATCTTGCTGCGCACCTGGACTTCGAGTTCGAGCTTGCGGTTGGTGTGGCGAGCTTCTTCGGCCAGCCCCTGGGCTTGGTCGTAGGCGGCCTGGGACTCGTCGCGGGCACGCTTGAGTTGCTGTTCGCGGGCCTCGATGCGTGAAAGCATGGTGTTGAACGCTTCCGCCAGGCTGCCGATCTCGTCGTGGTTGCCGCGGCCGGCGCGCAAGGCGTAGTTTTCTTCGCGGGTGACCTGGCGCGACAGCTCTTCGAGGCGATAGATGGGTTGGGTGATCAAGCGCTTGATCTGCCGGGCGATGATCATCCACAACAGCACGCTGAACACCAGGATGCCCAGGCTGGCAGTCAGGGTGCCGGTGTAGAACGCCACGGGCAGTTCGCTGCTGGCCACCAGCAGCAGATGGCCGGCACTGGGCAGAGGCACTAACTGGGTGCTGCGGAATTCGGTGGAGCGCCAGGCTTCGATGCTGGCGAAGCGGGCCGGCATCTTCAGCCGGTCGCCGTGCTGCAACTGGGCCAGGCGCTCGCCCTGGGCGTCGTAGATGGCGGCGGCGCGCAACGGGGAATAGCTGTTGAGCTCTTCGAGCAGCGCTTCGGCGTCCTGTGGCGAGCGTACCGCCCGCTGCGCAAGGCCAGGGTTGGCCAGCAGTCGGCCGATGGTCTGCAAGGCCTGGGGCGCCATGCTTTCCTGGGAAATCCAGTAGGCGGCACTGATGAACGTCAGGTTGGCGACCAGCAGGACCGTGGTCAACAGCACCAGCAGGGCAGCCAGCAGTTTCTGGCCAACCGGCAGGTTTTCGAGTCTCTGGCGCAAGGGCATTGGCGGGTCGCTTCCACGGCAGGGCAGAGCGCCAGTGTAGCAAACCTGTTTTGCAAATCCCGCAGTTCGCCTGATACACCGCGGCGCCTGTTTCGCGGCCGATGACCGCTCCTACGCAGATCGTGCGTCCCGCCGTAGGAGCGGCCAGTGGCCGCGAAGAGCGCGCTGCGGTATGCCTGATTCACCGCGCGGCTGTTTCGCGGCCACGGACCGCTCCTACGGAGATCGTGCGTCCCTCCGTAGGAGCGGCCAGTGGCCGCGAAGAGCGCGCTGCGGTCTCAGGTCTTGTTCAAGGCCCGCACCAGCCGCGCCTGCAGCGCTTGCAGATGTGGCACCTCGCAGTGCCGCTCCAGCGCGGCTTTGCAGGCGTAGCCCAGCAGATAGTCGATTTCGGTGCGCCGACCCTGGTCGACGTCCTGGTACATCGAAGAGTAATTGGCAGCGGTCGCCTGGATAACCCGTCGTACTTCCTCGTGCAGCCCCTGGGCCGCGTCCACCTGCCCGCACGCGCCCAGCAGCTGTGCCAGCTCGGCGCAAAGAATGGCCACTTCGTCGTGATGGTCCGCCAACGCGCCATTGCGACAGCCGTACAGCACGGTCAGCGGGTTGATCGCGCAGTTGAGCGCCAGCTTGCGCCACAGGCGCGAATGGATACTGGGTGTCCAGTGATGAGCGATGCCGGCACGCTCCAGGTCGGCCAGCAAGGCTGCAGGGTGGGTGGGGCAGGCCGGGTCGGCATCGCCCAGCCAGGTAAAGCCCTGCCCGGCGAAAACCGCCTGGAAATCGGCGGCACGGTAGGCGCCTTCGGTGGTCGAGGCATAGATACAGCGCGCCTGCGGCAGCATTTCGGCCACCGCCTGCTGACTGCCCATGCCATTCTGCAGAAGGATCACTTCGGCACCGGGTGCCAGCCGCGGGGCGACACTGGCAATGGCCGCTTGCGCATCGTAGGCCTTGCAGGTCAGCAACAGGCGGGTGATCGCGCCCTCGGCGGCCACGTCGGTGGCCGGCAGGCAGTGAACGCTGGCCTCGCCGCTTTCGATCAAGCGCAAGCCACCGGCTGCGCGGTAGGCCTGCAGGCGCGCGGCATTGCGCAATAACAGTTGCACCTGCAAGCCCGCGCGGGCCAGGCGGCACGCCCACAACGTACCCAGGCTGCCTGCGCCCAACACATGCCAGGATCGGGCTGCCGGCGGTTCTGCGACGACCAGCGCTGGTTCGTCGGCGGCCGCATTGCTTGGGGGGAGGTTGCGCATATCAGGCTCGTGTGGAAAGTGATGACCCATGCCTGAATTCAAGCGGTGGGGTGGCATTTCACGATGCCGGCTCCCTTATAATGAGCGGGCATTTCAATCGTCAAGCCAGGCGTGCTCCTTCTTTCAACGAGCCGCCGATCAATTCTGGAGGAAACACATGCCCTCGTTCGACGTAGTGTCCGAGTTGGACAAGCACGAAGTCACCAACGCGGTCGACAACGCCATCAAGGAGCTGGATCGCCGTTACGATCTCAAGGGAAAAGGCAGTTTCGCATTCAAGGAGCTGACGGTCACCCTGACCGCCGAAGCCGAGTACCAGCTGGAAGCCATGATCGAGATTCTCAAGCTGGCACTGGTCAAGCGCAAGATCGACGTGCAATGCCTCGAGGTCAAGGAAGCCTACGCCTCGGGTAAGGAAATGAAGCAGGAAGCGATCCTGCGCGAAGGTATCGAGAAGGAACTGGCGAAGAAGATCGTCGCTCACGTCAAGGACGCCAAGCTCAAGGTGCAGGCTGCCATCCAGGGTGAGCAGGTGCGCATCACCGGCAAGAAACGCGATGACTTGCAGGAGGCAATCGCTGCCCTGCGCGCGAAGGAATTCGGCATGCCGCTGCAGTTCAACAACTTTCGCGATTGATGAAGAACGGCGGGCCGGGCTGAACCTTGCCAGGCGACCGGCGTCGGAGCATCAGTGCGGCCGGAGCCTCTGGCGCCGGGCTTGCCGTGGCCTTTCAGATCGTGGCGCCGGTACGCCCGAGCTGGTCTTTGCCGGTTACCGCACGCTTTTCTTGAACGAAGCTTGAACGAAGCTTGAACGAAGGCGGTAGGAGAACCCCATGGATTTGAACGCGGAAGTCAATCATCTGGTCCAGGCCTCGCAGGCCTGGATTCCGATGGTCATGCAGTACGGCAGCAAGGTGATCCTCGCCTTGGTGGTGCTGTGCGTGGGTTGGTGGTTGATCAACCGAGTCACCGCCAACCTGCAGAAACTGCTGGCCCTGCGTCACATCGATCTGGCGCTGCAGAACTTCATCGGCACGATCGCCAATATCATCCTGAAGATCCTCTTGATGGTCAGCGTGGCCTCGATGATCGGTATCGAGACGACCTCGTTCGTTGCCGCCATCGGTGGTGCGACCCTGGCCATCGGCCTGGCCCTGCAAGGCAGCCTGGCGAACTTCGCCGGCGGCGTGCTGATCCTGCTGTTCCGTCCCTTTCGCATCGGCGACTGGATCGAAGCGCAGGGTGTGAGCGGTACGGTCGACTCCATCCAGATCTTCCATACCGTGTTGCGCACCGGCGATAACCGCACGGTGATCCTGCCCAACGGCAACCTGTCTAACGGCATCATCACCAACACCAACCGTCAGCCCACGCGCAAGATCACCTTCGACATCGGTGTGGACTACGATGCCGACCTGCAGAAAGCTCGCGAGATCCTGCTGGACCTGGCCAAGGACCCACGCGTGTTGCAGACCCCGGCACCCGAGGCCGTCGTGGCGGCCCTGGGCGACAGCTCGATCACCGTGTCCCTGCGGATCTGGGTGAACACTGGCGACTTCGGCGGCGTGACCAATATGCTCAACGGCGAGATTCGCGATCGCCTGCGTGCCGAAGGCATCGACATTCCGTTTCCGCAGCGTGTGATTCGGGTGATGCAGGAAGGAGAAGCCAAGTAGGTTCGCAACGCTTCACGAAAAAGCCCCGGTCATCATGGCCGGGGCTTTTTTTTGTCAGGAGGGTTCTTCGTCAGGCCCGTCGCGCGCGATGCGGGCATTCTCCTGCTTCCAGTGCAGGGCGATCAGCAGCAGGGTCGGCACACCGAGCAGGGCGGTGATGAGGAAGAAATTGTGGTAGCCGAACTTCTCGACCATGACCCCTGAGTAGCCCCCGATCAGGCGCGGCAGGAGGAGCATGATCGAGCTCAGCAGGGCGTATTGGGTCGCCGAGAACTTGAGGTTGGTCAGGCTCGACAGGTAGGCGACGAAGGCCGAAGTGGCGAGCCCGGAGCTGAAGTTGTCCAGCGAGATGGTCAGCACCAGCATCTGCAGATTCGGCCCCATGTCGGCCAGCATCAGGAACAGCAGGTTGGTCCCCGCCGACGTGATGCCACCGATGAACAGAATGGGCAGGATGCCGAAGCGCACGATCAGCAGGCCGCCGAAGCCGGCGCCGAGCAGGGTCATGATCAGGCCGAAGATCTTGCTGACGCTGGCGATCTGGTCCTTGGTGAAGCCTTGGTCGATGTAGAAGACGTTGGCCATGACACCCATCACCGTATCGGACATCCGGTAGGTCGCGATCAGGCCCAGCAGCAGCAATGCCTGCCAGCGGTAGCGCAGGATGAAATCGTTGATCGGTGTGAGCACGGGAGCCAACCCGCGGCGACCGACCGAAGACAGGCACACCGCAGTCAGGATTATGTAGAGCAGCGCACGCAGGAATGCCCGGTCCTCGAGTAGCAGGTCGATCAGGCTCTGGCTGCCGAACAGCACGCTGGCAAAATCGGTGTTGTACAACTGGGTGAACATCGCCGGCACCGACACCAGCAACACGATCAGCACGAACACCGACATCAGTTGGTGGCTGAAGCCGTAGCGCGCTGCGGACAATTGCGTACGCAGGGCTACCGGGGGTTCGCGCATGATCAGGGTAGTGATCAGTGCCGGTACCATCAGCACACCGAACAGCAGGTACGTGTTGGCCCAGGCCTGGTGCAGATAGGCGAAGCCGGTTGAACCGAAACCTTCGGCGAAGTACAGCGCACCGGCGGTGGCCAGCAACGCGGCCACGCGGTAGCCGGCCATGTAGCTGGCGGCGAGGGCGGCCTGGCGCTGGTCTTCGGCGATTTCCAGGCGGTAGGCGTCTACCGCGATGTCCTGGGTGGCCGAGGCGAACGCGACCACCACGGCAATCGCGATCAACCACGACAGATGCTTCTGCGGGTCGCAGAAACTCATGCCCACCAGGCCGAGGATCACCAGAGCCTGGGCCAGAACCAGCCAGGAACGGCGCCGGCCCAGCTTGCCGAGCAGTGGCAGCCGCCACTGGTCGAGCAGCGGTGACCATACCCATTTGAAGGCATAGGCCAGACCGATCAGGCTGGCGTAACCGATGGTTTCACGGGCGACGCCCGCTTCACGCAACCACACCGACAGGGTTGAAAACACCAGCATGTACGGCAGGCCGGCAGCGAAACCGAGCAGCAGAAGCACAACGGTGGAAGGGCTGGCATAAGCGGCGAGCGCGGCGCGCCAGGTTTTACGGGGCATGGGCTGGAATCTGCCTCAGTTTGCGAAACAAAGCGCGCACTCTAACCGCATGCCTGCTCCGGACGCCAGCCATGGCGTGCCATATCCACGCGATTCTTCATGATCAGCACGCCTTCGCCACGCAGGCGTGCGCGTTGTTCGGCCCCGCTGCACGTGCCTGCCGCCAGGCTCAGCCGCCCGCCGGCGGCAACCACACGGTGCCAGGGCAGGCGGGTACCGTCCGGCAGTTGGCTCAGGGTACGTCCGACCCAGCGGGCCGCCCGCCCAAGCATGGCCAGTTCGGCCAACTGTCCATAGGTCACCACTTTGCCCTCCGGTACCTGAGCCAGCACGGTGTACAGCGCAGTGCGGCGAACGGCCGCAGCCTGATCCGGAGTATTTTGCAGTTGAGAATTGAACTCGTCTGTCATCTCGGGGTCTGTCCTTGCTCGGATCTTGTCCTACCGAATAATGCCGCATTTCCTACACTTCAGAGCACCCAGAATCCGCTTATGTTGCCTAGAACCCTGCTGTGCCTTGCCCTGGCTTCCACCTCTTCCGTGACGTTTGCCGATACAGTCTGGTTGAAGAACGGCGACCGTATCTCCGGCAAGATTACCGTGTTCGACGGTGGCAAGCTGATGGTGAAGACTGAATACGGTGGTTCGATTCCTCTGGACTGGAAACAGATCAAGACCATGGAAAGCGACCAGGAACTGCTGGTCAAGCAGGATGACTACATCGGCGAGAAAACCAAGTCGTTCAAGGCCGCCGAAGACGGCAAAGTCATCCTGCAGAACGGTGATGCACCGAAGACCGTCGAGTTGGCCAGCATCCAGCAGATCATCAAGCCCAAGCCGGTGGTCACCGATCTGCAGATCAAGGGCAACGTCGACCTGGGCCTGGACTACAAGCGTGCCGAAACCGATACCGACGACTACAACGTCGCCTTCAAGACTACCGCCAGGCACGGCAAGTGGCGTCATATCGGCTCTGGCGAGTACAACCGCGAGTCCCAGGACAGCATCGTCACGACCGACAATTTCGATCTCGAATACTCCCTTGACCGCTTCCTCACCGATCAGTGGTTCTGGCAGGGCCGGGTTGATTACAAGCGTGACAAGATCGAGGACCTGGAGCGTCAGCGCACCGTGGGTACCGGCCCGGGCTACCAGTTTTGGGACGACGAACTGGGTGCGTTCTCCCTCGGTGGCTTGATCAACCGCACCGACTACCAGTATGCCGACGGCGACAAGGACAACTTCTATTCGCTGGCCATGAAGTGGGACTACAACCGCTACCTGATCGGCAAGACGGTCGAGTTCTTCACCCGCGGCGAACTCGGCAAGCCGATCGGCAACGTCGCCGACTACAGCCTGGATGCCGAAATGGGCCTGCGCTACAAGGTTACCGAATGGGCGTCGTTGAACCTCAAGGCCGAGAAGGACCTGGTCAGCGGCACCAGTGGTGCGGACCTGGACAGTACCCGCTACACCGCCGGTTTCGGTGTCGCCTGGTAACATTGCAATACGCCGACACAAGTTCGCGAGGCCCGGCTGGCGCGGGTTTCGCGGGACTGGCCTAAGCGACTGATGGGTCGCTACCTTGAATTAACGATTTATTGACGTCATCTAGGGTCTACTGGAAGGCATTCTTCCGTAGAGGAAACCATTTGATGCGCGCTTTTCTATTGCTGTTCCTGTTGTTCCCCGTGCTGGAACTGTACGTCTTCTTCAAGGTGAGCACGGCGATCGGGTTCTTTCCCGCGCTGCTGCTCATCATCGCCGGTTCGGCATTGGGTGTGCTGGTCATGCGCGTCGCCGGTCTGGCCACCGTCCTGCGTACCCGAGCCAGCCTGCAGCGCGGCGAGCTGCCTGCCGAGCAGATGTTCAATGGTCTGGTCACCGCCGTCGGCGGCGTACTGCTGATCGTGCCCGGCTTCATCAGCGATCTGCTGGCTGTGCTGTGCCTGCTGCCATTCACCCGGCACTTCCTGATCCGCAAGGTACGCGAGCGTGCCCAGGCGCAAGCCATGCGCCAGCGCGCGTTCGCCGACGACATGCCGCCCCCGGGTGGCCCGGCCCAGGCCTACCGAGCTCACGTCATCGAAGGCGAGGTGATCGAAGGCGAAGTGGTCGGTCGCGACACGTCGCGTCCGGACCGCTGAACACCTGCTGCAACGTGTCAACGGCGCCCTCGGGCGCCGTTTCTTTTGCAGCTTCGCCTGCAAATTTTTTCAGCCCGGCCCTTGTAATCGCTCGCGCCGACCTCATGTATGGGTCACCGCAAGGTTTGTGGCGATTGCGCCACACATGTTCCCGCGTCTTGCGGTGCAAGACGCGACCGGTTACGCCGGAAGATCCACACCGCCGGTACACACCGGCCGATGAAAACCATAATTAGGAGAGATCGACAATGAAGCTTCGTCCTCTGCATGACCGCGTCGTTATCCGTCGCAGCGAAGAAGAGTCCAAAACCGCTGGCGGTATCGTTCTGCCAGGTTCGGCCGCTGAAAAACCCAACCGTGGCGAAATCGTCGCAGTGGGCACCGGCAAGATCCTGGAGAGCGGCGAAGTTCGTGCGCTGGCCGTCAAAGTGGGTGACAAGGTGGTATTCGGCCCTTACTCGGGCAGCAACACCGTCAAGGTCGACGGTGAAGACCTGCTGGTGATGAGCGAGAGCGAGATCCTCGCCGTCGTCGAAGGCTGAAACCACTGAACTCCCGTTACTACCCAGTATTCAAGGAAATCGATCATGGCTGCTAAAGAAGTTAAATTCGGCGACTCCGCCCGCAAGAAAATGCTGACTGGTGTCAACGTCCTGGCTGACGCGGTAAAAGCGACCCTGGGCCCGAAAGGCCGTAACGTGATCATCGAGAAGAGCTTCGGCGCTCCGACCATCACCAAGGACGGCGTTTCCGTTGCCAAGGAAATCGAGCTCGAAGACCGTTTCGAAAACATGGGCGCGCAGCTGGTCAAAGACGTTGCCTCCCGTGCCAACGATGACGCAGGCGACGGCACCACCACCGCTACCGTTCTGGCCCAGGCCATCGTCAACGAGGGCTACAAGGCCGTCGCTGCCGGCATGAACCCGATGGACCTCAAGCGCGGCATCGACAAGGCGACCATCGCCGTTGTTGCCGAGCTGAAAAACCTGTCCAAGCCATGCGCCGATACCAAGGCCATCGCTCAGGTCGGTACCATCTCCGCCAACTCCGACAGCTCCATCGGCGACATCATTGCCGAAGCCATGGAAAAAGTCGGTAAAGAAGGCGTGATCACCGTTGAAGAAGGCAGTGGCCTGGAAAACGAGCTGTCGGTTGTAGAAGGCATGCAGTTCGACCGTGGCTACCTGTCCCCGTACTTCGTCAACAAGCCTGAGACCATGGTCGCCGAGCTGGACAGCCCGCTGATCCTGCTGGTCGACAAGAAAATCTCCAACATCCGTGAAATGCTGCCGGTGCTGGAAGCTGTTGCCAAGGCCGGCCGCCCACTGCTGATCGTTTCCGAAGACGTCGAAGGCGAAGCCCTGGCGACTCTGGTCGTGAACAACATGCGCGGTATCGTCAAAGTCGCTGCCGTCAAGGCGCCGGGCTTCGGCGATCGTCGCAAGTCCATGCTGCAGGACATCGCCGTACTGACCGGCGGTACCGTTATCTCCGAAGAGATCGGCCTGAGCCTGGAAAGTGCCACGCTGGAAAACCTGGGCAGCGCCAAGCGCGTGACCATTTCCAAGGAAAACACCATCATCGTCGACGGTGCTGGCGTTGAAGGCGACATCCAGTCCCGTATCAACCAGATCCGTGCCCAGGTTGCCGAAACTTCCTCGGACTACGACCGTGAAAAACTGCAGGAACGCCTGGCCAAGCTGTCTGGCGGCGTTGCAGTGATCAAGGTTGGCGCTGGCTCCGAAGTTGAAATGAAAGAGAAGAAAGCCCGCGTTGAAGACGCCCTGCACGCAACCCGCGCAGCCGTCGAAGAAGGCGTGGTACCTGGCGGTGGCGTTGCACTGATCCGTGCTCTGGAAGCGCTGACCAACCTGACCGGCGACAACGCTGATCAGAACGTAGGTATAGCTGTACTGCGTCGCGCAGTCGAAGCACCGCTGCGCCAGATCGCTGCCAACTCCGGCGACGAGCCAAGCGTTGTCGTCAACGAAGTCAAGAACGGCAATGGTAACTACGGTTACAACGCTGCAACTGGCGTCTACGGCGACATGATCGAAATGGGCATTCTGGATCCTACCAAGGTGACCCGTTCGGCCTTGCAGGCTGCAGCTTCCATCGGTGGTCTGATCCTGACGACCGAAGCGGCCATTGCCGACAAGCCGAAAGCCGAAGGCTCGGCTGGCGGCGGCATGCCAGACATGGGCGGCATGGGTGGCATGGGCGGCATGATGTAAGCGAGCCCCGCGCTCTACCTGTCCTCAGGTAAGAAAAACCCCGGCCAGCGATGGCCGGGGTTTTTTTATGCCTGCCCAGCCTATAAGCTGCGCGAGCCCCGCCGGGGCGACAGCAGCACTCGGAGACCTGCCCATGCGAATCCTACTGGTTGAAGACAACCGCGACATCCTGGCCAACCTGGCCGATTACCTGGGTATGAAAGGCTACACCGTCGACTGCGCCCAGGACGGCCTGTCCGGATTGCACCTGGCGGCGACCGAGCACTACGACCTCATCGTGCTCGACATCATGCTCCCGGGCATCGATGGCTATACGCTGTGCAAGCGCCTGCGCGAAGATGCCCGGCGCGATACGCCGGTGATCATGCTCACCGCGCGCGACCAGCTGGACGATCGCCTGCAGGGTTTTCGTTCCGGTGCCGACGACTACCTGCTCAAGCCGTTTGCCCTGTCGGAGCTGGCGGCACGCATCGAAGCGGTCCTGCGCCGGGCCCAGGGCGGCGGTCGTCGCTCGCTGCAGGTGGGCGATCTGATCTACGACCTCGACACCCTCGAGGTCACCCGCGAGGGCCGCCTGCTCAAGCTCAACCCGGTGGGCCTCAAGCTGCTCGCCGTGCTGATGCAGAAGAGCCCCCATGTGCTGCGCCGCGAAGTGCTCGAGGAAGCCCTGTGGGGCGATGACTGCCCCGACAGCGACAGCCTGCGCAGCCACGTCCATCAGCTGCGCCAGGTGATCGACAAGCCGTTCGAGAAACCCTTGCTGCACACCGTGCACGGCGTCGGTTACCGTCTTGCCGAAGGCCGTGATGGAGTTTAAGCAGAGCCTCGCGCAACGCATCATCATCGCGTTTGCGTTGATGAGTGCGCTGGTCGCAGGGGCGTTCGCGGTCGGTATCGTGGCTACCGTGCACCTGGTGGAGGAACGGTTGATATCCGCAGGCCTGGGCGGCGACCTGCAGCGCCTGCTGCTGATGGACAACGCGGCCGACTGGAGCCATCGCCCCGAACCCGATCAGTTGTTCTACTACGATAACGGTCCGGGCGATTTCGCGCTCACTGCCGATGTGAGGCATCTGCCACGCGGCTTCCACGAAGTGTTCCGCGGCGACCTGTCCTACCACGCGATGATCGAGGTAGTCGACGGTCGTCGTTACGCCTTGCTGCAGGATCAGAGCGATTTCGAAGAGCGCGAAAGAGTGCTGTTCGCCGTGGTGCTGGTGGGCTTCGTGCTCAGCCTGGCCCTGGCGATCTTTCTTGGCTGGGTCTTGGCACGCAAGGTCATGGCGCCCGTGGTGCGCCTGGCCCGCCAGGTGCGCCATCGTGATCAGATTCTTGGCCTGGCACCGCCATTGGCACCGGACTATACGGCCGACGAAGTCGGCGAGCTGGCCGTGGCCTTCGATGCCACCCTTGGCCGCCTGCGCGATGCCTTGACCCGCGAACGGCTGTTTACCAGCGACGTGAGCCATGAACTGCGCACGCCGTTGATGGTGCTCGCCAGCTCCTGCGAGCTGCTGCTGGAGAATCCGGCGCTGCCGGAGCGCTCCCGTGCGCAGGTGCTGCGCATTGCCCGAGCCTGCGAAGACATGCGTGACCTGGTGCAGACCTTCCTGATGCTGGCGCGGGCCCAGCGCGACGACAGCGGCAGAGCCACGCCGGCCACTCTGGGTCAGGTAGCCGAAGCGCTGCTGACCCAGTGGCGACCAGCCATAGAAAAGAAAGGCCTGGCCCTTGAGTTCGTCGCCGGCGCGCCCTTGGCGCAGACCTACAACGGTGCTTTTCTCCACGCCGTGATGGGCAACCTGCTGCGCAATGCCCTGCACTACACCGATCAGGGTTTCATTCGTCTGACGCTGGGGGCGAGCGGCTTCCATGTGGAAGACAGCGGTGTAGGGATTCCCGAGGCTCAGCGCGAGGCCATGTTCCAACCGTTTGTGCGCGGCCCGGAGAAGCGTGGAGAAGGGCTAGGCCTGGGTCTGTCGTTGGTCCAGCGGATCTGCGAGGACCAGGGCTGGCAAGTCCGTCTGGAGGCCGTCGAGCCTCATGGCTGTCGCTTCAGTGTGGAGCTGGGCCTTGGCAAGCAAGCCCTGGGGTGATGCTTGCTTCGCACCCCAGGTGCAATTATTGTAGGAAATATCCTGTATCAGCTCGGAAACTTCTGACAAATTTTTCACAATGACATGACCTAGCCATGACGGTTGGATGAATAAGGTGTGCGCCACTGTCCTGGAGGCGTGCCCATGTCCGATCCCGTGAAGCTGGAATTTTCCGATAAGTACGATCGCGCTCACGCGCAGAAGTATTTCGACAAACACCGCAACAGTTTTGCTCGACGCATGTCGCACCGACGTGACGAACAGCTGGCCCGCAAAGCCCTGGCCCTGGTCGGCGAGCCTGGATTGGTGCTGGACCTGCCGTGCGGTGCCGGTCGTTTCTGGCCGCTGCTGGCGGAGAAGCAGAACCGAGTGATCATTGGTGCGGACAACTCTGCGGCCATGGTGGAAACCGCCTGCGCTTCACAGCCGGCGCACATTGTTGGCCGGGTGCAGCCGTTGCAGACCTCGGCATTCGATGTGGCCCTGCCGGACAATTCGGTAGACAGCATTTTCTGCATGAGGTTGCTGCACCACATCGGCGAGGCCGAGCACCGCATGACCATTCTCAAGCAGTTTCATCGAGTGACGCGTGACAGTGTGGTGTTATCGTTGTGGGTCGATGGCAACTTCAAGGCCTGGAAGCGTGAGCGGGCCGAGCAGCGTCGACGCCTGCACAACGAGCAGGATGGGTATCAGAACCGCTTCGTGTTGCCGGCGGCAACCGTTGAAGCGGAGTTCATCCAGGCCGGTTTCCGTATCCAGGAACGCCTGGACTTTTTACCGATGTACGCCATGTGGCGAGTATACGTTCTACGTAAGGGGTAAGCAGGATGGCGGTTGAAGGTATGACGGCAGGCACGGCGAGCGGAGATGCCGACTTCGATCACTATTGGCAGCAGCAGGGTGCCTGGGTGGAAGAGCCCAATGTCAGGCGCGGCGGTGAAAGCGGCGTGCAACGCCTGTTCGCTGCCGACGGGCAGATGATCTACGTCAAGCGCCAGGTCGGGCATATCTACCGTAGCTGGCTGCATCCGTTCGGTCGCCCAACGGTGCTGCGCGAACGCGATGCGTTGACCGCGCTCTACCAGCTCGACGTCAATGTACCGAAGATGATCTTCTGCGGTACGCAGCGCGACGAGAACAATCAGTGGCGCGCACTGCTGGTGACGCGTTCCCTGGACGGTTTCGAGGAGTATGAGCACTGGCTGCAGGGCGGGGGCCGCGAACGCCACGGCGAAGCGGTCCACGAGCAGATTCTGCAGAGCCTGGCGACCAATCTGGCGCGCATGCACCGCGGCCGCTGGCAGCACAGCTGCATCTATATCAAGCATGTGTTCGTGCGCGTGACAGGCGAGGGCAGCAATGCACGCGGTGAGGTAGCGCTGCTGGACCTGGAGAAGTGCCGTCAGCGCATGACCGCGCAGCAAGCTGCCTCCCACGACATGAAGCAGCTGCGTCGCCATTCGTCGTTCAGTGCACCCGACTGGCAGAAGTTGATCTACCTTTATGAAGCGGCATTCGGCAGCTCCATCAAAGGTTTAGCGTGATGAAACTAGAAATGGCACGAGGTTTGTTTCTGGTGGCAGCCCTGGGGGTGGCCACTGCGGCGGCAGCGGCGTGGGAACAACCCCGCTCGGCCATTGTCAGTGCGGCCCACGGTGAGGGCAATTGCCCATTGCCCCGGTCGCAGAAGGCGCACATCGCAGTGACCCCGGACAAGGATTTCATCCTGTTCATGCTGGGCCTGAGCCAAGGCGTGCGCACCCAGGGTTGAATTCCCGAGCCAGTTCGCTGGCTCACGTTGCACTGGCTCAAGCCAGGTACAGGTGGTTGTCCCAAAGCCCCGATGGCAATTGCAGCGGCATGCCCACCAGCTGCGCTGCTCGGCAGTCATAATGGCGGCAGCGGCCTTGCCCCGAAGTCACCACGAAACCGTCTTCCACAGCCCCCACGCCTGCGCAGTCGGGCAAGGTGCCGTCATGTTTGACCGCACCGCTGTCCATGTCCCAGATGAAGAAGCGGTTGGCCCTCGGCGCCGTCAGCGCCACCAGGCGCAACTCGCTGTGCACCGCAACGCTGGCGGTGTAGTGCCCCATGGATTGCAATTGCGTCAGCGAAACGGGAAAGGCTTCGAAAGGCTGACCGGGACGCTTGACCGCCAACAGCGGCGCGCTTTCATGGGCAGGCCCCATGAATTGCTGGCAGGCGAAGACGGTAGCGTCGCTGCCGATTGCCAGGTGCCGCACGCTGTTCATCGGCTGTTCCAGGCACTCTTTGCTCAGCAGGGTGCCATCGCGCTGCATCATCACCAGGCTCGGCTGCATGGCATCCAGATTCATCTCGATCCGGCTTTCGGCCTCGGTCCGAATACCGCCATTGGCCACCACCAGGGTTTCGCCGTCCGGCATCCACGATACCTGATGAGGGCCGATGCCATGGGTGGACAGTTCGCCGCTGTGCACCAGGCGTCCGTCGACGAAGCGGTAGACCCCCAGAACGCCACGGCCTGGCTCGGTGGTGTCGTTCTCGGTGGCGTACAGCCACTCGCCATCCTTGTGCACTACTGCGTGGCCATAGAAGTGCCGATCTGCCTGGGATGCCAGGGTCTGCAGCAACACGCCGTCGCGCAGATCGATCAAGTAGCTTTCGGTGCCGGGACGGCGAGCCACGAACAGCGCCACGGGCAGCGTCGGGTGCGTGACGATGTCATGGCAGCGTTGGCCTACCTGCGTGGCGAACACCTCGCGGCCGTCCAGCCGATAACCCACGGCGTAGTGCCCGCCATCGGCATCATCGCGCGCAGACAACAGCAGCGGTTCGCGCTGCGGATGCCGGGCCAGCGTCCAGTTGCCCAGGGTCAGTGCCTTGAGCAGTACGTGGGTCAGCTTCTGCGCCGAGCGTACAATCATCGTCAGTCACCGTCGTTGGCATTGAAGCCCAGCTGGATGTTCAGGGCGCGGGCCAGTTCGCCTTCGTGCAGACGGTGGACCACGTTGAGGCTGTCGTAGAGGGTGTTGAGGAACTGTTTGCCGGCATCGTCGCCGAGCAGTTCACCGAGGTTGCGGGTATTGCCGTCGAGCAGCTTCATGGACGCGGCGTAGGCGGCGTCGATCTTGTCGGCCAGGGGTTTCTGCTCGGTGGGCAACAGGCCGCGCAGCCCCTTGCCGTCGACGCCGACCCAGACGGTCTGGGCGGCCGCCAGGCTCGCCCGCACGCTGTGCATCGACTGCGCGCTACGCCAGGCCTCGGCCTGGTAGGGCTGGGCGATACCCTTGCTGAGGCGGCCCATGGGCGCGCCGAGCTTTTTCTTCAAGGTGTCGAGTGCGGTGACCTGCGCACGCAGCACATCGGCGATGGCTTCGTGGGAGTCGGCGTAGCGCTGGTTGGGAAACTTGGTCATCTGCGCGAGCATGCCGTCGGCACTGTTCCAGCTGGCGAGGATTTCTTCGGCCAGCGCTTTCTGCCTCTCGCCAATGGCGCTGAGCAGTGGACAGTAGCGCGCTTTCTGCGCGGCATCGGCAATTTCCGGCTTGCTGTCGAACAGGATGTACTCATAGGCCGACAGCCCCTGCACGACCACGCTGGCCTTGGCCAAACCCTGTGCGTCGATGGGTTGCTCGGCGTTGGCCAGTTGCTCGACCTGACGGCCGACGAGGTTTTTCTTGTCCGGCCAGAACTGCACCGACCAGGCTTTGTTGCCCTCGGCCAGCGGCCCGATCAGCAGCGGTTGCAGCTCGGCCCAGGCTCTTTGCGCCTTGAGGAAATCGGCACGCGCCGCATCCAGTGGCTGCGTACCCTGGCAGAACGCCAGGGCGCTGGCAGCCAGTTGCCGATCGGCCTCCACCCAGCGGCTATAGGTCGGCAGGATGACCTGCTTGGCTATGGCCGCACTGGTAACGGCTTGCCGATCTTGCGGCGAGCAGGCACCCAGTGCCAGGGCGGCGAGGCCGGTGAAGAGCAGCTTGGGACGGAACATGTAGGCTCCTGAAACGTGTGTTCATCTAGAGAGAGTTCAAGAACGCCAGCAGCGCAGCGCGCTGCTGGGCGTCGAATTGCAATACCTGTTGCCTGGCCGCTTCGGCTTCACCGCCGTGCCACAGCACGGCTTCGAGCAGGTTGCGCGCGCGACCGTCGTGGAGAAACTGGCTATGCCCGCTGACCGTTTCGCTAAGGCCGATGCCCCACAGCGGCGGCGTGCGCCAGTCCTGTGCGCCGGCCTTGAACTCGCTGCGCCCGTCGGCCAGGCCGGGGCCCATGTCGTGCAGCAGCAGGTCGGTGTAGGGGCGAATCGTCTGGCTGCGCAGCTCGGGCTCCGCCGCGTCGCTGGCCGTGGTGTATTGCGCCACGTGGCAACCCTGGCAGCCGGCCTGATAGAACAGATTCTTGCCGGCCAGGACCTGCGGCGAGTCGACGTCGCGGCGCGCAGGCACACCCAGGTTGCGGGTGTAGAACAACACCAGACGCAGAATGTTATCACTGACTTCGGGTTCCCCGCCCGGGCCATTGCCGTTGACCGCCTGGCGACAATCGGTTTGCGCCGCCGTACAGTCATCGAAGGGTCGCAGCGTGGTGGTCAGCCCCATGTCGCCGGAAAAGGCATGGACATTCTGCTGGTTCAGATTTGGCTGTCCGGCTTTCCAGCCGAAGCGGCCCGGCACGCTGCGGCTTTGGCTGTCGTCCCATACCTGATTGGGCCGACCCTTGATCGGCCCGGCGCTATCGGCCTGGTTGCGGGCATTGGCCAGGATATCCGCTTCGCTGATTGCTTCGAGCAGGCCCAGGCCGATCATCGGTGGTGCGACCCGCGCAGAGAAGCGTGTGTCGGGATGCAGTGCGCCGTAGCCCAATTGGCTGATCTGCAACTGCGGCTGGCGCAGCTCGACCAGAGTGCCGTCCTTGAAGCGCACCGGCACGCTTTGATAGGTGACCCTCACCTTGCCTTCGGGCACATGGCCAGGGATGGCCATATCTTGCAGCTGTGTGCCGTAGACCGGCTCGGGCACCACGCCCAGGCGTTCGATCTCGTGCAGGTAATGCGGGCTGTCGGGCAGCGACAAGCGGACCAGCATGGAGACGGCGCTGAGCGCGTTGTCTTCGGGCGGATGGCCGCGGCCATCCTTGATGTGGCAGTTCTGGCAGGCATTGGTATTGAACAGGGGCCCCAGGCCGTCACGCGCGGTGGTGGTAGACGGCGCGATGACCCAGGGGCTGCGGAAGAAGCTGTTGCCCACGCTGAAATCCAGGCGGCGGACCGGCGAAAGATTGGCCGAGGGCATGGAGTAGGCGTTGACATCGAATTTGCGCACGGTGGCCTGCCCCGCGCTCTGTGCTTCGCCCGGCTCTGCCTGGGTGAAACGCGGGGCGTCGTCACACCCGACCAGGCCGCAGGCCAGGAGCAGGAAGACGACACGGGGCAGGGATGGGCGCATGAATGGAAAGCTGTGGTGAAGGAAGCGGATGTTCGGCCGACGCATGGGGGCTGCAACTGGCGTCGGCGTAGCCTTCTCCAGTGCAGCCCCCGGTTGAATCAGAACTCGTGATCGGCGGTGTCCGGGTTCAGATCGGTGATGCCCAGTTTGCCGGCGGCCTGTTCGATTGCGCCGGTCTGCTTGACCAGGGCGGCGATGGCATCGCGTACCACCTGCTGGCCGGCGGCGTTGTCGGCGCTGATCAACTGGTCGAAGTGCTCGCCCTTGTTGGCGCGGTCGACGATGGCCTGCATCTTCGCTTCGGTGTCGGCCAGATCGGCCTTGAGTGCGGTATCGGCAGCCGGGTCGGCCTTGGCCACCAGTGAGGACAGGCTGGCGCCGGTCAGCTTGGTGCCGTCGGTACGGGTGTACTCGCCCAGGTACACGTTGCGGATGCCCTTGGCATTGTAGAAGGCGGAATTGTGCGTGTTGTCGCTGAAGCAGTCGTGCTCGTCTTCCGGCGAGTTGGCTTCGAGCGCGACCTTCATGCGTTCGCCGGCCAGTTCGCCGAGCGACAGGCTGCCCATGCCGAAAAGCATTTTGCGCAGGCCGCTGTCGACCGGTTCGCCGACCAGCGTGGCGCGGTAGTTGTCGGCCACGTTGGGCTTCCAGTTGGCGAGCATCTCTTCGAGGTCGCTGACCAGCAGATCGGTGACGGCCTTGAGGTAGGCGCGACGGCGATCGTTGTGGCCGCCGGTGGCGCCCGCGCCGTCCATGTAGTCGGAGGCAGGGCGGTTGCCGGCGCCAGGGCCGGTACCGTTGAGGTCCTGGCCCCAGAGCAGGAATTCGATGGCGTGGTAGCCGGTGGCGACGTTGGCCTCCGAACCGCCCAGCTCGTTCAGGCTGGCAAGCTTCTCGGGAGTGATCTCGCTGACGTCGACCTTGTCTTCACCGACCTGGATTTCCTTGTTGGCGATGATGTTGGCGGTCGCGCCCGGGTTGCCCAGAGCGTGCTCGTAGCTCTTGTCGGTGTAGTCGATCAGGCCTTCGTCCAGCGGCCAGGCATTGACCTGGCCTTCCCAATCGTCGATCAGGGTGTTGCCGAAGCGAAAGGTTTCGGTCTGCAGGTAGGCAGGGCGCGAGGCTACCCAGGCGTCGCGTGCGGCCTTCAGGGTGGCGTCGCTGGGTGCGGCAAGGAAGGCGTCCACGGCTTTCTGCAGCGTCTGGGCAGTGCTCAGCGCGTCTTCGAAGGTGGCGTGCACGATGTCGGCGTAATGGGCAACCACGGCCTTGGCGGCCGCCTCGTCCAGAGTCCCGGAGGCCGTGGGCACCGCAGCCGGGGCCGCCGGGGCGGATGCAGCCGGGGCTGGGGCCTGGGCAGCGGTGGTGGTTTGCTTGTCCTTGCTGTCGCAGCCGGCAAGAGCGATGGCGATGGCCAGCAGACTGGCGGTGGCCAGGGGCGTACGAATCATGGCGAAATCCTGCGTCAAGAGTGGCGAGCGGGCGCGCCTGTGGCGCGCAAAACTGCGCCATAATGCGAAAGATTTGCATTTTCTGTAAAGGGTTAATGTGAAAAAACCTTCAGGCTGGCATGTCTGCCGCTAGGTTTGCGACGGAGTCCGCGCCAGGCTGGTACGGCTGCGCTCGGATTGCTTGAGCAGGGCGGTCAGTTCGCGAGCGGCCAGGGGTTTGCTGTAGAGGTAGCCCTGGCCCTCATGACAGCCCTGGGCGACGATGTACGCTTCCTGCTCCAGCGTTTCCACGCCTTCGGCGATCACCTGCATGTTCAGGCTCTTGCCCAGCTGGATGATCGCCCGGACGATGGTCGCGTCGTCCTCGTCGTTGAGCACGTCCTGAACGAAACTCTTGTCGATCTTGATCTTGTCCAGTGGCAGTGACTTCAGGTAGCTGAGCGAAGAATAGCCCGTGCCGAAGTCGTCGATGGCGATCAGCGCACCCGAGCGTCGCAGACTCAGCAGGTGCTGCGCGGCGGTGCTGATGTCTTCCATCAGGCCGGTTTCGGTGACTTCCAGTTCGAGGCTGCGCGGCGGCAGGCGGTACATTTGCAGGATGTTGCTGACCACCCGCGGCAGTTCGTTGTGATGCAACTGCACGGTCGACAGATTGACCGCCATGCGCAAGCCGCTGAAACCCTGATCGTGCCACTCGCGCAGTTGGCTGCAGGCCTCGTTCAGCACCCACTCGCCGATGGCAATGATGCTGCGGTTCTGCTCGGCCAGCGGAATGAACTGATCGGGTGGCACCAGGCCGTGCTCGGGATGCTGCCACCTCAGCAGTGCCTCGACGCCGACGATCCGGTGGTCGCGGTAGCTGATCTGTGGCTGGTACACCAGATGCAGTTGATTGCGTGCCAGTGCCTCGCGCAGGTCTTTTTCCAGCTCGCGGCGCCGGCGCATCTCGGTGTCGACGCTGGCAATGTAGAACTGGTAGCGGTTGCGCGAGCGGACCTTGGCCAGGGTCATGGTCTGCTCGGCTTTCTGCAGCAGGTTTTCGGTGCTGTCGCCGTCTTCGGGAAACAAGGTGATGCCGATGGTTGCGCGCAGGCGAATGGAGTGCGGGTCGAGCGGGAAGGCGGCATCGAGGTCGTCGAGAATGCGCTGGGCCAGTTCTGCCGCTTCGTAAGGTTGTTCGATGTCGGCCTGGACCAGTGCGAACTGATCGCCGCCCAGGCGGGCCAGGGTGCCGAACCTACCACTGTGGGCCCGCAGGCGATCGGCCAGCGCGCGCAGCAACTGGTCACCGGTCTGGTAGCCAAACTGTTCGTTGATGCCCTTGAAGTCGTCGAGGCCGACGCACAGCACCGCCACCCGCCGCTGCAGGCGATGGGCGTCGAGCAGCACCTTGTCAAGTTGCTGCTGCAATTGCACGCGATTGGCCAGGCCGGTCAGGAAGTCATGCTGGGCCATGTGCAGCATGCTGTCTTCGGCTTCGTGGCGCAGTTGGGTGTTGCGCTCGATGGAGGCCAGGAGTTGATTGGCGGTATTCACCCATAGGCCCAGCTCGTTGTGTTCATGGCCGCGCGGCAACGGCAATTGGTACTCGCCGGGGCGGTCGGGGTTGATCTGCAGCAAGTGTTTGATGATCCGCGACAACGGCTTGGTCAGCAGCCAGTGATAGATCAGGTACAGCAACAGGCCCAGGGCGAGCGCGCGCAAGGTGCCGGAGATGAAGATGATCACCGAGCTGACGATGAAATCCTCGCCATAGGTGGCGGTGTCCAGGGTGATGTGCAGGTCGCCGTAGTATTCGCTGTAGGGCCCGCGGCCGATCAGGCGTGTACTGAAGCTGCGCTCCTGGCCGAGGATGCGATCGGTCAGCCAGCGGCTGGTCAGGCTCTGTAGCGGACGCGAACGTTCGGCGAGCATGGGTTCGTCGGGATGGCCGATGGAAGCCTGGCGCACGGCATCGTCCTGGAACAACCCTTCGATGACCTGCATGCCCATTTCCCGGTCCAGGCTATAGACCGCCTGGGTCGACGGATCGCGGAACATGGCGAGGATCCGCTCGGCGTCGGCGGAGATGGCCTGGCGGGTCTTGTAGCCATCGAAGACGATTTGCGCACAACTGAGCACCATGCCCACGACCAGTGCCGACATCAGTACCACGCGAAGCAACTTGACGGACAAGCTGTTCCTGACTTCCAGCTTCAATGGCAATTCCTTGTTTCGAACGCTTGGCATCAAGATGCCATGAGTATTGGCAACTTACCGTAAGCCGTAAAGCCACAAATGTGCGCGAGCCGTACCGATGGTCTTGAATACCGGAGGACGCGCCAGTGTGTCGGCCGACCCGGACGTATTCTTGAGCGGCCATGTAGCAACAAGGTAAACGAAGCGTGCCTTCGGCGTATGCAGGCAGGCACAAAAAAGCCCGGCACGAAGGCCGGGCTTTTCAACAGTGCAGCAGGTCAGGCGGTGAACGCCTGGCCTTCGTACTGCTGGGCAACGAAGTCCCAGTTCACCAGGTTCCAGAACGCCTCGACGTACTTGGGGCGGACGTTGCGGTAGTCGATGTAATAGGCGTGTTCCCAGACGTCGCAGGTCAGCAGCGGGGTATCGCCGTTGGTCAGCGGGTTGCCGGCACCAATGGTGCTGGCCAGGGCCAGGGAACCGTCGGCTTTCTTCACCAGCCAGCCCCAGCCGGAACCGAAGGTGCCGACCGACGTCTTGGTGAATTCTTCCTTGAAGGTGTCGAACGAGCCGAACGCGGTGTTGATGGCTTCGGCCAGGGCACCGGTAGGCTGGCCGCCGGCGTTTGGCGCCAGGCAGTTCCAATAGAAGGTGTGGTTCCAGACCTGGGCGGCGTTGTTGAAGATGCCACCGGAAGACGACTTGACGATCTCTTCGAGGGTCTTGCCTTCGAACTCGGTGCCAGGCACCAGGTTGTTCAGGTTCACGACATAGGTGTTGTGGTGCTTGTCGTGGTGATACTCCAGGGTTTCCTTGGAGATGTGCGGCTGCAGGGCATCGTGGGCGTAGGGCAGCGGCGGCAATTCGAAAGCCATGGTGATTCTCCTAATCAGGTCTGTTGCGGTTTGCGCAAGGCCGATCACGGGCGGCCTGGAAAACGTCGGCGAGTTTTTACTCTTTGCGACGCAGTGCCGGATCATAGCATCGGCATAGTGGCTTAACCACGCAACAACTGTGTGGAATAGAGGTTCCAGAGCCTTTGCGTGGCCAGACTGACGGTTTCAGGCGAATACCAGTTGCGCGGCTACGGCGAACATCATCACCGCCACCATCAGATCGAGCAGGCGCCAGGTGTTGGGCCGCGCCAGCCAGGGCGCCAGCCACGCCGCAGCCAGGGCCAGGCCGAAGAACCACAGCAGTGATGCGCTGGTGGCGCCGGCGACATAGGCGGCAGGCACGCTTTGCTGGGCGCCGAGCGAGCCGATCAGCAGGACCGTGTCCAGATACACGTGGGGGTTGAGCAGGGTCACCGCCAGCGCGCTGAGCAGCACCGCCCTGCGCGAGCGCAATCCGGCGGTGCCGGCCTGTTCCAGGCTTTGCCGCGAGCAGGCACGGCGCAGGGCCTTGACGCCGTACCAGAGCAGAAACAACGCACCGCCCCAGCGTGCCACCGCCAGCAAGGTCGGATTGTGCGCCAGTACCGTGGCCAGGCCGAACACACCCGCAGCCACCAGCAGCGCATCGCATACCACGCACAGCAGCGCCACGGGCAGGTGATGCTCACGGCGCAGGCTCTGCGCCAGAACGAAAGCGTTCTGCGTGCCGATCGCCATGATCAGGCCGAACGCGACCAGCAAACCGTTCAAGTAACTCTGCCACATCGCTGTATCTCCCATTTGATGCTGGCCATTGTGAGGGGTGGCGCGGTATAAGAAAAAGCAATAGTGCTGATCACTCATTAGGAAATCTGATGTTCGATTACAAGCTGCTCGCCGCGCTGGCCGCTGTGGTGGAGCAAACGGGCTTCGAACGCGCTGCGCAGGTGCTGGGCCTGTCGCAATCGGCCGTGTCGCAGCGGATCAAGCTGCTCGAGGCGCGGGTGGGTCAGCCCGTGCTGATTCGCGTCACGCCGCCGGCACCCACCGATATCGGCCGCCGCCTGCTCAACCATGTGCAGCAGGTACGCTTGCTCGAGCGTGACCTGCAGGGGCAGGTGCCGGCGCTGGATGAACAGGGCATGCCCGAGCGCCTGCGGATTGCCTTGAACGCGGACAGCCTGGGCACTTGGTGGGCCGGCGCGGTCGCGGATTTCTGCATTCGCGAGCAATTGCTGCTGGACCACGTGGTGGAGGATCAGGACGTCGGGCTCAAGCGTATGCGCGCCGGTGAAGTGGCCGCCTGCCTGTGTGCCAGCGAGCGGCCCCTGGCCGGGGCGCGCAGCCTGTTGCTGGGGGCCATGCGCTATCGCGCGCTGGCCAGCCCCGAGTTCATGGCTCGGCATTTTCCCGCGGGCTTCGAACCGGCCCATCTGCCCCGCACGCCCGCGCTGGTGTTCGGCCCCGACGATTATCTGCAACATCGTTTTCTGGCGTCGCTGGGGCTGGCGGAAGGTTTTCTCCATCACCTGTGCCCGTCGTCGGAAGGGTTCAACCGGTTGGCCAAGGCCGGGATGGGCTGGGGCATGGTCCCCGAGCTGCAGGTCGAGGATGCACTGGCTGACGGCAGCCTGATCGAGATCGTTGCCGGGCATCCTGTGGACGTGCCGTTGTTCTGGCACCACTGGCGCAACGGCGGGCAATTGCTCGAGCGCCTCACCCGGCATCTGCACGAGGGCGCCGCAAGCTGGTTGGTGCCGCTGTGAGCCCTGCGTGCGTCTACCGCTAGCGGCCCGGTCGCCCACAGCCAGGGTGCCGAGCAGAGAGTGACCTCGAAGAACGCTGCAGGACCTTCCCGAGGTCGTGCTGCGGCAACACATTGAACGATGCACAGCGGAGCAATTCATGAAGATTCTGGTTACCGGCGCAAGCGGCTTCATCGGCGGGCGCTTCACGCGCCTGGCGTTGGAGCAGGGGCTTGAAGTGCGCATCAACGGTCGCCGGGCCGAAGGGGTCGAGCATCTGGTACGACGCGGCGCACAGTTCATGCAGGGCGACCTGCTCGACCCCGACCTGGCCAAGCGCCTGTGCATCGGCGTCGACGCCGTGGTCCATTGCGCCGGTGCCGCAGGTACCTGGGGCCGCGCCCAGATGTTCCAGCAGGCCAATGTCGAGGTCACCGAGAACGTCGTCGAGGCCTGCCTCAAGGAGCACGTGCAGCGGCTGGTGTATCTGTCTTCGGCAGCGGTCTGTTTCGACGGTCGCAGCCATCTGGCCATCAAGGAAGAGCAGGTGCCGGGACGTCTGCGCGGGCATGCCGCGCGCAGCAAATGGCTGGCCGAGCGCAAGGTGCTCGGCGCTGCCGAGTTCGGCCTGGAAACCGTTGTGCTGCGAGCACATCGGGTGACCGGTGCGGGCGACGGGCAGCAGTTCGCGCGGTTGATCGAGATGCAGCGCAAGAATCGCCTGCGGATTATCGGCGACGGCTTGAACAAAGTCGATTTCACTAGCGTGCAGAACCTCAATCAGGCACTGCTGGGCGCTCTGACGGCAGGCGATACCGCGCTCAACCAGGTCTACAACATCAGCAATGGCGCGCCGATACCGCTGTGGGACGTGATCAACTACGTGATGCGTCAGCTGGAGTTGCCCCAGGTACGTCGCTACCGCGACTTCGGCCTGGCCCACGTCAGTGCTGCGGTCTGCGAGTCGGCGTGCCTGCTCTGGCCCGGCCAACCCCGACCGCGCTTGTCGCGTTTTGAAGTCCAGGCCTTGCACGAGCATTTCACCCTGGATATCAATCGCGCCCGGCATTACCTGGGCTACGAGCCACGCACGTCCGTGTGGGCATCGCTGGATGAATTCTGTGGCTGGTGGCGTGCCCAGGGCACGCCCGGCGGTTGAGCCAATCGCCCGGGTGGTCGGCCAGTGCCCGCCGTTGCAAGGGTATACTCGCGGTCCTGGCCATTACCCCGTGACACAAAGGTTTCTCACATGCGCAAAGATGCTCCCGACGACTTCGACGACAATCTGCCCAGTTTGCGTGGTGATACCCGCGACGACCACGAGTTTGCCCCAGTGGGCGGCGGGCGCGATCGCGACGCGTTGTACTCGCGCAACACGCCGGTGGTGCGCGTCAAGGCGCCCAGCACGGGTGCGCTGTGGGCGCTGATCGGCGCGTTGTTCATCGCCCTGGGCGGCCTGGGCTGGTGGAGTTTCCAGCAGATCAACCTGATGGAGCAGCAACTGGTAGCGACTCAGGAGAGTTTTGCGCGCATCAGCGAAGAAGCGGCGGGGCGCCTGCAGGACATCAGCGGCAAAGTAGCCAACACCCAGTCCACTGCCGTATCCGGTAGCGAAGCGCTGCGGGCCGAAATCAAGCAGTTGCAGGACCAGCTGGCGCAACAGACTCAGCAACAGAGTGGCGTGGCCGGCCAGCAGAGCACCTTGCAGACCCGTCTGGAACAGGCCGCGTCTCAGGTGGCTGCGCAGCAGACGCTCAACGAGCAATTGCAGACGCAGTTGAAGGCGCTGGCGACCGAGCTTGCGACGTTGAAGCAGGCACAGCCGGACACCGGCAAGTTGCAGGCACGTCTGGACAGCGTGGACGGCGAGCTTGCCGCGTTGAAGAAGAGCAATCCGGGCGCGCAGCTCGAACGCCTGGAGCAGGATCTCATCGTGCTCAAGAGCGAGCAGGACAATCGACCGGCGGCCACCAGTGGCCCCAGCATCAGCGAGTTCGATGCGTTCCGCGGACAGGCCACGCGCAGCTTGAACACGCTGCAGAGTCAGGTGCAGAACCTGCAGCAGCAGATCAGCCAGCTGCGACGCTGAACGGCCGGGCACGCCTGGCGGCGGCCCGGCCTGCCGCTTACATGCGCGGGTAGTCCAGGTAGCCTGCGGCGCCCTTGGCGTAGAACGTTTCGGGGTGTGGCTCGTTCAATGGCGCGTCGGCCTGCAGGCGTTCCGGCAGGTCGGGGTTGGCGATGTACGGAACGCCGAAGGCCACGGCGTCGGCAATGCCATTGGCCAGGGCGGCGTTGGCCGACGCCTTGTCGAAACGCTCGTTGACGATGTACGGACCGCCAAACGCATCACGCAGTTGCGCGGCCAGGCTGTCCTCGCCTTCCTTCTCGCGGGCACAGATGAACGCGATGCCGCGCTTGCCCAGTTCGCGGGCAACATAGGTGAAGGTTTCGGCACGGTTGCCGTCGCCCATGTCGTGCAGGTCGGCACGTGGCGAGAGGTGCATGCCGACACGGTCGGCGCCCCAGACGTCGATGGCCGCATCGGTCACTTCCAGCAGCAGCCGTGCACGGTTTTCCAGGGAGCCGCCATAGGCGTCGGTGCGCTGGTTGGTGCTGCTCTGCAGGAACTGGTCGAGCAGGTAACCGTTGGCGCCGTGGATTTCCACGCCATCGAAGCCCGCAGCCTTGGCGTTTTCCGCGCCCACTCGATAGGCCTCGACGATGTCGGCGATTTCAGCGGTTTCCAGTGCCCGTGGGGTTTCGAAACCGGTGATCGGACGCACCAGGCTGACGTGGCCGTCGGCGGCGATTGCGCTGGGGGCCACCGGCAGCTCGCCGTTCAGGTATTGCGAATGCGAGATCCGGCCCACGTGCCACAGCTGCAGCATGATCCGGCCACCGGCGGCGTGCACGGCCTGGGTGACGTTGGCCCAGCCGCGAACCTGGTCGTTGGACCAGATGCCAGGGGTGTCCGGGTAGCCGACGCCCATGGGCGTCACCGAGGTCGCTTCGCTGAGGATCAGCCCGGCGCTGGCGCGTTGCACGTAGTAGTCGGCCATCATCTGGTTGGGCACGCGGCCCTCGTCGGCGCGGCAACGGGTCAGCGGTGCCATGATGATGCGGTTCGGCAGTTCCAGTGCGCCGAGCTTGATCGGGTCGAAAAGTGTGGTCATGAAGAACAGCCTCTATCAGTGAGTGACGGGTGCCAGGTCCGGCGTCCGGGTCTGGCGAAAAGTGATCAGGGTGACGATCAGGGCAAGCACGGCCAGTGCGGCGGCGGCCAGCGGCACGCTGGTCAGGCCCAGGCCACCGGCGATGACGGCGCCGCCGATCCAGGCGCCCAGGGCGTTACCGACGTTGAAGGCACTGATGTTCAGGGTCGACACCAGGTTGGGCGCCGACTTGCCGAAGGTCACCACGTTGATCTGCAGCGCAGGCACGGCGGCGAACGCCGCGGCGGCCCAGAGGAATAACGTGATTTCGGTCGGGATGACGGCCACTGCGGTCCAGCTCAGCGCGGTGGACACCACGGCCATGGCCGCGAAGACCCCGATCAGGGTGGCACCCAGGCGTCGATCGGCCAGCTTGCCGCCGATGATATTGCCCACGGTCAGGCCCAGGCCGATCAGCAGCAGGGTGTAGGTGACCCCGCGCGGTGATATGCCGGTGACATCACCCAGCAGCGGCGCGATGTAGGTGAACAGGGTGAACATGGACGCGGCGAACAGCGCTGTCATGCTCAGCGACAGCCAGATGCCGGCGCCCTTGAGCGCCGACAGTTCGGCGACCATGTCCAGCTTGGCTTCTTCGCGATTGCCTGGCAGAAAACGCAGCAGACCGATCAGCGCGATCACGCCGATCAGGGTGACCACCCAGAACGTCGAGCGCCAGCCCGCCGCCTGGCCCAGCGCAGTGCCCAATGGCACGCCCAGCACGTTGGCCAGGGTCAGGCCAGTGAACATCAAGGCCACCGCCGAGGCACGCTTGTTGGGTGCCACCAGCCCTGCAGCCACCACCGAGCCGATGCCGAAAAAGGCACCGTGGGACAGCGCGGTGACCACCCGAGCGAACATCAGCACGTTGTAGTCGCTGGCGATGGCGCAGAGCAGGTTGCCGACGATGAAGATGCCCATCAGCACCACCAGCGCCGCTTTTCGCGGCAGGCGCGCGGTGGCCAGGGCCATGAACGGCGCGCCGATGGCCACGCCCAGGGCGTAGCCGGTGACCAGCCAGCCGGCGCTGGGAATGCTGACGCCGAGGTCGCCTGCCACATCGGGCAACAGGCCCATGATGACGAACTCGGTGGTGCCGATGGCGAAGGAGCTCAGCGCCAGGATCAGCAGGGATAAAGGCATGAAAAAATCCTTGTCAGAGCTGTGCGCTCATTTGCGCGAGAAACGCCTGGATGACGTCCTCGTTGCGTTTGAAGAAGTGCCACTGGCCAACCTTCTTGCTGCTGATCAGGCCGGCCCGTTGCAGGGTGGCCAGATGCGCCGAGACGGTTGACTGCGAGAGGCCGCAGCGTTGGTCGATCTGCCCGGCACATACACCGTTTTCGGTGCTGTGGTGCTGATCGGGAAACTGCCCTTGGGGATCCTTGAGCCACGCCAGGATTTCCCTGCGCACGGGGTGGGAGAGGGCTTTTATTATTTCGTCGAGATCGAGGGACATGACGTACTCGGCTTATATCGGGACGAGGCGAAATATATATCTGTATTTCGCGATATACAAATATGAATGTGTGCTAACGACGGGTCATTCGGCTATATCGGGTTATAACGATACAGTCGCAATGGTGCTAAGCTGCGCGGCATGAACTACCTGGCACACCTTCATCTCGGCGGTCCTGCACCTGAGCAACTGCTCGGCAGCCTCTATGGCGATTTCGTCAAAGGCCCGCTGGCAGGGCGCTTCAGCGCACCCATGGAGGCCGGCATTCGCCTGCATCGGCAGATCGATGCATTCACCGACAGTCACCCGCTGGTGCTGCGCGCCATCGGCCGCTTCCCGGCCGAACGGCGCCGCTATGCCGGGATCATCGTCGATGTGTTTTTCGATCATTGCCTGGCGCTGCACTGGGCGGACTATTCCCGGCAGCCGCTGACGGCGTTCACCGACCATGTCTATCGGGTGCTGGCAGCCGAAGCCGAGCTGCCGGGGCGGCTGGCGGCCATGGCGCCGCACATGATCGCCGAGGATTGGTTGGGGTCGTACCGGGATTTCCAGATCATCGAGCGGGTGCTGCAGGGGATCTCACGGCGGTTGTCCAAGCCCGAAGGGCTGGCTGGAGGGTTCGAGGAAGTACGAGCCCTGTACGCGCCACTGACCGAAGATTTCCGCGCGTTCTATCCGGTGGTGCAGGGGTTCGCGCGGGAGAGGCGGTGACTGTACTGACGTATTCGCGGGCAGAGGGCTCGCCGCCCGCGAATGACGCAACTCGGAACACCAGACTCACGCCGCCTGCCGCAGCTCCTCAACCTCCCCGAACAACGCGAAGCGCACTGCCTCCTGAGCCTCATAGGCCAGTGCCGCGCGTTCCTTGCCCAGGCTGGCGATCGGCGCCAGCACCTGGATCAACACCTGCCCGCGGGGCTGAGCAAAGATGCGCAGCAAGTGCGACAGCAGATCATCATCGCCCACAAACGGCGCGATCGGATCCAGCTCGCCGTCACGCTGATAGCGGATCGCGATCGGCTGCACCGGCACGCCGGCGTCTATGGCGCTGGACATCAGCCGCCCATGGAACGTACGCAGGCTGTGACCATCGGTGGTGGTGCCCTCGGGGAAGATCATCAGGTCCAGATCGTTGCGCAAGTGCTGGGTCATCTGCCGCCGGATCAACTGGCTGTCGCCCGCGCCGCGACGAATGAACAACGTGCCGGCCTTGAGCGCCAGCCAGCCGGCCACTGGCCAGGTACGCACTTCGGCCTTGGACAGGAACGAAAGCGGCGCCAGCATGCCGAGCAGAGGGATGTCGGTCCAGGAGACATGGTTGCCGACCCACAGCATGGGCTTGTGCGGCAACTCGCCCTGCACGGTCACCTCGAACGGCAGCGCGTTGCTCAGGCGCACCATGAACCAGCGCGACCAGCGCTGACGGCGGCCCATGCAGTCGGGCAGGCGCATCCGCTCCAGCAGGCTGAACATCGCGGCCAGCGCCAGGCCCAGGCCGATCACCCAGAGCAGGCGCAGGATGCGCGCGTACACGCGCCAGCGCGGCATCACACGGCCGCCTTGAAGTGGCGAGCGTAGCGCGGGCAGAGATCGTCGCGCTTGAGCAGGATGAACACGTCGGCAACCTGGAAATCCGGGTCCCAGCACGGCTCGCCACAGATCTTCGCGCCCAGGCGCATGTAGGCCTTGAGCAGCGGCGGCAGTTCGGCAATGACGTTGCCTGGAATGTCCAGGCTGGGCAGGGGCATCTTCGGCTCGGCGCGCAAGTGCTCGGTGCACAGGTAGCGCTCGCGCAGACGCTGCATGATCGCCTGGACCTGGATGCCGCCATCCTGCATCGGGATGCTGGCGCAGCCCATCAGGTAATCGTAGCCACCTTCGTTCAGCACCTCCGCCAGCTCGCCCCAGAGCACCGCGATGGTGCCGCCGTTGCGGTAGGCGGGGGCCACGCAGGTGCGCCCGATTTCCAGGATCGAGCCTTGCAGGTGGCGCAGGCCGTGCAGGCTGAATTCTTCTTCGCTGTAGAAGCGCCCCAGCCGGTCGGCAGCGCGGTGGTCGAGCAGGCGTGTGGTTGCTACCAGTCGCCCGGTGGCCAGGTCGCGCACCCCGATGTGCTGGCAATGGGCATCGTAGTCGTCGATATCCAGACCTTGCTCGGCGCTCTTGAGTTTGGCGTTGAGCTCGGTGCTGAACACGGCGAAGCGCAGGGCCTGGGCCTCGTGCAGAGCTTGCGGGCCGACAAGTCGTTCGGCGTGCAGACGGCGTTCGGTACGGGTGTCGCCAGAGCGTGCGATCTGAGTCATTGCAAGTCTCCAAAAGCCGGCCGGTGAGTGCGGCAGGTCGATTTTGCTAGGCATGGCCAGCCTAGGAAGACCCGGTGTCATCACCATGAAGCTTTGGTGATGCTTGCGTGACAGCCCTCGACCGCCATACGCCACACAACTCTTGCAGCGAACGGCTGTCATACCCGCACTGCACACTCGCTCCAACCTCGATCACGAGCCTTCCCCGCATGCCGCGTCTGCTTATCCTGTCGATCTCTCTGCTGTGCGCGTTACCGGTGGGTGCGCAGAATTGGCCATCCGAACGATGGAACCAGGCACCGGCACCGGCGTCGCCGGCCATTGCCGCCCTGGAGCAATACGCGTTCGTCGCCCGCGATGACGCCGTGCGCGAAGGCGTGCGCACCGATGCGCTGCTGGTGGTCCGCGACGGCGAGATCGTCTACGAGCGCTACGCCGGCCCCGGTGCTGCCGACCGGGTGCATGCCACCTGGTCGATCAGCAAGAGCCTGCTGGCCACGGTGATGGGCGTGGCCTATGGCGAAGGGCGTTTTGCCCTGCAGGATGCCGCCGCCGACTATTTCCAGCCCCTTGCCCAGCACCGCGATATACGCGTGCAGGACCTGTTTCACTGGGCGTCGGGGCTGGACTGGCAGGAAGACTACGAATATGCACCGCTCAATTCCTCGGTGGTGGCGATGCTCTACACCCGTGGTCATCACGACATGGCCAGCTATGCGGCGAGCCACCGGCGTGCCTACGTGCCCGGCGAACATTTCCGCTACTCCAGTGGCGACAGCAATCTGCTTGCCGCAGCGCTGCGCAACATGGTCGGCCTGCACGAGTACCCGGACTATCCCTGGCAGGCGTTATTCACGCCTCTGGGTATCGACCAGGCGGTGTGGGAAACCGATGCCAGCGGCACATTCGTCGCCTCGTCCTATGCCTACCTGACCGCGCGCGATCTGGCCCGGGTGGGCCTGCTGATGCAGCGCGATGGTCAATGGCGTGGCCGGCAATTGCTGCCGCAGGCGTGGGTGGCCTTCAACCGCAAGCCGTTCGCCCCGAGTGAGCACGTTGCGGGAGAGCCCGCAGCAGGCGCGCACTGGTGGCTCAACAGCAATATGGCCTGGCCGCATGCTCCGCGCAGCACCATGGCGGCACTGGGGCATTGGGGACAGGCGCTGTACGTGCTGCCCGAGCAACGCCTGGTGGTGGTGCGCTATGCCGACGACCGCGATGGCAGCTTCAGCCACGATGCGCTGTTGCAGCGGATCGTGGCCGCCTTCGCCGCACCGGGTGGCCAATGAGCACTGGCAAGCGCGCCTGGGCGGCGCTCGGCCTGCTGCTGTCGCTGGCGGCGGCCACTTGGCTGTGGCACGAACGCACGCAGTTGCTGGCCTTTCCCGACATTCTCAGCGCCTTTTCAGCGAAGGAATACTGTTCGTGCCGCTATGTGCTGCAAAACAGTGCCGACTACTGTCAGAGCTACATCAAGCAGTATCTGCCGCTCAGCAGCCTGAGCGAGGACGCTGGCCAGCGGCGGGTTCTGGCCAGCGGCCTGGGGCGCAGCAATACGGCGGCCTGGGTTGGGCCCCGGCAAGGCTGCCGATTGATTCCCGGGAGCGACGGATGAACCGGCCCGAACCTGGTCTGCCTGCACCCGCCACCGATGTCTCCATCCATCTGGTTACAGGACTGCCCATGCGTGAATCGAACGGCTTGCAAGCGACCCTATCTGTCATGCAGGGGCACTGACATGGGCGGGCCGGTGTTTCCGTGGCGCGAGAGCAGTGAATTCGAGTTGCTGATCGACGGGCCGCAGTTCTTTCCGCGCATGCTCGAGCGCATCGGCGAGGCCGAGCACGCGATCGATCTGGAACTGTACCTGGTGGAGGCCGGCGCCTGTGCCCAGGCCGTGGTCCAGGCACTGCACGCGGCGGCCGCACGGGGCGTGCATGTACGCTGCCTGTTCGACCACTACGGCTCGCTGGCCTTCACCGCAGAACTGCGCGCGCAGTTGACCGACGTCGGGGTGGAGCTGCGTTTCTACAACCCGATCAGTTGGCGCCGGGGCGTGCGCAACCTCTACCGCGACCATCGCAAACTGTTGCTGGTGGACCAGCAATGGGCGATGGTCGGCGGCACTGGTGTCACCGACGAGTTCTGGCAGCCAAATGAAAGTGTCAGCGAATGGCATGAGGTGATGGTGGCCATGACGGGCACCTTGGTCGCTGACTGGCAGATGCTGTTCGACCGCCAATGGCGCGCCAACCTGCGGCGCACCGCCTGGCGTCCGCCTACCCATTTCGGCTTGGCGCGCGTGCCACCCATGCCCGACGGCGGCCAGGGGCTGGGGCGGGTCGCCTACGCCGATGCCCGGCAACATCGCGACATTCTGCAGTCACTGGTGCGCGCACTGAACAGCGGACAGCGCCGCATCTGGCTGGCGACACCTTATTTTCTGCCGACCTGGAAGGTCCGCCGCTCGCTGCGTCGCGCCGCCAGCCGCGGCATCGACGTCAGGCTGTTGCTCACCGGTCCGCGCACCGACCACCCATCGGTACGCTATGCCGGCCATAACTATTACCCGAAGTTGCTCAAGGCCGGGGTCAAGATCTATGAATACCAACCCTGTTTCCTGCACTTGAAAATGGTATTGATCGACGACTGGGTCAGTGTCGGTTCGTGCAACTTCGATCATTGGAACCTGCGCTTCAATCTGGAAGCCAACCTCGAAGCGCTGGACCCCAGCCTGACCGAGGCGGTGCAGCGCAGCTTCATCACCGACTTCGCCGCCAGCCATGAAGTCAGCCTGGCCGATTGGCGCCGTCGGCCGTTCTGGGGGCGGGTTCAGCAACGCATTTTCGGCTGGATGGATCGCCTGAGCGTGGCGGTGTTTCGGCGCCGGGGCTGAGGCCGCCCGACAACCGTGGCCTCATGCGGGGCAGGGCTCTACACTGTCGCGCAACTGCGCACAGGACACCTCAGTGACTTCCAGCATTTTCTGGTACGACTACGAAACCACCGGTATCAATCCGCGCTGCGATCGGCCCTTGCAGGTCGCCGGCATCCGCACCGATGCAGACCTCAACGAGATCGCCGCGCCGGTCAACCTGTACTGCCAGCCCAGCGACGATATTCTGCCGCATCCGGCAGCCTGCATGATCACCGGCATCACTCCGCAGCGCCTGGCCGATCACGGCCTGAGCGAGGCCGACTTCATGACCCGGGTCCACGCCCAGCTGGCGATGCCCGGTACCTGCGGGGCCGGCTACAACACCTTGCGCTTCGACGATGAAATGACCCGCTACAGCCTCTATCGCAACTTCTTCGACCCTTACGGGCGCGAGTGGCAAGGTGGCAACAGCCGTTGGGATTTGATCGACGTGGTCCGCGCTGCCTATGCGCTGCGCCCCGAGGGCATCCACTGGCCGCAGGTAGACGGACGGGCGAGCATGCGCCTGGAGTTGCTCACGGCCGCCAACGGCATTGACCATGGCCAGGCGCATGACGCCTTGTCCGACGTTCGTGCCACCATTGCCCTGGCACGCTTGATCCGTCAGCGCCAACCCCGGCTCTACGACTGGCTGTTCCAATTGCGTGGCAAACAACGGGTGCAGGAAAACATCCAGTTGTTGCAGCCTCTGGTACATGTTTCCGGGCAATTCGGCGCAGCGCGACGCTATGCCGCAGTGGTGATGCCGTTGGCTTGGCATCCAAAGAATCGCAATGCCTTGATTGTCTACGACTTGGCTCACGATCCGCAGCCGTTGATCGAGCAAAGTATCGAAATATTGCAAGAGCGTCTCTACAAACGCCGGCAGGACCTGGCTGAAGGCGAGGCGCCATTGCCTTTGAAACTTCTGCACATCAATCGCTGCCCGGTAATAGCCCCGCTCGGCGTATTGCGTGAGGAGGATTGGCAACGCCTGAATCTCGACAAGCCGCTCTATCAAGCTCGGGCAATGCGCTTGTGCGATGCTCAACCGCAATGGCAATACAAATTGCCGCCGTTGTATCAAGCGCAAGCGTTTTCCGAGAGTGTCGATCCAGAACAACAGTTGTATGACGGGTTCATCGGTGACCGTGACCGGTTATTGTGCGAACGGATTCGTACATTGGATCCAGAACAGTTGGCCACTGCGCAATGGATATTCGATGACGAGCGACTGCCTGAACTGTT
Organism: Pseudomonas sp. CFBP 13602; assembly: GCF_014842725.1. NCBI lineage: Bacteria > Pseudomonadati > Pseudomonadota > Gammaproteobacteria > Pseudomonadales > Pseudomonadaceae > Pseudomonas > Pseudomonas sp. CFBP 13602. The sequence continues at coordinate 178,782 of NZ_JACYVT010000008.1, read as the reverse complement.
GTTTCGCTACAGGGCGCGCAACTTTCCGCATACCCTGAATCCTCTTGAAACACAGCGTTGGTTGCAATTCTGTCAACAGCGCTTGAGTGATCCACAATTGGGCGCCCCCAATACTTTGCAAGGCTTCAATGTCGCGCTGGCCGACTGCATGGCCAAGGCCGACCCGCTGCAGATCCAGGTGTTGCGTCACTGGCAGGCCTACGCACAGGCACTGGCGGTGCGCCTGGGCCTACAGCCGACTTGAATTGAAGTCGCGGCCATAAAAAACGCCAGTCACAGGACTGGCGTTTTTTTATCTACAGGCTGTGATCTACAGGCTGCGATGCAAACGATGTAACGATCAGCCGAGGAAACTGGCCCAGCTCTCGACCACATCACCACCCCATTTGGCTTTCCATTCTTTCAGGGTCTTGTGGTTGCCACCCTTGGTTTCGATGACTTCACCGTTGTGCGGGTTCTTGTATTGTTTGACCTTGCGCGCGCGCTTGGTGCCGGTAACTTTGCCAGTGGTGGGGCGCGGTGCCTTGTTCAACTTGGCTTCCGGATCCAGCAGGGCAATGATGTCGCGCAGCGATTTCTGGTATTCGCCCATCAGGGTGCGCAGTTTGCCTTCGAATTCCAGTTCGGTCTGCAATTTGTCGTCTTCGGACAGATTCTTCAAGCGTGCCTGGAGCTCTTTGATGGCTTCTTCGGTCGCGCGATATTCGTTGATCAGGGACATGGTCATACCTCGGTAATGCAAGTGTCAGTGGAAACAGTGTCGTGATAATAAGCATCCACCGAGGCCAAGTAAACATTTAACGGAAACACTGCGTTGATACCGACAGTGCCTGCAACATCGAGGTGAATGATTTTTCATGTCATTACCGGGCAGATCTATTTAATACCTGTGACTCCATCGACAGTGTGCCGGCCGACCCGTTCGGTGGAGCGGGGCGGATGTGCGACACGCTTGAAAGGCTGCAATCAATACTGCAGATTCGGCCGTCAGCCGCTAGAATGGCGCCCTTTGCGAAGTTTCTGGAGTTTGAATACATGCGCACTTTTCGGCTGGTGACCGCTTGCCCGGACCGCGTTGGCATCGTTGCCAAAGTCAGCCATTTCCTGGCGTCCCACAACGGCTGGATCAGCGAATCGAACCACCACTCCGATGACCAGAACGGCTGGTTCTTCATGCGCCACGAAATTCGTGCCGACACCCTGCCGTTCGACATCGACGCCTTCCGCGAAGCCTTCGCGCCCATCGCCGAAGAATTCGCCATGGAATGGCGGGTCACCGACACCGCACAGAAGAAGCGCGTGGTGCTCATGGCCAGCCGCGAATCCCACTGCCTGGCCGACCTGCTGCACCGCTGGCACAGCAACGAGCTGGACTGCGACATCGCCTGCGTGGTGTCCAACCACGACAACCTGCGCAGCATGGTCGAATGGCATGGCATTCCCTACTACCATGTGCCGGTCGACCCTCAGGACAAACTGCCGGCGTTCGCCGAAGTCTCGCGCCTGGTCGATCAGCACCAGGCCGATGTCGTGGTGCTGGCGCGTTACATGCAGATTCTGCCACCGCAGTTGTGCCAGGCCTATGCCGGCAAGATCATCAACATCCACCACAGCTTCCTGCCGTCTTTCGTCGGCGCCAAGCCTTACCACCAGGCCTCGCTGCGCGGCGTGAAACTGATCGGTGCCACCTGTCACTACGTCACCGAGGAGCTGGACGCCGGCCCGATCATCGAGCAGGACGTGGTTCGCGTCAGTCACAGCGACAGCATCGACGACATGGTGCGCTTCGGTCGCGATGTCGAGAAAATGGTCCTGGCCCGTGGTCTGCGCTATCACCTCGAAGACCGCGTGATGGTGCACGGCAACAAGACCGTAGTCTTCAGCTGAGCATGGGCGAGCCGGGCGACAAGGCCAGTGCCAAGCCGTTGCCGGTGCTCGGTGCGGGCTGTGCGAGCCGCTACGATCCCGAGGCGCTGAGCGAGGAGCACGGCACCGATTTTCCGGATGCCGAGGCGTTGTGGGCGCAGCAGCTGCGGGAACAGCAGCAGGGCGAGCCTGCCAGCGACGTCGACACGCCCGCTGCGGTCAAGCCTGGCGGGCCCGCAGCAGCTTGTTGAGCAAGGGCTTGCCCAACAGGGCGACGAACACCGGGCCGCCGGCGATCAGGTAGAAGTAGTAGGTGACCAGCCGCCAGATCAGAATCGCGGCGGCAGCGGTCGACTTGCCCACCATGGGCGCCAGCAGGGCAGCCGAGGCCAGCTCGGCGGCGCCCGCACCGCCGGGCAACAGGCTGAACTGGCCGGCGCTCAGGGCCAGCATCTGAATCAGAAAGCTCCACGCCCAGTCCACCTCGCTGCCCAGCCCCTGCAAAGTGAAATACAGCACGCTGTAGCGCAGCGTCCAGTGCACGCAGGTCAAGGCAAACACCTGGGCAAGCACGCGGCGGGGCAGGCGGAAGTTGTCAGCGAAAGCGTCGAGAAAATGCAGCAGTTTGCGCGCCCAGCGCCGTCGTGTGGCGGGCTTGATGCGCAGCAATTGCAGGAGCCGGCCGTTGATCTTGATCACCGGGCGGTGATAGCGCGCCAGTACCGCACAGGCGATCAACGCGGCCGTCATCAGAACCCCGCTGGCCAGCAGCATGCTTTCCAGTGCCTGGCTGAGGTTGTGAAACAGCGCGTAGACCAGAATGCACAGCAGGGCGAAGAAGAAGAACATCAGGTCGTTGAGCTGGTCCATGGCGAACACGGCGCTGGTCTTGGCCGCGCCGATGCCCTGGCGTCCCAGCAAGGCCAGCAGGGTCAGTGGTGCGCCGCTGCCGCCCGGGGTGGCGCAATAGGCGAACTCTGCCGCCATCACTACCGCAACCGTCTTCAGCCGACCGATGCGTGCGGCCTGCTCGGCCAGCAGCAGCCGCAGGCGCATGGCATTCACCACCCAGCCGACGCAGATCATGCCGAACATGCCCAATAGCAGAAGCAGCGAGAACCCGCGCAGGCGCTGGAGCATTTCGCTGCCGCCCATGACGATGGGAATGAGCACGGCGACGGCGATGATCAGAACCAGCCACAGCATACGACTCATGGTAGGCGAGTCGTCGCGAGGTTCGCGGGAGGGGAAAGGCGAGTGCGCTGCATGGAAGAGTCCGTATGGGCCGGCGTCGGGCCGTCGTGGGCGAGATGATAGCCGCGTCGGCGCGATTCGTCAGCGACTTGGATTCACCCAGGATTTTTTCCTGCACACCGGCCGGTTTGGCATTACGCTGGGTCAGGCTTCATTGAATAACAGCAGAGGTGCAACATGACGGATGCCCGACACGTATTGTTCGGTGCCGACCTGAGCGGCGAGCCAGTGGGTCTGGACCTGCGCCTGGCCAACCGCCACGGTTTGATCGCCGGTGCCACTGGAACCGGCAAGACGGTCACCCTGCAGCGCTTGGCCGAGGCTTTCAGCGAGGCCGGAGTGGCGGTGTTTGCCGCCGATATCAAAGGCGATCTGTGCGGCCTCGGCGCCAGCGGCAATCCGCAGGGCAAGATCGCCGAGCGGATTGCGCAGATGCCATGGCTGGATTACCGCGCTCAGGCCTGTCCGGTCACACTCTGGGACATCCATGGGCAGTCCGGCCATCCGCTGCGCACCACGCTCAGCGAAATGGGGCCGCTGCTGCTGGGCAGCCTGCTGGAACTCACCGACAGCCAGCAATCCGCGCTGTACGCCGCCTTCAAGGTAGCCGACCGCGAAGGCTTGCTGCTGCTCGACCTCAAGGATCTCAAGGCGCTGCTCAACCACCTCCGGGACAACCCAGAGCTGCTCGGTGACGACAGCGCGCTGATGACCACGGGCTCGAGCCAGGCCCTGTTGCGCCGCCTTGCCACACTGGAGCAGCAGGGCGCCGAAGCGCTGTTCGGCGAGCCGGCCCTGCGCCTGGAAGACATTCTGCACCCCGACGCCGATGGCCGCGGCCGCATCCATCTGCTCGACGCCAGCCGCTTGGTGCACGAGGCGCCGAAAGTCTACGCCACCTTCCTGCTGTGGCTGCTGGCTGAGCTGTTCGAGCAATTGCCCGAACGCGGCGACGCCGACAAGCCGTTGCTGGCGCTGTTTTTCGACGAAGCCCACTTGTTGTTCAACGGCACCCCCAAAGCCCTGCAGGATCGCCTGGAGCAAGTGGTGCGGTTGATTCGCTCCAAGGGCGTCGGCGTGTACTTCGTCACCCAGTCCCCCAGCGACCTGCCCGATGCGGTGCTGGCCCAACTGGGCCTGCGCATCCAGCACGGTCTGCGGGCGTTCACCGCCCGAGAGCAGAAAGCGCTCAAGGCGGTTGCCGAAGGTTTCCGCCCCAACCCCGCGTTCGACACCCTGGCGGTGCTGACCGAGCTGGGCACCGGCGAGGCCTTGGTCGGAACGCTGGAGGAGAAAGGCACCCCGGCGATGGTCCGGCGCGTCTCGATCGCGCCGCCGCAGTCGCGTATCGGCCCGCTGACGGACGCCGAGCGTGCCGCCGTGGTCCGCAACTCTGCACTGGCCGGGCGCTACGATCAGCCGGTGGACCGCGAGTCCGCCTATGAACTGCTGACCGCGCGCAAGCTGGCGCCCGCCGCGGACCCTGCACAGCCGCCCGCGCCAAGCCTGGCCGACAAGGCCGGCGAGTTTCTCAGTGGCGCTGCGGGGCAGGCATTGAAGTCAGCGATGCGCCAGGCGGCCAACCAGTTCGGTCGCCAGTTGGTCCGCGGCTTGATGGGGTCTTTGCTGGGCGGCAGCAAGCGCAAGTAGCGTCCAGCGTTTTCCTACCCATGCAAAAAGGCGCCCGCGGGCGCCTTTTCTGCAACTGTCGATCAGTACCTAGCCGACCAGTTGGCTCGCCAACCAGAACAGCCCGGCCGCCAGGCCCATGGAGGCCGGCAGGGTCAACACCCATGCCAGCATGATGGTGCGCACCGTGCCGCCCTGCAGCCCGCTCTTGTTGGCCACCATGGTACCAGCGACCCCCGAGGAGAGGATGTGGGTAGTCGACACCGGCAGGCTGAACACGTTGGCTGCGCCGATGGCGCACGCTGTGACGATCTGCGCCGACATGCCCTGGGCGTAGGTCATGCCCTGCTTGCCGATCTTCTCGCCGATGGTCAGCACCACGCGTTTCCAGCCGACCATGGTGCCGGTGCCCAAGGCCAGCGCCACGGCCAGGATGACCCAGAACGGCGAGTATTCGGTGGTGGCGGTGAGGTCCTTGCGCAGCTTCTCGAGGTCGGATTTCTCACGCGGCTCCAGTGCTGGCAACTTGCCGACCTTCTTCGCCGTGTCATCCAGGCAGAGCAGGTAGCGACGCACTTCGATGCGACGCTCGGCCGCCAGCGAATGGTAGTCGGAGACACCTTCAAGCGTGCTCAACAGCGCTGCGATGGTAGGTTCGGTCTGCTGCGGATTGCAGCTGAACTTCTCTGGCAGATCGCCCTGCTGGGCTTTGCCCAGCGCCAGGAACTCACCCAGGGTGGCCTGGTTGCGCTGGTAGAACTGGCTCAAGTGCTGGGTCGCGTCGCGGGTCCGCTCGATCTGGTAGGTGGTCGAGTTCAGGTCAAGTACGAACTGCTGCGGGACGATACCGATCAATACCAGCATGATCAGGCCGATGCCCTTCTGGCCATCGTTGGAACCGTGCACGAAACTCACGGCCATGGCCGACAACACCAGCACCAGGCGATTCCAGAACGGTGGGTGCTTCTTGTCGTCCAGCTTGCGCCGCTGCTCCGGGGTCTTGTGCATCTTGGACGCCGGACGCCACCATTTCAGGCCGATCAGCACCAGGGCCGCCGCCACGAAGCCGGCGATGGGCGAGAACACCAGCGAGGCGCCGATGTCGATTGCCTTCTGCCAGTTGACGCCGTCGCCCAGGGGGATGTCGTTGATCAAGGCATTGGCCAGGCCCACGCCCAGGATCGAGCCGATCAGGGTGTGCGAGCTCGAGGCCGGAATGCCGAAATACCAGGTGCCCAGGTTCCAGGTAATGGCCGCGGCCAGCAGCGAGAACACCATGGCCAGGCCATGTCCGGTGTTGACGTTGATCAGCAACTCCACCGGCAGCAGGTGGACGATCGCGTAGGCCACGCCAACGCCGCCCAGCAGCACGCCGAGGAAGTTGAAGATACCGGACAGGAATACGGCCAGGTGCGGCGGCATTGCCTTGGTGTAGATGACTGTGGCCACCGCGTTGGCGGTGTCATGAAAGCCGTTGATGAATTCGAAGGTGAGAACAAACGCCAGCGCTAAGAACAGGCTGACCAACACCCACGCATCCAGTGCGCTGAATAATTCGATCATGAAGGTTTTGTGACCGGGCCATTGAGGGGGCGCGATTATGCCAGAAATCGAGGCGTTATGACCCCCCAGGCGCTGACCGGTGGGTCCGCTTTTCCGGCATTCAGCAGGCAGTGGCGAGGGCTGACGCCAATGCAGCAGGCACCTTGGCCCCGAAAATTCGGGCTATCGGTAGCAAGCAACGTCCCGCATACAACCCTAGATAATTCAAACGGGCGTATGAAATCTATCGCCACATGACGCATTTTTGATTGCAATTGACGTGGCAGGGCCGGCGCGGTGCGTCGTGCCACGTCAATATCAGGCGTTAGGCTGTTGCAGGTCTTTTTCGATCTTCTGGATCTCTTCCTGGAATGCCAGATCGACAATGCTGGCGCGTTTGCGCCAAGGTTTGCGTTCGGGTTCCGGCTGAGCAGCGTAGGTGGTGATCTCGCCGCCGTAGACTTCCTTGTAACGTTGTTCCTGGCGCTCCAGTTGCGCGCGCAGTTCGTCTTTCGTCACATTCATTACTCTGATAAATGGAAAGTTGAAACCGGCTGACAAGGTTTCTCCAGCGCCGTGCCAGTTGGCGAACGCATTGTAGCGAGTCGCAGTGTCAACGGGGCACCTGGGTCTGTCATCGAATGTGTGTAGCTCGACTCGATACACACTAGGAAAACGCAAACAGGGATAAGTTTCAGCACCGGCCACGAAACGCCCGCTGCACAGGTTTGCGATTATCGCCCGCTGGTTCGATAATCGCCCTGGGCAGTTCCCAGTATCCAGAGGGCAGTTTGATGAGCGAAGACACTCCACCGGCAGCCTCGACAGTGCCCCAGCGAACTGCGTTCAGCTCCCTGGCTCCGCCGATCGTGGCATCGCCGGCCAAGCGCATCCAGGCGTTTACCGGCGATCCTGACTTCATGACCTCGCTGGCCCGCGGGCTGGCGGTGGTGCAGGCATTCCAGGAGCGCAAGCGACACCTGACCATCGCGCAGATCAGCCACCGCACCGAAATCCCTCGGGCCGCCGTGCGACGTTGCCTGCATACCCTGATCAAGTTGGGCTACGCCACCACCGATGGGCGCACCTACTCGCTGTTGCCCAAGGTCCTGACCCTTGGCCATGCCTACCTGTCGTCGACACCCCTGGCGGTGTCGGCACAGCCGTATCTGGATCGCATGAGCGAGCAGCTGCACGAAGCCTGCAACATGGCCACGCTCGAAGGCGACGACATTCTCTATATCGCGCGCTCGGCCACGACCCAGCGGCTGATCTCCGTGGATCTGTCGGTGGGCGGCCGGCTGCCGGCGTATTGCACCTCCATGGGCCGCATATTGCTCGCCGCGCTCGACGACGCCTCGTTGCACGAATACCTGCAGCACACCGACCTTGCGCCCAAGACCAGCCGTACCTTGACCAGCAAGGTGACATTGCTCGAATGCCTGGAGCGGGTTCGCCAGCAGGGCTGGTGCATCGTCGATCAGGAGCTGGAGCAGGGCCTGCGTTCGATTGCCGTGCCGGTGTACGACGCGTCGGGGCAGGTGCTGGCGGCGCTCAACGTCAGCACCCACGCCGGTCGAGTGACGCGGGCGGAACTGGAGCAACGCTTCCTGCCGATCATGCTGGCTGCCAGCCGCGACTTGAGTGCGCAACTGTTCGCTTGAACCATCGTGGCCAGCGTGGGCGTTGCAGTGTGCGGTGACCGCACACATCTGCAGGTGCGCGATTGACCGGGCCGGGGCGGGCTGACTAATGTCCATCGCATCGACTGCTCAGGCATGTGTCGATGTGCCCGTCTTTCCCGAATAACTACAATGACAAGAACAATAATGAACAGACCTGCCAACGCTGCAGGGGTGTGCCTGGATGTGCAGACCCTGATCAACGACCGACCGCTGTCGCGCTACCAATGGCGCGTGGTCATCCTGTGTTTCCTGATCGTCTTTCTCGATGGCCTGGACACCGCCGCCATGGGCTTCATCGCGCCCGCGTTGTCGCAGGAGTGGGGCATCGACCGGGCCAGCCTGGGGCCGGTGATGAGCGCCGCGCTGATTGGCATGGTGTTCGGCGCGCTGGGCTCCGGGCCGTTGGCCGACCGCTTCGGGCGCAAGCTGGTGCTGGTCGGGGCGGTGCTGGTGTTTGGCGGGTTCAGCCTGGCATCGGCCTACAGCAGCAACGTCGATCAACTGCTGATTCTGCGCTTTCTCACCGGCTTGGGGCTGGGCGCGGGTATGCCCAACGCCACCACGCTGTTGTCCGAATACACCCCCGAACGCTTTCGTTCGCTGTTGGTGACCAGCATGTTCTGCGGTTTCAACCTGGGCATGGCCGGTGGTGGGTTCATGTCCGCCAAGCTGATTCCTGCCTTCGGCTGGCACAGCCTGCTGTTGCTCGGCGGTGTGCTGCCGCTGCTGCTGGCGGTGGTGCTGATGGTCTGGCTGCCCGAGTCGGCGCGGTACCTGGTGGTACGCAACAAAAGCGTGGAAAAAATCCGTCGCACCCTTGCCCCGATCGACCCTGAGCAAGTGGCGCGGGCCGAGCGTTTCAGCGTTCCCGAACAGAAAACCGTCAAAGCGAGCAACGTCCTCGCCGTGATCTTTTCGGGCACCTACCGTGCCGGCACCTTGCTGCTGTGGCTGACCTACTTCATGGGTCTGGTGATCGTCTACCTGTTGACCAGCTGGCTGCCGACGCTGATGCGCGACAGCGGCGCGAGCCTCGAGCAGGCCGCCTTCATCGGCGCGCTGTTCCAGTTCGGCGGTGTACTGAGTGCCGTAGGCGTGGGTTGGGCGATGGACCGCTTCAACCCGCACAAGGTCATTGCCACGTTCTACCTGCTGGCTGGCGTATTCGCCTACGCGGTAGGGCAAAGCCTGGGCAACATCACAGTTCTGGCGACGCTGGTGCTGATCGCCGGGATGTGCGTCAACGGCGCGCAGTCGGCGATGCCGTCGCTGGCCGCGCGGTTCTACCCGACACAGGGGCGCGCTACCGGTGTGTCGTGGATGCTGGGCATCGGCCGTTTCGGTGCAATCCTGGGTGCCTGGATGGGCGCGACACTACTCGGCCTGGGCTGGGATTTCGAACAGGTGCTGACTGCGCTGGTCGTCCCCGCCGTGCTGGCTACCGTGGCCTTGTTGATCAAGGGGCGCGTCAGCCACGCCGACGCTACCTGAAGCGCGCCGCTGTACTGTTCGATAATCGAACAGATAGTCGATAATCGGATTGTTCGTGTGAGGCTGGCGCCCTAACCTGTATGCCAGCTTCATTCAAACAAGATGGCTCACAGTACCGAGGAGTCCTGCCCACATGGCTGCAATTCTGTCGCTCACCGACGCGGTGAAGCAATTCGTCAACGATGGCGACACCATCGCGCTCGAAGGCTTCACCCACCTGATTCCAACCGCCGCAGGTCACGAGATCATTCGTCAAGGCAAGAAAGACCTGACGCTGGTGCGCATGACCCCCGACCTGATCTACGATCAGTTGATCGGCTCCGGTTGCGCTCGCAAGTTGATCTTCTCGTGGGGCGGCAACCCCGGTGTCGGTTCGCTGCATCGACTGCGCGACGCCGTCGAGAAGCAGTGGCCGCAAGCGCTGGAGATCGAAGAACACAGCCATGCCGACCTGGCCAATGCCTATGTGGCCGGCGCCTCGGGCCTGCCGTTCGCGGTGTTGCGGGCCTACGCCGGTTCCGATCTGCCCAAGGTCAACCCGCTGATCAAGACGGTGACCTGCCCCTTCACCGGCGAAGTGCTGGCAGCGGTGCCGTCGGTGCGCCCCGATGTCACCGTGATCCATGCGCAGAAAGCCGACCGCAAGGGCAACGTACTGCTGTGGGGCATCCTCGGCGTGCAGAAGGAGGCCGCCTTGGCCGCCAAGCGCTGTATCGTCACGGTGGAAGAAATCGTCGACGACCTGCAGGCCCCCATGAACGCCTGCGTATTGCCGACCTGGGCACTGACTGCGGTCTGCCACGTACCGGGTGGGGCACATCCGTCCTACGCCCACGGCTACACCCAGCGCGACAACGTGTTTTACCAAGCCTGGGATTCTGTTGCGCGAGACCGGCAGACCTTTACCGCCTGGATCGACACCTACATCCATGGCACCCAGAACTTCAGCGAATACCAGGCGAAACTGGCCAGCGCAGCGCAGGTGACCCCATGACTTACTCCACCAACGAGATGATGACCGTCGCGGCTGCGCGGCGCCTGCGCAACGGCGCGGTGTGCTTCGTCGGCATCGGCCTGCCGTCCAAGGCTGCCAACCTGGCGCGCCTGACGTCTTCGCCCGACGTGGTGCTGATCTACGAGTCCGGTCCGATCGGCGCCAAGCCCAGCGTCTTGCCGCTGTCCATCGGCGACGGCGAACTGGCGGAAACCGCCGACACGGTGGTGCCGACGGGTGAGATCTTCCGCTACTGGCTGCAGGGTGGACGTATCGACGTCGGCTTCCTCGGCGCCGCCCAGGTCGACCGTTTCGGCAACATCAACACCACCGTGGTGGGCGACTATCATCAGCCCAAGGTACGCCTGCCGGGCGCTGGCGGAGCGCCTGAAATCGCCGGTTCAGCCAAGAGCGTGTTGATCATCCTCAAGCAGTCGCACCGCAGCTTCGTCGAGAAGCTCGATTTCCTCACGTCGGTGGGCCACGGTGACGGCGGCGACTCGCGCAAGCGCCTGGGCCTGCCGGGGCAAGGCCCGGTGGGGATCATCACCGACCTGTGCATCATGGAACCGGAAGCCGGCACCAACGAGTTCGTGGTCACCTCCATCCACCCCGGTGTGACCCGCGAGCAGATCAGTGCTGCCACCGGCTGGAAGGTCCGCTTCGCCGACGACGTGCAGACCACGGCCGAGCCCGACACCACCGAACTGGAGGCGTTGCGCGCCCTGGAAGCACGCACCGCGGCCGCCCATGGCCAAGCGCCGGGAGAAGCATGATGCGTGACGTATTCATTTGCGATGCGGTACGTACGCCCATCGGTCGCTTTGGCGGCAGCCTGGCCAACGTGCGTGCCGACGACCTGGCCGCCGTGCCGATCAAGGCGTTGCTCGAGCGTAACCCGGCGGTGGATTGGGCGCAGGTCGACGAAGTGTTCATGGGCTGCGCCAATCAGGCGGGCGAAGACAACCGCAACGTCGCACGCATGGCGCTGCTGCTGGCCGGCCTGCCCGAAGGCGTGCCGGGCGTGACCCTCAACCGCTTGTGTGCTTCGGGCATGGATGCGGTGGGCACGGCGTTCCGCGCCATTGCCAGTGGCGAGATGGAGCTGGCGATTGCCGGTGGTGTTGAATCGATGTCGCGCGCACCCTTCGTCATGGGCAAGGCCGACGCCGGTTTTTCCCGCAACATGAAGCTGGAAGACACCACCATCGGTTGGCGCTTCATCAACCCGCTGATGAAGGCCCGATACGGCGTTGATGCGATGCCGCAGACCGCCGACAACGTGGCCGACGATTATCGGGTCTCCCGTGAGGACCAGGACGCCTTCGCCGTGCGCAGCCAGCAACGCACCGCTGCCGCCCAGGCGGCGGGGTTCTTCGCCGAGGAAATCGTACCGGTGCGCATTCCCGGCAAGAAGGGCGACACCGTGGTCGAGCAGGACGAGCATCCACGTGCCGATACCACCCTGGAAACCCTGGCCCGGCTCAAGCCGGTCAACGGCGCCGACAAGAGCGTGACCGCAGGCAATGCTTCGGGTGTCAACGACGGCGCCGCCGCCATGATTCTCGCCAGTGCCGAGGCAGTGCAGAAGCATGGCCTGACGGCCCGTGGCCGGGTGCTGGGCATGGCCAGTGCCGGGGTGGCGCCACGGGTGATGGGCGTCGGTCCGGTACCGGCAGTGCGCAAGCTGCTGGAACGCCTGAACCTGACGGTCGAAGACTTCGACGTGATCGAGCTTAACGAAGCGTTCGCCAGCCAGGGCCTGGCCGTGCTGCGCGAGCTGGGGCTGGCGGACGACGCGGCGCAGGTCAATCCCAACGGCGGGGCGATTGCCTTGGGGCACCCATTGGGCATGAGCGGGGCGCGGCTGGTGTTGACCGCGCTGCATCAGTTGGAAAAAAGTGGCGGCAAGCGCGGGCTGGCGACGATGTGCGTGGGGGTAGGGCAGGGTCTGGCGTTGGCGATCGAGCGGGTTTGAGGGGGCTTCACTGGCCTCTTCGCGGGCAGAGGGCTCGCCGCCCGCCCCGCTCCCACAGAAAAGCCCTCTCCCACATAGATCAAATGTTCTTGTGGGAGCAGGCTCCTGTGGGGGCGGGCTCTGCCCGCGAAGAGGCCCTAAAGCCAACCCTCAACCTCCCAGACCGCCAATCACCTTGTGCCTGAGGTTGTAACAGGTTATGTCTAGCCTTTACCGACCTCAATGAGAACTAAAACATGACAACAGTTCATTACACCGGTGAGGAGCGCAAGAAGCGCATATTCGCGATCGTCGGCGCTTCATCGGGCAACCTGGTGGAGTGGTTCGACTTCTATGTCTACGCCTTCTGCGCCATTTATTTCGCCCCAGCCTTCTTTCCTTCCGACGATCCAACCGTGCAACTGGTCAACACCGCCGGAGTGTTCGCCGCAGGCTTTCTGATGCGGCCGATCGGTGGCTGGCTGTTCGGCCGCGTGGCCGACAAGCATGGCCGCAAGAACTCCATGATGATCTCGGTGCTGATGATGTGCGCTGGCTCGCTGGTGATCGCCTGCCTGCCGACCTACGCCACCATCGGTGTCTGGGCACCGATCATCCTGTTGCTGGCCCGGCTGTTCCAGGGTCTGTCGGTGGGCGGTGAATACGGCACCACGGCGACCTACATGTCCGAAGTCGCCCTGCGTGGCCAGCGTGGTTTCTTCGCGTCGTTCCAGTACGTAACGTTGATCGGCGGGCAACTGCTGGCCGTGCTGACCGTGGTCATCCTCCAGCAGTTTCTCGATGAGCAGGAACTGCGGGCCTGGGGCTGGCGCATTCCGTTTTTCGTCGGTGCCGTCGCCGCGATCATCTCGCTGTTGTTGCGCCGTACGCTGAAGGAAACCAGCACCGCCGAAACGCGCAACGACAAGGACGCCGGCAGCATCGCCGGGCTGTTCAAGAATCACAGCGCAGCCTTCATCACCGTATTGGGCTACACCGCCGGCGGCTCGCTGATTTTCTACACCTTCACCACCTACATGCAGAAGTACCTGGTCAATACCGCAGGCATGCATGCCAAGACCGCCAGCCTGATCATGACCGGCGCGCTGTTCCTGTACATGTGCATGCAGCCGCTGTTCGGCATGCTCGCCGACCGCATCGGCCGACGCACCTCCATGCTCTGGTTCGCCGGGCTCGGTACCTTGTGCACCTTGCCGATCCTCATGGCATTGAAGACCGTCACCAGCCCGTTCCTGGCGTTCGTGCTGATCACCCTGGCCCTGGCCATCGTCAGCTTCTACACCTCGATCAGTGGCCTGGTCAAAGCCGAGATGTTTCCGCCGCAGGTGCGCGCCCTGGGCGTCGGCCTGGCCTACGCGGTAGCCAACGCGGTGTTCGGCGGTTCAGCGGAGTTCGTCGCCTTGAACCTGAAGAACATGGGCAACGAAAACGCGTTCTACTGGTACGTCACGGTGATGATGGCCATCGCCTTCCTGTTCAGCCTGCGGCTGCCCAAGCAGCCCAAGTACCTGCATACCGACCATTAAACCCAGGGGCGCGCCATCGCTGGCGCGCCCTTGCAGGGGAGCTCCATGAACCAACCGCCGAACAATCAGTTGTTCGATGTCTACTTCACCGCCCCGGCCATGCGCCAGATCTTCTGCGACCATGGCCGGGTGCAGGGCATGCTCGATTTCGAAGCCGCGCTGGCTCGCGCCCAGGCGCGGGTCGGTGTGATCCCCAGCGCGGCAGTCGCTCCCATAGAGGCCGCGTGCAAGGCCCAGCTATACGACTTCCAGGCCTTGGCGCAGGCCATTGCCAGTGCTGGCAACTCAGCCATTCCCTTGGTCAAGATGCTCGGCAAGGTCATTTCCGCCACCGACGCCGAGGCCGAGCGCTACGTGCATCTGGGGGCGACCAGCCAGGATGTCATGGACACCGGGCTGGTCCTGCAGCTGCTGGCGGCAGTTGAGCTGATCGAATCCGACCTGCGCCTGCTGACCGACGCCCTGAGCCTGCAGGCTCGCCGCCATGCGGCCACGGTGATGCCCGGACGAACCTGGCTGCAACACGCCACACCCGTCACCCTGGGCATGAAGATCGCTGGCTGGCTCGGCGCCCTGACCCGCAGCCGGCAGCGCCTGCGCGAGCTCAGGCCGCGGCTGGCCTGCCTGCAGTTCGGCGGTGCCTCGGGCACCCTGGCCGCCCTCGGCGATCGAGCCATGCCGGTGGCCCAGGCCCTGGCCGAGGAACTGCACCTGAATCTGCCCGAGCAGCCTTGGCATACCCAACGCGACCGACTGGTCGAGCTGGCCTCGGTGCTGGGCCTGTTGGCCGGCAGTCTGGGCAAGCTGGGGCGTGATATCAGCCTGCTGATGCAGACCGAGGCCGCGGAAGTCTTCGAACCTTCGGCACCAGGCAAGGGCGGTTCCTCGACCATGCCGCACAAGCGCAACCCGGTCGGTGCGGCGGTGCTGATCGGCGCCGCCACCCGAGTGCCGGGCCTGCTGGCCACGCTGTTTAGCGCCATGCCGCAGGAACACGAGCGCAGCCTGGGGCTGTGGCACGCCGAATGGGAAACGCTGCCGGAGATCTGCTGCCTGGTGTCCGGCGCGCTGCAGCAGGCGCTGGCCATCGCCGACGGTATGCAGGTAGACGATGGGCGCATGCTGGCGAACCTGGAACTGACTCACGGCCTGGTGCTGGCCGAAGCTGTGAGCATCGTGCTGGCCCAGCGGATCGGTCGCGACCGCGCCCATCATGTGCTGGAGCAGTGCTGCAAACAGGCCGTCGCCCAGGGCCGGCATCTGCGCGCAGTGCTCGGCGACGAGCCGCAGGTCACCGAGCACTTGGACGCCAATGAACTGGACCGTCTGCTGGACCCTTCGCACTACCTGGGCCAGGCCCAGGTCTGGGTCGAACGGGCGGTGGCCGAACACGATCTTTTGAATGCGTGAGGAGATGAGCGTGGCACAGGTACAACTCGCCGACGGCGAACTCGATTACAGTCTGCAAGGCCCCGAAGACAAGCCGGTACTGGTGCTGTCCAACTCGCTGGGCACCGACCGGCACATGTGGGACAGCCAGATGGCCGCCTTCACCGAGCATTTTCAGGTGCTGCGCTACGACACCCGCGGCCATGGCCGATCCCTGGTGACCCCGGGCACCTATACCATCGAGCAGCTGGGTGGCGACGTGCTCGCGCTGCTCGATGCCCTGCGACTGGACAAGGTGCACTTCTGCGGCCTGTCCATGGGCGGCTTGATCGGCCAATGGCTGGGGATCAACGCCGGCGAGCGCCTGCACAAGCTGGTGATCTGCAACACGGCGGCAAAAATTGGCACCCAGGACGTCTGGAACCCCCGGATCGAAATGGTCCTTGGGCAGGGCGAGGCGGCCATGCAGTCGCTGCGCGACGCCTCCATCGCGCGCTGGTTCACCCCGGCGTTCGCCGAAGCCAACCCGGGCGAAACCCGGCGCATCACCGACATGCTCGCGGCCACTTCGCCCCAAGGCTACGCCGCCAACTGCGCGGCCGTGCGCGACGCCGATTTCCGCGAGCAGTTGGGTGCCATCCAGGTACCGCTGCTGGTGATCGCAGGCACCGAGGACGCTGTGACCACGCCCGCCGACGCGCAATTCATCGTCGAGCAGGTGGCCGGTGCGCAGTACGCCGAGTTTGCCGCGGCGCATTTGTCCAACGTTGAAGTCGGTGCGCCTTTCAGTGCCCGCGTCGTCGAATTTCTGTTGCGCTGAAGGAGCACGTCCATGGACGAAAAAGAACGCTACGAAGAAGGCCTGAAAGTCAGGCGAGCGGTGTTGGGCGATGCCCATGTGGAACGCAGCCTGAACAACCTGACCGAGTTCAATACCGAGTTCCAGGAGATGATCACCCGCCATGCGTGGGGTGATATCTGGACCCGTCCGGGCCTGCCGCGGCACACCCGCAGCCTGGTCACCATCGCCATGCTGATCGGCATGAATCGCAACGACGAGCTCAAGCTGCACTTGCGTGCGGCGGCAAGCAACGGTGTCACCCGTGAAGAGATCAAGGAAGTCTTGATGCAGAGCGCCATCTATTGTGGCATTCCAGCGGCCAACGCGACGTTTCACCTGGCCGAATCGGTATGGGATGAGCTGGGCGTCGAATCCCGCCAGTGACGCCCGAGCGGGCCGGTGCGGGCGGCGTGCCCGTCACCGGCGCGAGGGTTACAGAATGCTCAGCGGGTAGCTGACGATCACCCGGTTTTCGTCAAACTCGCTGGTGCTGTAGTCGCGGCGCATGGTCGAGTTGCGCCAGCGCATGTTCAGGCTCTTGAAGGTGCCCGACTGCACGGTGTAGGCCAGTTCGGTTTCGCGGCCCCATTCCTTGCCGTCGGTGACGGTGGTGGTGTGCACATTGTCGCCGCTGATGTAGCGGTTCATCAGGGTCAGCCCCGGTACGCCCACGCCGGCGAAGTTGAAGTCATGGCGCAACTGCCAGGATTTCTCCTTGGCGTTCTCGTAGCTGGAGTTGTAGCTGTCGTTGGCCAGGGTGCCGCCACTGGTGCCGTTGACGCGCATCCAGCCATTGTCGCCGGTGACTTTCTGCAGACCGACATAGAAGGTGTTGCTGCCGTACTTGGCCGACAGCAGCGCCGACCAGGTCTTGTTGTCCAGGTCACCGGCCCGTGCGCTGCCGTCCTCCTTGCCATGGAAGAAGCCCAGGTTGGCACCCAGGGTCCAGTCGCCCAAGGGCTGGCTGTGGAGAATCTGCAGGTACTGCTGCTGGTAGATGTCCTTGAGCTCGGCATTCCACAGGCCGACCAGGGTGTTCTTGCCGTTGAAGGTGTACTCGCCACCGACGAAATTGAAGCGGTCGGAAGTGATGCCGGCGCGGCCCTGCAGGAACATGTCCTCCATGCTGGCGTCGTTGCGCGGGCTGTTCTTGCGGAACTGGCCGCCGTATAGCGTCAGGCCGTCGATTTCCTGGGAGGTGACCTGTCCGCCCTGGAAAGTCTGCGGCAGCGAGCGCCCGTCATCCGAGCGCAGGATAGGCAGCACCGGCATCCATTCACCGACCTTGAGCACGGTCTTGGATATCTTGGCCTTGGCGGCCACACCCAGCCGACCGAAATCGTCGGCCGGGTCATTGCCGTCATGCACAGGCAACAACTGCGTGCCATAGGTACCACGGCCGCCGTCGAGCTTGACCGAGTACATGCCCAGCACGTCCACACCGAAGCCGACCATGCCTTGGGTGTAGCCGGACTTGGCATCGAGAATGAAGCTTTGGGTCCATTCCTCGGACTTGCTCTGCGGGAAGGCCGGGTTGGTGTGATTGCGGTTGAAGTAGAAGTTGCGCAGGTTCAGCCCTACCTTGGCGTCCTCCAAGAAGCCGGACTCGGCCGCAAAGGAGGGCAGGGCGGCCGTGGCAACGGTCAGCGCAATCAGGTTGGGCAACAGACGGGGTGAACGACGGAAGTGCTGGCGCATGGGGTAAACCTATTGTTATTGATTTTATGATTGACGCACGCTTGTACGAGCAGGTCATGCATGTTTCTAAGTGTTGCGCGGATGGTGCGTTGGGGTGACGCCCGATTCAACCGACCGCACGGGAATACGTGCGATAACCGAACACTAACTAACTGGTTAATAACAAGTCAGTTATCTGGTCATCAGACCACTATTGCTCAAGATTGAACTTTCGGCCAGTCCCGTGTGACATTTTCTTCAGGGGCTACCCTGTTCGTGCCGACGTCGCCGCCTGACCTGCATAAAAAAACCACCGCAGGCGGTGGTTTTTTCTTGCAACGTTGCGCTTCAGCTTTTCGGCGCCTGCGCTGGCTGTGCCAACTGGGCCTGGCCCGTACGCTCGTACCAGCCGCCACCCAGGGCCTTGTACAGATTGACCTCGCTGGTCAGCTGCGATAGCCGGTCAGTGATCAGCGATTGCTGGGCACTGAACAGCGAGCGCTGGGCATCGAGGAAGGTCAGGTTGCTGTCGATACCGATCCGATAGCGACGCTCTGCCAGGCGGTAGTAATCCTGGTTGGCCTGTACCGAGTCACGCTGGGCCTGCAACTGCTCGTTGTAGGTCTTACGTGCAGCGAGGCCGTCGGACACTTCCTGGAAGGCTGTTTGAATGACCTTCTCGTAGTTGGCGATGTTGATGTCCTTCTGGATCTTCGAGTAGTCCAGGCTTGCACGCAGCGCACCGGCGTTGAAGATCGGCAGGCTGATGCTGGGCGAGAACAACCAGCTGCCGGAACCGGCGTCGAACAGGCCGGACAACTGGCGGCTCGAGGTGCCGGCGTTGGCGGTCAGGCTGATGCTGGGGAAAAACGCTGCGCGAGCCGCGCCGATGTTGGCGTTGGCGGCCAGCAAGGCGTGCTCGGCTTCGAGGATGTCCGGGCGCCGGGTCAGCAGCTGCGACGGCATGCCTGCGGGTACTTCGCTGAGCAGGTCGGCATCCAGGCCACGGGCTTCAGGCAGGTCCACCGGAATGCGCGTGCCCAGCAGCATGGTCAGGCTGTTGCGGTCCTGGGCCACCTGGCGGTGGTAGCGGGCCAGGCTGACGCGGGCGGTTTCCACCGCGGTGCGCGCCTGGCTCAGGTCCAGGGCCGAGGACACGCCCACTTCGGTGCTGCGGCTGGTCAGCTTGAGGCTCTGCTCGAACGCGCCCAGGGTGTCCTGGGTCAGCTTCAGCAGCGCCTGGTCGGCCTGCCAGGTCAGGTAGGCATTGGCCACGTTGGCCACCAGGCTGATCTGGGTGGAACGACGTGCCTCCTCGCTGGACAGGTAGGTTTGCAGCGCCTGTTCGTTGAGGCTGCGGATGCGGCCCCACAGGTCCAGTTCATAGGCGCTGACGCCCAGGGTGACCCCGTACTGGCTGGAGATGCCCGACTCGCCAAGCTGTGACAGGTCGGCCGGTGTGCGCTGACGCGTACCGGTACCGTCGGCGTTGATCGCCGGGAACAGATCGGCGCGCTGGATGCGGTACTGCGCCCGGTAGGCCTCGATGTTCAGGGCCGCCACGCGCAGGTCGCGGTTGTTCTCCAGCGCCACCTGCACCAGGCGCTCGAGCGCCGGGTCGGTGAAGAACTGCCGCCAGCCTTGCTCGGCCGCAGCCACTTCGGCCGCATCGGCGGGCGCGTAGGCCTCGCCTTGCGGAAACTGCTCGGCCACTGGCAGGGCAGGCTGCTGGTACTCGGGGATCATCGAGCAGCCGCCGAGCACGAAAGCGGCGACAGCGATGGATATCAGTGACTTGCTCATTGGCCAGCCTCTTCATGTGTAATGGCTTTGTCGTTGCCCTTGTCCTGCTCGTGTTCCTTGTCGTATTTGCTCTTGAACATCGACGACACGGCCACGTAGAACATCGGCACCCAGAAGATTGCCAGGACGGTGGCGGTGATCATACCGCCGATCACCCCGGTACCGATGGCATGTTGGCTGCCCGAACCTGCGCCGCTGGAAATCGCCAGAGGGACAACGCCGAGGATGAAAGCCAGGGACGTCATGATGATCGGCCGCAGACGCATGCGGCACGCCTCGGCTGCTGCATCGACCAGGCTCTTGCCCTGTTCGTGCAGTTCCTTGGCGAACTCGACGATCAGAATGGCGTTCTTCGCCGCCAATCCCACCGTGACCAACAGGCCCACCTGGAAGAACACGTCGTTGGACAAGCCGCGCATGCTGGTGGCGATCAGCGCACCGATCACACCCAGCGGTACCACCAGGAGCACCGCGATCGGGATCGACCAGCTTTCGTACAGGGCTGCCAGACAGAGGAACACGAACAGCAGCGAGATCGCATAGAGCGCCGGGGCTTGCGAGCCGGACAGACGTTCTTCGTACGACAGACCGGTGAACGAATAGCCGATGCCATCAGGCAGTTTCTTCGCCAGCGCCTCGACCTCGGCCATGGCGTCACCCGAGCTGTAGCCCGGTGCCGGAGTACCCAGGATCTCCATCGCCGCCACGCCGTTGTAGCGCGACAGTTTGGGCGAACCGTAGATCCACTCACCGGTGGCGATGGCCGACAGCGGCACCATGGTCCCGGAGTCGTTGCGCACGTACCACTTGTTCAGGTCTTCGGGGGTCATCCGCGCTGCCGCTTCGCCCTGCACATAGACCTTCTTCACCCGACCGCGGTCGATGAAGTCGTTGACGTAGCTACCGCCCAAAGCGATGGACAGGGTCTGGTTGATGGTCGACAAGGTGATGCCCAGGGCACTGGCCTTCTCGTCATCCACGGTGAGCTGGTACTGCGGCTCGTCGTTCAGACCGTTGGGACGCACGCCCGCCAGGATCTTGCTCTGGGCGGCCATGCCGAGGAACTGGTTACGTGCCTCCAGCAGTTTTTCGTGGCCAACCCCGCCCTGATCCTGCAGGTAGAAGTCGAAGCCCGATGCGTTACCCAGTTCCAATACCGAAGGCGGGACCACGGCGAAGACCATGGCATCGCGGAAGCTGGCGAAATGCTTCTGCGCCCGCTCGGCGATCTTGAACACAGTCGTCTCGGCGTCGCGCTCACCCCAGGGTTTGAGCATGACGAACGCCAGGCCCGAACTCTGGCCACGACCGGCGAAGTTGAAGCCGTTGACACTGAACACCGACTTCACACCGGCGCCTTCGCCGTTTTCCCCATCGAGCAGGAAGGTGCGCATCTCGTCGATGACCTTCTGCGTCCGCTCGGCCGAGGAGCCTGCAGGCGTCTGCACCTGGGCGAAAATCACGCCCTGGTCTTCTTCAGGCAGGAACGCCGAGGGGATGCGGGTGAACAGGAAGATCATGCCAGCGAAAATGATCAGATAAACGATGAACGCCGGCAGCTTGTGCGTGACCATGCGCTTCACGCCGTTCTCGTAGCTGACCACGCTGCGGTCGAAGGTTCGGTTGAACCAGCCGAAGAACCCACGCTTGGGTTGGCCGTGTTTTTCCGGATCGATCGGCTTGAGCATGGTGGCGCACAATGCCGGGGTGAAGATCAGCGCGACCAGTACCGACAGCGCCATGGCCGAAACGATGGTGATCGAGAACTGTTTGTAGATCACACCGGTGGAGCCGCCGAAGAAGGCCATCGGCAGCAGTACCGCCGAGAGCACCATGGCGATACCGACAAGCGCGCCCTGGATCTGCTCCATGGACTTCTTGGTCGCCTCCTTGGGCGACAGGTGCTCCTCCGCCATGACCCGCTCGACGTTCTCCACCACCACGATCGCATCGTCCACCAATAGTCCGATGGCCAGGATCATGCCGAACATGGTCAGGGTATTGATGGTGAAACCGAACGCGGCGAGTATGCCGAAGGTGCCGAGCAATACCACCGGTACCGTCATGGTCGTGATGACCGTGGCGCGGAAGTTCTGCAGGAACAGGTACATCACCAGGAACACCAGCACGATCGCTTCGATCAGCGTGTGCACGACGCCGGAAATCGACTCGGTCACGGTCGGCGTGGTGTCGTACGGGTAAACCACTTTCATGCCTGGCGGAAAGAACGGCTCCAGGTTGGCCACGGTGGCACGGATCGCCTTGGCGGTGTCCAGTGCGTTGGCGCCCGAGGCCAGCTTGATCGCCATGCCCGAGGCCGGCTTGCCGTTGAACTGGGCGTCGATGCTGTAGCTCTGGCCGCCCAGGGCGATGCGTGCAACGTCCTTGAGACGTACCTGCGAACCGTCAGCGTCGACCTTGAGCAGAATGTTGCCGAACTGCTCGGCGGTCTGCAGGCGGGTCTTGCCGATGATGGTGGCGTTGAGCTGGGTGCCAGGCACGGCCGGCAGGCCGCCGAGCTGACCGGTAGCGATCTGCACGTTCTGCGCGCTGATCGCGGCGCTGATTTCCACCGGTGTCAGTTGATACTTGTTCAACTTGGCCGGGTCCAGCCAGATGCGCATGGCGTACTGCGAACCGAACACCTGGAAGTCGCCCACACCCGAGGTCCGCGAGATCGGGTCCTGGATGTTGGAGACGATGTAGTTGGACAAGTCTTCACGGGTCAGCGTGTCGTCTTCGGCCACCAGGCCGATCACCAACAGGAAGTTCTTCACCGACTTGGTCACGCGCAGGCCCTGTTGCTGCACTTCCTGCGGCAACAGTGGGGTGGCCAGGTTGAGCTTGTTCTGCACCTGCACCTGGGCGATGTCGGGGTTGGTACCCTGGTTGAAGGTCACGCTGATGGTCATGCTGCCGTCGGAGTTGCTCTCCGAGGAAACGTAACGCAGGTTGTCGATACCGTTGAGCTGCTGCTCGATGATCTGTACCACGGTGTCCTGCACGGTCTGTGCGGACGCACCTGGGTAGGTGACCTGGATGTCGATGGCGGTCGGCGCGATGGCCGGGTATTGGTTGATGGGCAGCTTGAGAATGGCCAGCCCACCCACCAGCATGATCACCAGGGCAAGTACCCAGGCGAAAATGGGTCGGTCGATAAAGAATTTAGACATCGATCACTCACCTTTGCCGTTGGCGGCAGGGGCGGACTGTTCAGGAGTCAGGTTGCCAGCATCCTTGACGGTCACATCGGCACCCGGCTTGACGTATTGCAGACCTTCGGTGATCAAGCGATCGCCGGCGTTAAGGCCCTTTTCGATCACCCAATAGGCGCCATCGGTGCGATTGGCCACCAGCTGACGCTGCTCGACCTTGTTGTCCTTGTTGACGATCAAGGCGGTCGGGGTGCCCTTCAGGTCACGCGTCACGCCTTGCTGGGGCGCCAGGATGGCTTCGCTGCGCACACCGGCCTGCAGCTTGGCGTGCACGAACATGCCGGGCAGCAGCACGTGTTCCGGGTTGGGGAACACGGCGCGCAGGGTCACCGAGCCTGTGGCTTGATCGACCGACACTTCGGAGAACTCCAGCTTGCCGGCCTGGGCGTACTCGCTGCCGTCTTCCAGGGTCAGCTTGACCGAAGCGGCGTTGTCGCCAGCCTTCTGCAGCTTGCCGCTGTCAAGGTCGCGTCGCAGCCGCAGCATTTCGGCGGACGACTGCGTCACGTCGACGTAGATCGGGTCCAGCTGCTGGATGGTCGCCAGGGCGTTGGTCTGGCCATTGGTCACCAGTGCGCCTTCGGTCACGTCGGAACGGCCGATGCGGCCCGAGATCGGCGCCATCACCTTGGTGTAGCGCAGGTCGATCTGCGCGCTCTTCACCGAGGCCTCTGCCTGCAGCTGCTGCGAGCGTGCGTTGTCGTATTCCTGGCGGCTGACGGCTTGCTCGTCGATCAGCTGCTTGTAGCGCCCGGCCAGCGACTTGGCCGACTCAAGCGTCGCCTGGGAGCTGCCCAGCGTCGCCTCGTACACCGACGGGTCGATCTGGTAGAGCTGCTGCCCGGCCTTGACCTCGGTGCCTTCCTTGAACAGACGCTTGAGGATGATCCCGTTGACCTGCGGCCGTACTTCGGCCACGCGGTACGCGGTGGTCCGGCCCGGCAGTTCGCTGGTCAATGTGTAGGGTTGGGTTTTCAGGGTAACCACGCCGACCTGAGGAGCTTGCTGAGCCTGTTGCGGGGCTGCTTCTTCCTTTTTGTCACAGCCGCTGAGCAAGGTTGCCAGGGCGACGGCGGATACCAGAGCGGTAACAACTGGCTTGAATTGCATGAAGATCCTCGGGTCGTGAGCGCGGGGGAGGGCTCAAGAATAGTGGAAAGGTAAAAAAATGTTACGACTGGATTAATAGCTTACTAACGAATATACTTACATTCGTGGTTGTTTGTAAACAACTTGATGGCCTGATGCCCGCGACGTTGCGGCGCACCCATCGATATTCCGGACAAGCCCCGCACAAAAGGGATTCCCGGCCTGAGCAGGCGCTGCGTTACGCATCGCGCGTGCATTGAAGATTGAGGTTCGACTGCCATGGTTCGCCGTACCAAAGAGGAAGCCCAGGAAACCCGCAGCCAGATTCTCGAGGCGGCCGAGCAGGCCTTCTACGAGCGCGGCGTGGCGCGCACGACCCTGGCCGACATCGCGACCCTGGCAGGGGTGACGCGCGGCGCCATCTATTGGCACTTCAGCAACAAGGCGGATCTGGTCCAGGCCATGCTCGACAGCTTGCAGGAGCCGCTCGAGGAGCTGGCCCAGGCCAGCGAGAGCGAGGATGAGCCCGACCCACTGGGTTGCATGCGTCAGTTGCTGATCCGCCTTTTCCAGCAGATCGCCGTAGACCCCAAGACCCGCCGCCTCAACGAAATTCTGCATCATAAGTGCGAGTTCACCGATGAAATGTGTGACATGCGCCGCCAGCGCCAGTCGGTCAGCATCGACTGCAATGTGCGCATCGAACGGTCGTTGCGCAACGCCGTGAACCGCGAGCAGTTGCCGCACGATCTGGACACCGTCAGGGCGGCCATCGCCTTGCACGCCTATATAGATGGCATGATCGGCCAATGGTTGCTCGTCCCCGACAGTTTCGATCTGTACCAGGAAGCGGAGCGTTGGGTGGACCTGAGCCTGCAGACGCTGAGCCTGACACCGGCGTTGCGCAAATAAAGTTCTGAATCAAGTTGTAACAGCGCCCCCGCTCGCGCCATCATCGACCCGACACCATCCAGCCGCTGCCCGAGTACCTGCGTGCGGCGGACAGGTCACGACCGGTACCCTTTCATCATCCTGTTGCGAGCGTGTGAATGAGCGTGCAAAACCCGTTGCTCACCGGGGTCAACCAGCCGCTGCGCGGTATCGCGCTGATCTGTCTGGCAACGTTGCTGTTCGCCAGCCACGACGCCTTGTCCAAGTACCTCTCCGGGCTGTTCCCCATCGTTGTGGTGGTGTGGGCGCGCTACGTGGTGCACACCTTGCTGATGCTGGTCATATTCGTGCCGCAGACCGGGCTGTCCACGGTGATCCGCACCAAGCGGCCGGGGCTGCAGCTGTTGCGCGCGCTGTGCCTGATCGCCACCAGCCTGTTCTTCACCACCAGCCTGCGCTACATACCGCTGGCCGAAGCCACGGCGGTCAACTTCCTGGCGCCGCTGTTGGTGACGGCGTTGTCGGTGCCGCTGCTCAAGGAAGTGGTGACCCGCGCGCAATGGGCGGCGGTGATCACCGGCTTCATCGGTGTGCTTATCGTGATCCGCCCTGGCGGTGCCCTGTTCACACCAGCCATTCTGCTGCCGTTGATATCGGCGTTCTTCTTCGGCCTGTACCAATTGCTGACGCGCAAGCTCAGCAGCATTGATAGCCCGACCACCAGCAATTTTCTCGCGGGTATCTTCAATACGCTGATCATGAGCGCCGCGCTGCCGTTCTTCTGGCAGGCGCCGGGGTGGATCGATGCATTGTTCATGGTCGGGCTGGGCACCTGCGGCATGCTCGGGCATCTGTTGCTGACCCAGGCCTTTCGCCATGCCGCGCCGGCGCTGCTGGCACCGTTCAGTTACGGGCAGATCCTGTTCGCCGGGATGTATGGCTACCTGATCTTCGACCACACCCCCGATATCTTCGGGGTGGTGGGCATCAGCGTGATCTGCCTCAGCGGCCTGGCCGTAGCCTGGGCCCAGCGCAAGAAGCGACCGGTTGCCTGAGCGGGCCCCTTCGCGGGTAGAACCCGCTCCCACAGTTCCCGCGAAGGGGCCAGGCCTGGCCTGCACACAAGCTACTTCTCCCGCTCCCCTGTGGGAGCAAGCTCTACCCGCGAAGAGGCCAGACCTGCCCGGCACACAAGCCATTTCCCCCTAGAACCCTGTGGGAGCGGGTTCTACCCGCGAAGAGGCCAGGCCTGCCTTGCGCCCAAGCTACTTCTCGCCATGCCCGCGGCCGCGCAATTCCAGATTGGGCAGCGCCAGTGCCACGGCCACTCCCAGCAGGGAAATGCCGGCACTGGCCCACAGCAAGTGCTGGAAGGTCTGCGCCAGTTCCATGCGCAAGGCATCGCGAGCAGGGCCGGCCGCAGCGTTGAGCCCGGTCAGCAGCACGTTGTCGGTCATTACCTCGAGCCCATGACCGCTCAAGGCACCATACGCCAACTGCACACCGTGCAGCATGGCCAACAGCAAAGCCGACAGACAAGCCACGCCAACAGCGCCGCCCAGCGAGCGAAACAACGCCAGGGTACTGGTGGCCACGCCGATGTCCCTGGCCTGCACCGAATTCTGCGCGCCGACCAGCGAGGTGGGAAACTGCAACCCGCAGGCAAACCCCGTCAACAGCATGAAGGTCACGCTGAGCAGCAGGTTGTCCGGCGCACTGAACGCCATGCCCAGAATCCCCAGCGGAGCGAGTAACGCCCCGGTCAGAATGATGGGTTTGTAGCGCCCGGTCTGCGATGTGCGACGCCCGCCCAGAAAAGCCCCGATGGGCAACCCCAATGCGAGTGGCAGCAGGTACAGAGCCGCCTGGTCCGCCCCGGCACCGGTGACGGTCTGGAAGCGCAGGGGCATCATCACGCTCAGCCCGATGGCCTGGAAGCTGGTGAAAAACACCGTGCACCAGCACAGCACCGCTGCGCGATTGGCAAACAGATGCATCGGCAGCAGCGGTTCGCGAAAACGTCGTTCATGCCAGACAAAACCCAGCAGCGCTGCCGCGGCAATCACCAGCAGCGCCCACACCTGGGTGTCATCCAGCCCATGCCCCTGGCCAACGCGGGTGATGCTCATGAGCAAGGTGCTCAGGCCGACGATCATCAGCACCGTACCCAGGTAATCGATGATCGGCGTACGCTGCGGTATGGACAGCCCCGCCAGCTTGCGGCTGGCGTACCAGCAGGCGAACGCGCCCAGCGGCAGGTTGATCAGAAACACCCAGCGCCACGACAGGTACTGCGTCATGTAGCCGCCCAGTACCGGGCCCAGCACGCTGGCGGCTGCGTACATGCTGCTGAAATAGCCCTGGTAGCGGCCACGTTCGCGCGGCGGCACGACATCGCCGATGATCGCCTGGCTCACCGAAACCATGCCGCCAGCGCCGACGCCCTGCAGCAGGCGCGCCAGCACCAGTTGCTCCATGCTCTGCGCCATGCCGCAGAACAGCGACGCCAGGGTGAACAATCCCGTGCCGATCAGAATCATGCGTCGGCGTCCGTACAGGTCGCCCAGCTTGCCGTAGATCGGCGTGGCCACGGTCATGGCCACCATATACCCGGAGATCACCCAGGCCAGGCGGTCGACGTCGTTGAACTGGGCGGAGATCGCCGGCATGGAGACCGCAACGATGGTCTGGTCCAACGCGCCCAGGAAAATGGCCAGCATCAGGGCCACCAGAATGCTCTTGATAGCCGGCGGGGAGTGGCTGAGATCGGTCACAGGTAGGCCTGCAAAGAGACGCCCCGGCAAGATGGCCACGGGCTGCGGTCTTCGAGTGTACTTGATAGCTAGCTATCGGTTCTATTGGTGATCTGCGGTTTTTTTCAACCCTGCGAGCGTAACATCAGAGGCTGATGCGCAGGCGAGCCAGGTCACGCACCGGTGGTGCGCCGAAATGCCGGCTGTATTCGCGGCTGAACTGCGAAGGACTTTCGTAGCCCACGCGATACCCGGCGGCCGACGCATCGAGATCTTCGCTGAGCATCAGTCGACGAGCCTCCTGCAAGCGCAGCTGTTTCTGGTACTGCAACGGGCTCATGGACGTCACGGCCTTGAAACGGTGATGCAGGGTGGACACGCTCAGGTTGACTTCGCGAGCCAGGTCTTCGATGCGCAGGCTGCGCTGGAAATGCCGATTGATCCAGGCGATGGCCTGGCTGACCCGATGGGTCTGGCTGTGGGCGACGGCGATTTCATACAAGCGGTGACCCTGCTGCCCGCCCAGCAGGCGATAGAGGATTTCCCGCCGCACCAGTGGCGCCAGCACGGCAATGTCCTTCGGTGTTTCCAGCAGCCGCACCAGGCGCAGCACGGCGTCGAGAAACGCCGTGTCCATCTGCTCCACGTACAGGCCGCGCTGGGTCGAACGCGAAGGCACGCCCAGCGGCCCGGCGTCGGCGATCACCGCGTTGATTTCGTCGGGGTCGATGTCCAACCGCAAGGACAGGCTAGGGTCGCCGGGGCTGGCATCCAGGATCCGTCCCGAGATCGGCATGGCCACCGACACCACCATGAAGTTCAGCGGGTCGTAGATATAGCGCTCTTCCCCCAGGCGCACCTCCTTGCTGCCGTGGGCAAGGATGCACAGCGCCGGTTGCACCAACGCCGGGAACGACTGCACGCACTCTTCATAGCGCACCAGATGCAAGCCGCTGATCGCGGTGCCATGGCAGCCGGGTGCCTGTGCGCCACGGGCAATGCGCTCGGCAAGTTCGCAGCGACTTCGTTCCAGGGCAGGGTGCAGGGGCAGGGCAGCAGGTGCGGCGGGTTTCATGCAGGCTCCATGATCTGTGCATCACATGACCACGAGGATAATCCGCGCTTAATGCCAAGGGTAGACGATAGCTGCAGGATGTTTGCCCAATTCTGCCAAGTTGTCGGAGCGTCTTGTCCGAACCCGCACGTGCACTGTGCGGATGGGCAGGAAAACCGCCACACAGGGCCGCTTGGGTTGATTGAAACTGCAACCCTGCAGGATCGGGCAAGACCTTGACAGGAAACGGCTAACCCCTGTGGTCCGGGGTTGCGTAACGTTGTCGCTGCAACCTTGTTCACCGCAGACCGTTCAATCAGGGAGAGTCGAGCATGAACTCATTATCTACCGTCAGTCACTGTGCCTTGGTCACCGCCCGGCATGGGCATTCCGAACAGGTCGGGCTGGGGTTGTCGGCACTGGTGCGGCCTGCGCTGGGCATGCCCGGCTGCCTGCATTTTGCAGTCCAGCGCAGCCACGGCGACGAGCGATTGTGGCAAGTGGCCGGCGTCTGGCGCGATCACGCCGCGATGACCGCCTGGTTCAAATCCCCCGGCATGCAGGTGTTCTCCGACCTGGTCCAGGGCCTGCTGGTCACCAGCCTCGATCTGCACACTTTCGAGGATGCCGCGATCGAACAGGCCAGCGCGGCCTGAGCTGCGTACAATCGTGGCTTTTGCATAGCTGCGAGGTACGTCATGGCACGCAAGGTATTCGAACATCACGAAGCGGTTTCAGCGGTAGTGCCCAATGAAGGCAGTTACCACGCCGCCATCGCCATCAAGGCCCTGCAGGGTGGTGGTGCGCCGCGGTTCCACAAGGTGCTCGACGGCCGGTCGTTTCGTACCGCGCACGAGGCCGATGGTGCTGCCGCCGAGGTTTTGCTGACTCTGGCCTCTGTCGACGATGAAGGCGAGCCGCGCTTCGAGCCTACTTGACCTGCGGTCGGTGCATCTTGAACAGCGCCTGCGGACCGATCTCGAAATAATCGGCCGGCCCGCCGCCGCGCAGGATCGGACCGGCTGCGGCCGTGTCGTAGATCCCGTCCTTGAGCAATGACTTGGCGATGTGCACCGCCACCACTTCACCCAGGATCAGCCAGGTGGACACTTCCTGCTGGTCGGCGCCCTTGAGCTGAATGATCTGCGTCACCTTGCACTCGAACGACACCGGCGCTTCGAGCACCCGCGGCACGCTGACGATTGTCGACGGTGCATGGTGCAGGCCACTGAGTTCGAACTCGTCGACTTCGGGGCCGACCGCGGCGCAGCTCTGGTTCATCTGCTCGGCCAGGGCACGAGTAGACAGGTTCCAGACGAATTCACCGGTCTGTTCGATGTTGTTCAGGCTGTCCTTGCGTCCCACACTGGCGAAACCGATGATCGGCGGCGTGTAGTTGAAGGCGTTGAAGAAGCTGTACGGCGCCAGGTTCAGGCGACCTTCACGGTCGTGGGAAGAGATCCAACCAATGGGCCGCGGGCCGACGATGGCGTTGAACGGGTCGTGGGGCAGACCATGGCCCTTGGCCGGCTCGTAGTAGTAGGTGTCATCCGACATCAGGGGCAATCCTCAGCGTTCAGGTGCCCCCAGTGTGCGTCGGCCATGGCGGCCAGTGCAACTGCCCCCGCCTTTGCGGCGCAGGCATGCTCAGCTTCAGTCCGTTTCGATCCGTGAGTGCGTCTTGGTGTCCTTCATGAACACGTACACCAGCAGCGAGCAGGCGATGCAGGCGGTCACGTACCAGTAGTAACCGGTTTCCATGCCGATCTGCTTGAACCACAGGGCGATCAGTTCGGCGGTTCCGCCGAAGATCGACACGGTCAGCGCATAGGGCAGGCCGACGCCCAGGGCGCGGATCTCGGTGGGGAACAGCTCCGCTTTCACCACGGCGTTGATCGAGGTGTAACCGCTGACGATGATCAGCGCCGCCATGATCAGGAAGAACGCACCCCACCAGGTTTGAATGGTGTGCAGCGTGGTCAGGATCGGAACGGTACACACCGTGCCCAGTACCCCGAACGCGATCAGGATGGGGCGGCGTCCGATCTTGTCGGAGAGGGCGCCGACCACCGGTTGCAGGCACATGAACAGGAACAGCGTGGCCGCCGAGATAGCCGTCGAGTCCGCTTTGCTGAAGCCCACCGTGTTGACCAGGTATTTCTGCATGTAGGTGGTGTAGGTGTAGAAAGCCAGGGTACCGCCCATGGTCAGGCCGACCACAGTCAACAGTTCCTTGGGGTGGCGCAGCAGGGTGCGCATCGTGCTTTCCTTGGATTCCTTTTTCTGGGTGAAGGAGTCGGTCTCTTCCATGCCACGGCGCAACCACAGCGCCACCACTGCGCACAGCGCGCCGATCACGAACGGTACACGCCAGCCCCAGCTGAGCAGCTGTTCTTCGGTGAGCGTCTGCTGCAGCACGATCAGCACCGCCAGCGCGATCAACTGGCCGGAAATCAGGGTCACGTACTGGAAGCTGGAGAAGAAGCCGCGCCGTTCCCTGGTTGCCATCTCGCTCAGGTAGGTGGCGGACGTGCCGTACTCGCCGCCCACCGAGAGGCCCTGCATCAGCCGCGCCAGCACCAGCAGCACGGGCGCCCAGATGCCGATGGTTTCGTAGCTTGGTGTCAGCGCAATGACCAGCGAGCCAAAGCACATCAGCAATACCGACGCCATCAGCGCAGCCTTGCGGCCCTTGCGGTCGGCGTACAAACCCATCAGCCAGCCACCGATGGGACGCATCAGAAAACCGACGGCGAAGATCGCGGCGGTGTTGAGCAGTTGCGCGTTGAGGCTGTCCTTGGGAAAGAACACCTGGGCGAAATACAGCGAGAATGCCGCGTAGACGTACCAGTCGTACCATTCGACCATGTTGCCGACCGAGCCACTGAAGATCGACTTGACGCGGCTGGCGGTGGTGCGAGGCGGGGCGGATGCAGCGGTTGCCCCGGCGGGCAGGGTGTTGGAGTTATCCATGATGGATCCTTCTCATTATTGTTGGTAGCGCGTTGGTTCGCGCTTGCCAAGGCAATAGCAGGAGCCGTGCCAGCCGCTGCACCCCCCGCTTTCAGAGGGTTCACGAAAAAAAGCCGGCGGATTCTTGCCGATACGAGAGGTGGAGTGAGCGGATTCTTGCCTACTCGCGAAAGTCGTCGCGGGCCAGGCCGTGACGCTGCATCTTTTCGTTGAGGGTGCGCCGAGGCAGTTGCAGTTCCTCCATCACCGACTTGATATCGCCGCGGTGCCGCGCCAGTGCCGCGCGCAGGCATTGGGCTTCGAAGGCTTCCTGTTGTGCCGCCAGGGACAGCCGGACGCTGACCGTTTCCGCCGCTGGCGCGGCCAAGCCCAGCACGTGGCGTTCGGCAGCATTGGCCAGCTCGCGGACGTTGCCAGGCCAATCATGGCTGAGCAACTGGGCCAGTTGCGCCGAATTGACCGGCGGCGCCTGTCGCGCCAGACGCTTCGCGGTTGCCGCGGTGAAGTGATCGAACAGCCGCACGATGTCTTCGCGCCGCTCGCGCAATGGCGGCAGGCGCAGTTCGGCGACATTCAGCCGATAGGCCAGGTCTTCGCGAAACAACCCAGCCCGTGCCTGCTCCAGCAGGTCGGGCTTGCTCGCTGCGACCAGCCGCAGGTCAACCGGAATGCTCTGGTTGGAGCCCAGGCGCTCGAGCTTCTGCTCCTGCAGCACACGCAGCAGCTTGGCCTGCTGAGCCATCGGCAGGCTCTCCACTTCGTCGAGAAACAGAGTCCCGCCGTGGGCGTACTCCAATTTGCCGATGCGCTTGCCCTGGGCGCCGGTGAATGCACCGCTCTCGTGGCCGAACAGTTCGGCCTCGAACAATGCCTCGGGAATCGCGGCACAGTTGAGCGCTACGAAGGGTTTGCCAGCCCGTGGGCCGAAATCGTGCAGGCAGCGCGCAACCAACTCCTTGCCACTGCCGGTTTCGCCACGAATCACCACGTTGACCGGCAACTGCGCCAGATCCAGTACCTGGCGCCGCAGCTGGGCGATGGCGGGCGCAGCGCCAAGCAGGGTCGCCTGCAATTGCTCGCTGAAATCGGCCCGACTGTGCAGGCGCCGGTTTTCCAGAACCAGTCGACGCTTGTCCTGAGCGCGCTGCAGGCTGGTCAACAGGCTTTGCGGGCTGAAAGGCTTCTCGAGAAAATCGTAGGCACCCTCGCGCATGGCCTGCACCGCCATCGGCACGTCACCGTGCCCGGTCAACAGAATCACCGGCAACTCGGGGTCGCGGGCCTGGACCTGTGCCAGCAGGGCGAGCCCGCCCATGCCCGGCATGCGCACGTCGCTGAGTATGACCCCGGCGAAATCCGCCGGCAGCTGCGCCAGGCAGTCTTCGGCCTGGCTGAAGCGCTGCACCGAAAAGCCGCTGAGGCCCAACCACTGTTCAACAGCGTCGCGAATGCTCGCTTCGTCGTCGATGACCATCACTTGATTGCTCATGCAGGCTCCGTATCGATGGGCAGGGCAAGGGTGAAACGTGCGCCGTGTGCCAGGTTTTCCGCGCTCAACTGGCCGCCGTGTTCGTGAGCGATCGCCAGGGAGACCGCCAGCCCCAAGCCGAGGCCTTCGCCGATGGGCTTGGTGGTGAAGAACGGGTCGAACAAGTGCTCGAGGTGCTCGCTGGCGATGCCGCCACCGCTGTCGGCAATGTCCAGCTGCCATTGCTCGCCCTGAAGCTGCAGGCTGATGTGCATGTCCTTGGCCGGCACCCCGGTCATGGCGTCCAGCGCGTTGCGCAACAGGTTGATCAGCACCTGTTCGAGGCGAATCACGTCGCCACGGACACAGGCCGGCCGCCGGACCTGCAAGTGCAGGCGTACACCTGCCGCATACAGGGGTGTTTCCAGCAACTGCAAGGCCTGGTCGAGCACCTGCGCCAGGTCGACTCGTTCGCGCACGCCGGCCGGGCTCTTGCGCGCGAAGGTCTTCAAATGGGTGGTCAAGGCCGCCATGCGTACCAACATCTGTTCCAGCGGCGCCAGGGCCTGGCGCGCCGCGTCGATGCGATCCTGATCGAGCAACAGCCGCAGGCTCGCCAGCTGCATGCGCTGCGCTGTCAGCGGCTGGCTGATCTCGTGGGCCAAGGCCGCCGACATCTGCCCCAATGCCGCCAGTTTGGCCGCCTGGACCAGGCCCTCCTGAGCATCGCGCAGCTCCCGGGTGCGTGCCCTGACCAGTGATTCCAATTGCTCGCGACCGCGCTGGCGCAGCGCAGCCAGGCGCCGACGCTGATTCAGCCAGAGGCCGCCGAAGACCAGGCTCAACCACAGGCCGGCCGCTGCCAGCGCGGCATTGCGGCTGTCCTCGGTACTCGCCATGGGAGGCTTGAGCAAGTGCAGGGTCCAGCCTTCGCTGGCCATCGGCAACGATGCCCACAGGTAGTCGGCCGTGCCTTGAGGGCCGTTGACGCGCACGTGTCGGGCCGCTCCATCGAGGTTGCCCAGCACCTGGTGGTCCAGCGGCTGCAAGGCTTGATCGTGATACTGACGGGTGCGCTGCAGTTCGGCGCGGTCGGCCTCGCTCAAGGGGTGCAAGGTGCGATACCGCCATCCCGGTCGGTTGGCGATGAACACCACCCCGCGCGCGTCACTGACCAGCAAGGTATCGGGCCCCTGCGCCCATTCCTGTTCCAGTTCGGGCAGCTCGAGCTTGACCACCATGGCACCGAGAAAACCGTCCCGAGCGTCCTTGATCGCACTCGACAAGAAGTAGCCGGGAATGCCGCTGGTCACGCCTACCGCATAGAAACGCCCGCTGCCCTGGCTGACCGACTGGCTGAAATAGGGACGGAAGGCGTAGTTGTGACCCACATAGCTGGTCGGCAGACGCCAGTTGCTGGCTGCCACCGCCAGGCCCTGATGGTCGAGCAGTTCCAGGGTCGACGACCGCGCCGCCGCGTTGATGCGCTCAAGCTTGCGGTTGAGCATGTTCTGGGTGGCCGGATCGATCGGCCCCTGCAGCGACTGCTGCAGCTGAGGATCCAGCGCCAGTACGGCAGGCAGGGTGCGATACCGTTCGATCAGGGT
The DNA here is from genome assembly GCF_014842725.1 of Pseudomonas sp. CFBP 13602. Classification (NCBI taxonomy): domain Bacteria; kingdom Pseudomonadati; phylum Pseudomonadota; class Gammaproteobacteria; order Pseudomonadales; family Pseudomonadaceae; genus Pseudomonas; species Pseudomonas sp. CFBP 13602. Next base: position 144,057 of record NZ_JACYVT010000008.1, on the reverse strand, counting down.
GTGCAGGCTGTTGGCGTACAGCGCCAACTGGCCATTGCTGCGTGCCGCCTCCTCGTTCTGCGCCAGCAGCTGGGCGTGACGGCCCGCCCATACGGCGGACAACGACGCGCCGGCCACGATGACCAGCACGATGACGGCCAGGCGCGGGGCGCGGGAACCGGTCACGGGCGCTATCGAGCCGTTGCCGACCTACAACAACTCGAAGGTCGCCTCTTTGACGTCCTCGGAGTCCAGCCCGATCATCACGGTGAACTGCCCGGCCTCGGCGGCCCGCACCAGTTGCTGGTTATAGAACTTCAGATCACCCTCGACGATATCGAATGTCAGGGTCTGGCTTTCGCCCGGCTTGAGCATCACCTTGCGGAAATGCTTGAGCTCCTTGACCGGTCGAGCCATCGAAGCAGCGACATCACGCAGATACAGCTGAACCACGGTCTCGCCGGCGACCTTGCCGACGTTGCGCACGTTGATGCTGGCCGTCACCTTGCCGTCGCGGCTCAGGCGCTTGCTCGACAGGCTGACGTCCGACAGGCTGAAGTCGGTGTAGCTCAAGCCGTAGCCGAAGGGGTACAGCGGGCCCTGCTCGCTGTCGAAATACTGCGAGCTGTAGTTGCCCGGATGCCCCGGCGTGAACGGTCGGCCGATGCTCAAGTGGCTGTAGTACAGCGGCACCTGGCCGACCGAGCGCGGGAAGGTGACCGGCAGTTTGCCGGACGGGTTGTAGTCGCCGAACAACACGTCGGCAATGGCATTGCCGCCTTCGGTGCCGCTGTACCAGGTTTCCAGCACCGCATCTGCCTGGCGCTGTTGTTCGCCAATGGTCAGCGGGCGGCCGTTCATCAGCACCAGCACCAGCGGTTTGCCCGTGGCGCGCAGTGCAGTGATCAAGGCTTGCTGGGTACGCGGCAGGTCGAGGGCAACACGGCTGGCCGATTCATGGGTCATGCCGCGCCATTCGCCCACCGCGGCCACGATCACGTCGGCGTCGCGTGCCGCTGCCAACGCTTCGTCGATCAAGGCCTGGCCGGAGCGTGGGTCGATGGCCTGCTTCACGTGCTCGGGGTTGAAGTGGGCGATGAAGTCCAGCGTCGCACGGTCATCGGTGAGATTCGCACCCTTGGCATAAGTGACCTTGGCGGGGTCGGCCACGGCATTGCGTAATCCGTTGAGCAACGTCACCGATTGCGTCGCCACGCCGGCTGCCGACCAGCTGCCGAGCATGTCGTCCGGCGCGTCGGCGAGGGGGCCGATGAGGGCAATGCGCGCGTCTTTTTTCAGCGGCAGCGTCTGCTTCTGGTTCTTCAGCAACACCAGCGTCCTGCGCGCGACATCACGCGCTTCGGCGCGATGCAGGCGGCTTTCCGCGTTGACATCGGCCGGGTCGTCCTGGGCCTTGCCGATGCGCAGGTACGGGTTGGCGAACAGGCCCATGTCGTATTTGGCGCCAAGCACCTCGCGCACCGCGTTATCGATGTCGGCCTGGCTGATCTGGCCGCTCTTGAGCAGCCCCGGCAGATGTTCGCCGTACGCCTGGTCGTTCATGCTCATGTCGATGCCGGCCTTGATGGCCAGCTTGGCCCCCTCACGGTCGTCGCTGGCCACGCCATGCTTTATCAATTCATGAATTGCACCGTGGTCACTGATGGTGACGCCCTTGAACCCCCATTGCTTGCGCAGCACATCCTGCATCAGCCAGGTATTGGAGGTCGCCGGCACACCGTTGATGGAGTTCAGGGCGACCATCATGCCACCTGCGCCAGCATCGACCGTGGCGCGATAAGGCGGCAGGTAGTCCTGGAACATCCGTTGCGGGCTCATGTCGACGGTGTTGTAGTCGCGCCCGCCCTCGATCGCGCCGTACAAGGCGAAGTGCTTGGCGCTCGCCATCATTCGGTCCGGGCTGGCCGGGCTGGGGCCCTGTATGTTTTCCACCATCACCCGGGCAATTTTCGACACCAGGTGGGTGTCTTCGCCAAACCCCTCGCTGATGCGGCCCCAGCGCGGATCGCGAGAGATGTCGACCATCGGCCCGAAGGTCATGTCGATACCGTCGGCCGCCGCTTCGGCGGTCGAGGTTCTGGCACTCAAGGCAATGGCGTCCATGTCCCAGCTCGCGGCCAGGCCCAGGCTGATCGGAAACTGCGTGCGGTGACCGTGGATCACGTCGTAGGCGAAGAACATGGGAATCTTCAGGCGGCTGCGCTGCGCGGCATCCTGCATGGGCCTGTTGTCGGCGCGAGTGACCGAATTGAAAGTGCCGCCGATGCGCCCTGCGGCGATCTCGGCCTCGATGCGCTGGTGAGTCATTTCCCCACCGATGGCGATCAGGCGCAACTGGCCGATCTTCTCGTCCAGGGTCATGCGTGCGAGCAGGTCGGCAACGAATGCATCCTTGTTCTGCGGACCTTGGGAAGGGCTATCGGCATACGCGGTTTGCAAGGCCAGGCCAACGACGACACCCAGCAGACACAGCTTGTTCATTGAGTTCTTCTCTCTGGCCTACCGCAGGGATGCCGCAGCCGATTACGGGTGACAGTGTTTTTATAGTTTGCCGGAGGTGTTTTAACGTATCGGCGCTCGTCAATCCAGTCGGGTGCCGGGATTGATACAAATGCATCCGCGCAAGCAGCGTCGAATCAAATCCCCCAAGTCCATTCACAGCCACTAAAATGCCTGCCTGAATAGACCCGAGATCCGTTTCGCCATGTCCGTCACCGACCCCCGCGCCGAATTCCTTGCCCTGCTCGACACCAGCCTGGCGCAGAACGCTTTCATCAAAGTGGTGCTGGCTCGCCATGTCGGCCAGGAACCGGACTTGCAGCGGCTGATCGTCAAGTTGGCCACCATCAAGGGCGAGCCTTGCCTGTCGTTCGTGTATCGCTACAAGACGCGCGACATCACCAAGAACTTCAGCCTGACCGATGGCCAGCAATTCATTGCCGACGCCTTGCCCGACACCTTCAAGAACGCGCACCTGCTGACCTTGACCGACGAGTTGCAGCTCGAATTCAGCAAGAAGAACAAGGCCAGCCTGCACCGCAACAAGCAACAGCAGGAGCGGGCCGCGCCGGAGTTGGGTCACGATCGGGAGAAAAAGCGTTACCTGGAGCTGAGCCGGCCGTTTCTGCATGACCTGGGTGTCACCGACAAGCAGCAGCAGTTGATCCCGGCGATGTCGCGCAAGTGGAAACAGATCAACAAGTTCATCGAGGTGTTTTCCCACGCCTTTGCCTCGTCCGTGCTGGCCAGGACAGATGCGCCCGTGCGTGTCGCCGATTTCGGCTCAGGCAAGGGTTACCTGACGTTCGCCATCCATGACTATGTGGCCAACTCGCTGCAGCGTCAGGCTCAGGTCACCGGCGTCGAACTGCGTCCGGATATGGTCGAGTTGTGCAATGCCGCCGCCGCATCCTTGGAACATCCGGGGCTGGTGTTCGAGTGCGGTGACGTGCGTTCGGTGGTGCCCAGCGAGATCGACGTGATGATCGCCCTGCATGCCTGCGACATCGCCACCGACTACGCCATTCACACCGGCATCCGCTGTGGCGCGGCGATCATCATGTGCTCGCCGTGCTGTCACAAGGAAATCCGCCTGCAGATCCAGAGCCCAGGCTTGCTCAAGCCCATGCTGCAATATGGCCTGCATCTGGGCCAGCAGGCCGAGATGGTCACCGACAGTTTGCGCGCCCTGCTGCTGGACGCCTGTGGCTACGAGACCAAGGTGTTCGAGTTCATTTCCCTGGAGCACACCAACAAGAACAAGATGATTCTGGCGGTCAAGCGCGACACGTCCGGCCCGTCCGCCGAAGCGCTGGCGAAGATCGAGGAACTGAAAGCCTTCTACGGCATTCGCGAGCAGCGTCTGCAGACCCTGCTGCAGGAAGATGGTCTGCTGGGCCAGGCGCTGTGAGGCATCGGGACTACAAGTCGCCGGCATTGTGACCCATCCCTGACGAGCGCCACCATGAGCGCTCAAGCCAAGGGTTGGAGTTCGCAGTGACGCTCGACATCAAGCTGACGCCGCGCGAGCAGGAAGTGCTCGTCTGGAGTGGCAGAGGCAAATCCTCGTGGGAAATCTCGCGCATACTGGCCTGCTCCGAGGCCACGGTGAATTTCCATTTCGCCAACATTCGTCGCAAATTCGCCGTGGGCTCACGCAGCGTGGCCGTGCTGCTGGCACTGGAGAAAGGGTTGATATCGCTGTGGTGAGCGCCTGGTTGCGCTCGAGTCTTCAACGTTTCTTCTTCAACACCGCAGGCACGGCCACGTTCAATTGCGCACTGCCCAGGCCATGGCTGGTCGCTTCGAAGAAATACAGTGTCTTGCCGCAGCCGGCGAACAGTTCTTCGAAGCGCTGTTTCTGGCTGATGATCCAGGCATCGCTGAGCGGGAAGATCGACACATACAGGGTCTGTGCAGGCGCCAGACGCAGCGCCTGAAGGATGTGCGCATCGTCGCTGTCCAGGTTGTGGCCGAAGATGCACAGCGTGCCGTCTTGCCGGCTCAACTTGCCGTGGCACCAGCTCAGGTAGTCCGAATCACGGATGGTACGCAGCTTCTGCGCACTGGGGCCTTCGTTGACCAGCAACGGCACATCGCCAGGCGTGTTGATCGCAAACCCGTCGAGCAAGGCTTCGCCCTCGGCGGTGCGTTGCCGGGTCGTACCGTCGCTGTTCTTGATCAGGTGCAGACCGCCGTGCAGGTACAGCACGCGGCAGCCTGTGGAGGCGGTGTGGCGAATGTCGAAACCAGTGTCCACGTCCATCAACTCGGCAAAACCCTGCGGGTCGTGCTGCACGGCCCAGGGGCAGAGCAGGTCGTAGTTGCTGCTGTACACCGTGTCGAACGCGCGCAGTGCAAGGTTGAGCGCGGCCAGGCGCTGTTCATCGAGCAGGCGAAAGGGAATGTGCACGCTGCGCACCGCATGGATCAACGCTTCCTTGATCGCATAGTAGCGATTGAGCGGGGCGGTGGAACTGATCGCCAGGGCGGCATTGACCCGAACGGTGCTGTTGAGCACCGCCAGCACCTGTTCGAAGCTGCGGGTCTGCAGCGATTTGAACAACGCCAAATCGGTCAGGCTCAAGGGTTTGTTGCGCACCTTTTGCGCGCGCTCGAACAACCCGTCGTAGGCGAAGCTGCGCCACACCGCGCGGCTGGCGCCGTTGCCCAGCAACAGGCTTTGTGCAGGCTGACGGCTGTGCAGGGTTTGCCAGTCGTCGAGGTGGGCGTCGAAGGTGTCATGTGCCATGGTGATGATTCGTTCTACTCGTGTCTTGGGCAAGGGCGCGACTCTATCACGCCATGTCCTGTCATCCGACGCCGTCTATGCTGGGTCGGTTCACCGGCATCAAACCGCGCCGTTTTCGATCATCCGTGGAAGGACTACACATGTTGGCACACCTGTACAAGACGCTTTGCCTCACTGCTGCCATGGGCGCAGCTGCCTCGGCCCAGGGGCAAACCCCCGATCAGTTGGCTCACGCCGCCAACATTCCCCACCCTGCGGTCATTGCCCATCGAGGTGCTTCGTTCGATGCACCGGAATCGACACTGCCGGCCTACCTGCTGGCCCGTGACCTGGGCGCCGACTATCTGGAGCTCGATGTGCAGCGCACTCGCGACGGGCAACTGATCGCACTGCACGACGATACCTTGCTGCGCACCACCGACATCGCCAGCAAGTTTCCCGAGCGCAAGGACAAGCCGGCCAGCGACTTCACCCTGGCGGAGCTGAAAACCCTGGATGCCGGCAGCTGGTTCAATGCAGCGCACCCCGAGCGCGCCCGTGACAGTTACAAAGGCTTGAAGATTCTCACCCTGGATGAGGTACTCGACGTGGCGCAAGGCGGTACGCACACGCCTGGGGTGTACATCGAAACCAAGGTGCCGCAGCAGTTTCCTGGTATCGAGCGTGACCTCAAGGCCAAACTCGAGCAGCGTGGCTGGCTCGATGGTCAGCACCGGGTCGTGTTGCAGACGTTCGAAAAAGGCAGCCTGGAGCTGCTGGCCAAGGAAATGCCGCAGGTGCCCAAGGTATTGCTGCTATGGGTAGGCGAGGGCAGCATCGAGCCCGAATCCAAGGTGACGTTCGCAGCGTCCGGCATGAAGGACAAAGCGGCTTACTACGCCCAGCAACGGCCCCGCGACCGTGCCGAGTTCGAGCGCTGGCTGGACATTGCCAAAGCCAACGGCGCGGTGGGTACCGGGCCTTCGGCAGCGTTGACCGAGGGGGGAGAGCAGAGCTACATGGACCTGGTTCAGCCGTGGATGAACACGCTGACCCACGACAAAGGTCTTCTGGTGCACGTGTATACCGTGGACGAGCCGGTCGATTTCAAGAAGGTCAGTGACGCAGGCGTGGATGGCATCTTCACCAACCGTACCAGCGAGCTGCTGAAGTTCTACAAGCGTCCTGCCGCTGAATCGGTGATCGAGGTTCTTCAACGCAACGGTTACTGATCTGCGGAAACGCCAACGGCGCGAATCCGGTTGACCTTGCAATTGCGCTTGGCAATTTGAAGGACGGAATTCGCGCCGCTGCAGAAGGTGCGGTGGGCTTATTTGCCAGCGCCGCTGCCGTTGCCGCCGCTGTTGCCCGAGCTGCCATCGCCTTTGGTCGCGCCCATCGGGGTAGGGCCACCGTCGGTGGTGCCGGCGTCTGCGCCCTGGCTCATGGAACCGGTCTTGCCGTCGATACCGGTGGCGTTGCCATTGTCGGGCGATTTGTCGGTGCCTGGAATGACCTGCTTGCCCGATGGTGCTTCCGGGGTGGCAGTAGGGTTGCTGTCATTGGATGCCGCAATCGCCGCGAACGACGAGGCCGACAGAAGACCGGCCAGAGCCAGCGAGGCAAGCTTTTTGCTAATCATCATGGTGCATCTCCGCAGTGATTGGGGTACAAGCATTGGGCCAGCGTCTTGCACGCAAGGTGCCGTCGAGGCGACGAGCGGCATCTCGTCGCAGCAATGCTTCTCAGCGGTATTGGCGATGAAATCCAGGTGGATGGCGTCTGGCTGTATCAATGGAGATGGGCTGCCCGCGCTTCAGCCAGGCATCAAGGGTCTGGCCAAAGGTGTGATCACTGCAGTCGCGCAGCAGCATCAGTGGAATATCCAGGTGGCGCGCAACGGCTCGCGCGCTCTCGCGCTCCTGGTGCTGGAACACCTCGACCTCGGTCGGCGAAGCGTGACTGGCCGGCAACCGCTTCAACACCGTCCACGGATCGCTCTCCAGCAACACAATCGCCCCCAGGGAAAGCCGCTCGAACGCCGTCAGATCGGTGCCCGACGAACGTGGGCGCTTACCCATCAACGCCACGTTTCCTTCCAGCAGCATCGACTTGCCACTGGCGGCGATGCTGGTCACGGCCAGTTCCAGTGCCTGGCGGTTGCGGTCTCGATTGGTCGCGTAGCGATCATCGCTCCATTTCACACAGGCCAGCACCTGCCTGACCAAACCCGAAGCGCTGCTGTGCAACACGCCCCGACGGTGCCCGTAATGCTCGCAATGCCAGGTTTTTCCCACGCCATGAATACCCGCTACCAGGATGATCATGATGGATGTCCCTATCAAGTAAGAGGATATTACTAGGCTGGATAGGTAACTGAACCGTCAACATCAGTGTCAGAAATTTCTTCGCAATGTTGGGTGGTTTTCTGATTGAGTTGGCGTAACTGGCTGTTTGATCGAGAAATGAAGGGTGCTGGGCGGGGGGGCTTTGCAAGGTTGCGAGCAACGAATCTGTGCTGATCGATGCGCTACATCTGCATCTTGTTTATCTGTATAGCTGGTGCCAATGGGACAGTTTCCACACCATGCGGTACAGCAGAGCCGGTATCAGCCCTTGAAACCTGCGAGCTGTTGCGGATAACTGCGTTTGAAACGTTCACTCCGCAGCAGGCCTTCACACGCGAGATGACAAGGTGTTCGAACTAACCAGCTATGTAAGCCTTTTCGTCGTGGCGTTCGGTGCCGCCACGCTTCTGCCTTTGCAATCCGAAGCGGTATTGGTGGGCATGCTTGTTTCGCAACACTACGCAACGGTGTTGCTCGTACTGATCGCCACGGCGGGCAACGTGCTGGGTTCTGTCGTGAACTGGTACCTGGGCCGCTCTATCGAACGTTTTCGGCACCGCCGTTGGTTTCCCATCAGTGAGCGCCACTTGGATAAAGCGCAGAATGCCTACCTGCGCTACGGATACTGGGCGCTCTTGTTCAGCTGGGTGCCGATCATCGGTGATCCCATCACTATGATCGCTGGCGTCATGCGTGAGCCGCTCTGGCGTTTTCTGGTCGTGGTTACGCTGGCCAAAGCGTTCCGCTATTTGGCACTGACCGCGATCACGCTTGGCTGGGCGATATGAACGCCCCCAGCCGAACCCCTGTGAATGGCGAATCAAACACATGCCAGCCAACGAGTATCAGATGGGTAGGATCGGCATCAGCCTTTGCTGTGTTTATCCGATGTTGGCGGAATGGCAACGCCTCTCGGCCCCGCGATGCCCCAGATGGCGAGTCCGACAAGGGGCAGTACAAAGATCAGCACCGTCCAGCCCAGCTTCGTGCCGGAGCTTTTGGTGCTTCGCCAGACGCTCGTCAGTACCCAAGCGTCCAGCAACAGAACGATCACGGCGGACGCCGCCCAGAAAATCGAGGTTTCCATGGTTTATCACTCCTGAGCAATCACCTACAGGAGAGGGATACCGGTCTGCGCAAGTTCCCGATCATTTCCAGTTGGCGATTGACCGTACGTTCCCGTGCTCGATTTGCATGATGTAGAAGGGGGGGCGAATCGGCGTCTGTGCATTGGCTGATGATATCCATGAGCTGGCGAAGCAGACGGCCTGAGAGTCGTTACGCCGGATGCAGTGTTCTGCGGAGTATGGCGAACGGCGTTCGGCGGCTAAGAGGCTGAGCGGGGAGGGTGGAAAAAATCAAAATACTGATCTGCTTCGCTACCCGACTCAGGGCTGAACGAAAAAACCGGCATCCCGCGAGAAATGCCGGTTTTCTTGTTTCCAGCGGATCACCTGAATAGTCAGACGATGAAGTTCACCAACCGGTTAGGTACTACGATCATCCTTCCAGCCCCTTCCAGATGTTTGCTTAACACCGCATGGGACAGCGCCTGGGCACGTATCGTGTCATGGTCGGCGTCGGCCTGGATCAGAATTTCCCCACGCAGCCTGCCATTGACCTGCACCATCATCTTCACTTCGTCCCGCTTCAGGGCGTCGCTGTCCGGGGTCGCAGATCGCTCAAAGGGGCGCGAGGGGGCCGCCGCTTGGTCCCTAGTTGCGAAATCAAGATGGAGCTGTAGACAGCGCACTAGAGAAGATTGGCGTCTGACTATGCTTCAGTTTGCCACTGCAACGTGCACCATCTTCCCGAGTGCCCTCCTCACATCGCTGTTGCTTTGCTCTGTAACGGCCCCCGGGTACTGATCGAACATATGAGGTACGCCGGGGTAGACGTGCATCTCCACCGGAACGCCGGATCGTGACAATTTCAGACCAAACTCTACGTCTTCTTCCAAAAACAGATCCAGCGCGCCAACACCGATGAAGCTTGGTGGAAGGCCCTCAAGATGCGGAGCGAGCGAGGGAGACAATAAATACGCTCGTTCATCATTGGCGTCGTATTCACCTTGCATGCACTGCCAACAGAAATGATTCGCTGCTCGCGACCAACTCAGCCTGCCCGTCGCCGGGTTATTCATGAGCGATGATGCAGACCCCGTTCGATGATCAAGCATGGGGTAAATCATGACCAGACCTGCAGCCTTGCGTTGCTCCCTGTCTCTTGCCAACAGCGCCAAAGCGGCAGCGAGCCCGCCCCCTGCGCTGTGGCCCATGATGACTACTTTATGCTCGTCTATCCCTTGAGAAAGTGAGTTGAGATAGATCCAGGTCAGTGCCCTGTAGCAGTCCTCGAGGGGCGCCGGAAAAGGATGTTCCGGCGCCAGGCGATAGTCGACTGCAACCACGACGACCTGAAGATCGGCGGCAAGGTCGGCCAGATAGCCGTCCGCCATCTCCGGACAACCCAGAACAAAGCCACCCCCGTGGATGTACAGGATGGCCGGCAATGGTAGGTTCTGAGTCGTTTCGGATCTTGGTCGATGAATGCGCAAACGTACAGGTGGACAGTCGGCATCACTCTCAGTCCATTGTTGCTGACCGTGGGCCGTGTCGGCTGAGCGATAGTCGTTGTGGATATCATCCCGGATGCTTGCAAGGGTTTCTCGAGTCCACTGCCTGGAGGGCTCGGTCAGGAAGAATTCATAGGACGGATCAAGGAGCCTATCTGTGTCCATCGGGCTGTTCCTTCTCTGAATCGGGGGCATACAGCCCCCGAGAAATGAGTCAAAGCCAGCTCTTGATCCGAGCGCATACGGCTTGAGTGGAAATGCCATAACGGTCGTGCAGTGTAGGCAGAGCGCCAGCGTCGAGAAAGGCGTCGGGCAGTGCAATTTGCCGGAATGCGGGCGTCACGCCATTGCGCAGCAGGACAGTCGCCACTGCTTCACCCAGACCACCGATGATCGAATGGTTCTCTGCCGACACGACCAGCCTGCCTGGCTTTCGAGCTTCCGCCAGAATGGTTTGTTCGTCCAACGGCTTGATGGTGGGTACGTGAAGTACCGCAACATCAATGCCATCGGCTTGAAGCGCCTTGGCTGCCTCCAGGGCTCGCATGGTCATCAAGCCGGTCGAGACGATCAGAACGTCATTGCCTGTGCGCAGGGTCTTGGCTTTTCCGATCTCGAAGGTGTAGCCATATTCATCCAGCACCAGTGGAACGTTACCGCGCAGCAAACGCATGTACACCGGGCCGTTGTGAGCGGCGATGGCGGGAACGGCTTGCTCGATTTCAAGCGCATCGCAGGGGTCGACAATCATCAGGTTCGGCATCGCGCGGAAGATGGCCAGATCGTCGGTGGCTTGATGGCTGGGGCCATAACCGGTCGTTAAACCTGGCAGCCCGCAGACGATCTTGACGTTGAGATTCTCTTCGGCGATTGCCATGCAGATGAAATCATAGGCACGGCGCGAGGCAAACACGGCATAGGTAGTGGCAAAGGGAACAAAGCCTTCGCGCGCCATGCCTGCAGCGGCACTCATCAGCAGCTGCTCAGCCATGCCCATCTGATAGAACCGGTCAGGATGTGCCTGCGCGAAGATATGCAGATCGGTGTATTTGGCCAGGTCGGCGGAGAGCCCAACGATATCAGGTCGGTCTGCAGCCAGGGCCGCCAGGGCGAGGCCAAAAGGGGCCGATCGGGTTGCCTGACCTTCAGAAGCAATCGACGCAATCATTGCAGAGGTGGTGAGTTTCTTCTTGGCGGCCACTGGAGCCTGGGCAGTGTCGTTCTTCAAGTCGTTCATACAGTGTCTCCTTCTTCGAGGTGGTTCAAGGCCAGGTTCCACTCATGCTCATCCACGCGAATGAAATGGGCCTTCTCCCGAGTTTCCAGAAACGGCACGCCTCTACCCATTTTGGTATCGCAGATGATCACTCGCGGTTGAGCTTGCGAATGACTGCGTGCGGCATCGAAAGCCTCGACCAACGCGTCCAGATCATTGCCATCCACTCGCTGCGTGAACCAACCGAACGCCTGCCAACGGTCAACGATGGGCTCGAATGCCAGAACTTCGCTGGAGCGGCCGTCCGCTTGTTGGTTGTTTACGTCCACAATGGCGATCAGATTATCGAGCTTCCAGTGAGAGGCTGACATCACCGCTTCCCAGGTCGACCCTTCGTTCAGTTCACCGTCGGACAGCAGGTTGTAGACGAACGAGTCAGAACCTTTACGCTTGAGCCCCAGGCACGCACCGACGGCAATGCCCAGACCCTGGCCCAGCGAGCCGCCTGTGATCTCCATGCCAGGGGTGTAGGTTGCCATCCCGGACATCGGCAGGCGGCTGTCATCGGAGCCATAGGTTTCGAGCTCGTCCAACGGGATGATTTCCGCTTCGATCAGTGCCGCATACAGCGCAATGGCATAGTGGCCGATGGAGAGATAGAAGCGGTCACGTTGTTCCCATTCGGGGTCGTGGGGCTTGTAGTTCAACGCGTGAAAGTAGGCCACAGCGAGCAAGTCAGCCGCTCCCAATGCCTGACCGACGTAGCCTTGACCTTGAACCTGGCCCATGCGCAGCGCATGACGACGGATATTGAGGGCGCGTTGTGCCAGTGATGTTTCAGAAACCTTGGATGAAATAGCAGTCATTGCATGTACTCCGTTGACTCAACGATTGACCGAAGCGGCGGGGATTCGCAGTACCAGGCAAGCACCCATGCACAGCACGCCGGTGATGAGGTACATCCCTATCGCGCTTGATCCGGTCGTGGTGGTGATCCAGCCAATCAGGTAGGGCGAGCAGAAGCCGGCGAGGTTGGCAAAGCTGTTGATGCCGGCGATTCCCGCAGCGGCAGAAACCCCGCCCAGCAGTGTGGTCGGTAGCATCCAGAACAGGGAGGAGGCAGACAGAACCCCTGCCGCCGCCAGGCAGAGACTCAGGACAGAGATGACCAGGTTTCCACCGAAGATGGCTGCCAACGTAAGGCCCAAGGCCCCTGCGATCATGGGTGCAATCAAGTGCCACCGACGTTCGCGGTGCTTGTCGCCACTTCGGCCCATCAACAGCATTGCCACGATTGCGCACATGTAAGGCAAGCTGGTGACCAAGCCGATGTGCAGGGGGTCGGAAACCCCGGCATTGCGGATCAAGGTAGGTAGCCAGAAGGTGATCGCGTACTGACCCATCACGACACAAAAGTAGATGCACGCCAGCATCCACAGGCGACGGTCGCGCAAAAAATCACGTACCGAACCGTGAGTGACCTTACGACTGTTGTCCTCCGCCAGTTCCTTGTTCACAAGCTCCTTTTCTTCATCGGTGAGCCAAGTGGCCTGGTGTACGCCATCCTTCAGATACGCCAGTACGAAAAAGCCAACAATGACCGTAGGTATCGCTTCGATGACGAACATCCACTGCCAGCCGGCCCATCCATGAAAGCCTGCAAACTTGGCCATGATCAAGCCGGAAAGAGGCCCGCCGATCATTCCTGAAAGTGGAATCGCAATGAACCAGAGCACGGTCATCTTGGCTCGGCGATACGAGGGAAACCAGTAGGTGAGGTAAAGCAGCAACCCCGGCGCCAGGCCTGCTTCAGCAATGCCCAGGAGGAAGCGCAGCACATAGAATTGCCAGGCCGTTTCCACAAAGGCGAAGAGGGCAGAGATGATGCCCCACGAGATCATGATGCGGGCGATCCATCGACGCGCCCCAACTTTGTGAAGAATCAGATTGCTGGGAACTTCGCAGAGAAAGTAGCCAAGAAAGAACATGCCGGCACCGAGGCCGTACACAGTTTCACTGAGCGACAAGTCGCTCATCATTTGCAGTTTGGCGAAGCCAACGTTCACACGATCCAAATACGCACACAGATAACAGAGCATCAAGAAAGGCATCAGCCGCCAGGCGGTTTTGCGATAAGCATTCGAGCGCACGGTCGAAACCGCTTCGAGCGTCATGGAAGTCATCATGATTGTCCGATCTCTTGTTTTTATAGACGGCCAGGCGCAGTTGCCCAGCGTGCCATTGATCTAGAACAACACGGGTCAGTGTCGACCCGGTTACCTGTCCTCAGTGGATCAGCATGCCGCCATTGACATCTAGCGTGATGCCAGTGAGGTACGAAGACAGATCGCTTCCAAGAAACAGCGCAGCGTTGGCGACATCCTGAGCCGCGCCGAGGCGACCTAGCGGGATGCCATCGATAATCGCGTGACGACGCTCGTCCTGCATCAAGCCGCCAGTAATATCGGTATGAATCAAACCGGGAGCAATGGAATTGACGCGAATGTTGTCCGGCCCGAATTCCCTGGCCATCGCCTTGCCAAGGCCCAATACGCCCGCCTTGGCCGCGCTGTAGTGCGGTCCGCCGAATATGCCGCCGCCGCGTTGAGCCGATACCGACGACATGCAGACGATGCTTCCGCAGGCCTGACTCTTCATGAACGGAATGACGGCTTGAGACATGAGCAAAGTGCCGCGCAGACTTACATCCAGCACTCTGTCGTAGTCGGCAGGGCTGATGTCAAGGGTCTTGATCGGCTGGGTGATGCCCGCGTTGTTGACCAGAATGTCTATTCGACCGAAGCGCGCTATGACCTTGTCGACCGCTTGTTTGACTTGATGTTGGTCTGCGACGTTGGCGGCCACTCCCAGATGGCCTTCACCCAACGCCGAAGCGGCGTCGCGCGCGGCGGATTCATCGAGGTCCAGGATGACGACATGGGCACCCTGCTGGGCGAACGTGATGGCAGTGGCTCGACCGATTCCGCGTTCAGATGCAGCACCGGTGATGATTGCAACTTTGCCTTGAAGAAGCATGGGGAATTCCTGTGATTGTTTTTATGATTCGATTCGAAAATCGATGGCTCAGGGTGTTCCTCGCACGCGCATCCAGCAATATTGCAAGCCTCACTGCTAGCTGAGGAAAATTCACTTCTCGTCACCAGACACGCAGGATGATTGAATAAGACTCGCCCAGAAAATCTCAACAATAAGAGCCGAGTACTTATGCGCCTTCACGACAGTGCGCCCCGGGACCTGCCACCGCTGAGGGCCATTCAAGCCTTCGAGCAAACGGCCCGCTTTGGCAATCTCGCCAGGGCGGCCGAAGTATTGAATCTGACACCCTCAGCTGTCAGCCATCAGTTGGCGAATCTGGAAGCGATGATAGGTAGACAGCTTTTCGTGCGCGCTGCCCGTGGCGTCACCCTCACCCCGGTGGGCGAGCAGTACCTCAAGGATATTTCCGGTTTGCTGCACAGCCTCGAGGTGGCGACCGAAAGAGCCGCCAGTGACGTGAGTCTCGACTGCCTGCGACTGCACTCCTCTCCAAGCTTCGGCCTGCTTTGGCTGATGCCGCGCCTGGAAGCATTCCGCGTGAGTCATCCCGATATCCAGATCAACCTGTCGTGTTCCTATGAGTCCTTGCACTTCAGTCGGGACAAGATTGATGTCGATATACGCCATGGCCTTCCCAACTGGCCCAGCTATGAAGTGCGAACGGTGCGCAACGAAGCCTTTGCGGTGCTGGCTTCTCCACAGTTGTTGGCAAAGCGTCCAGTCGTCAGCGCCGGTGACTTGTTGAACAAGGAGTTGATCCTCTCGGAAGCGACGCTGCTCCAGTGGCCCGAATGGTTCGCACAGCACGGCCTGGCCCGCCCCGAACATCCCTATGCGTTGAGCTTCGATCGTTCCTACATGACATTGGAGGCTGCAAGCCACGGCCTTGGTTTTGCACTGGAAAGTACGCTGCTGGCGCAGAAATATCTCTCGTCGGGCGCACTTGTGGAAGTTGCACCTGAATCGTTGAGTGCCGCTGTTGCTGCTCACCACTTGGTGTTCCCAAAAGCCCATTCGTCCTTTCCCAGGGTCAGGCGGTTTCTGACGTGGATGGAGGGGGAGATGGGGCACCGGTTTGTGTTCTGAAACGGCGTTCCCGGGTGGCAGATTGACCTTGAATTTTGATCACCGCTTGATCTTGAACGAGACAACTCCGTTATCGGGCCGCTCCCCTAGAGAGAGCCCTTACGGGCTCCGACTGACCGAGTTACTACGCTTTCAAGCCGACAAGTACTCGTCGACGGATTGGACGCTGGCGTAGCCGAACTCGAATGCTGCCATCACTGCCGCATGGGCCTGCGCTGCGGGCACAGTCACACCACGAAAAGTCAGATCCAAGGTGGCACACGCATCATGCAGTACCGTGACCGGGTAACCCATATCTACAGCGGCGCGTACAACGGCGTCGATGCACATATGGCTCATCGCCCCTATCACTACGATTTCCTCTACACCTTCAGCATCCAGGCGCTGTTTCAGATCGGTTTCCCTGAAGGCATTGATGTGCTTTTTGACAATCACAGGGTCGCGGTCCTCGGGCGTTACCGCGGATTGAATTTGCGCACCGGCACTTCCCTTGACGAAGATCGTGGCGCCTTCATTGTCCGTCTCATGCCGTATGTGAAACACCGGAATGCCGGCATCGCGTGCATCACGGATCACCCGCACTGCATTCGCGACGGCCTCTTCAATCCTGGTCAACGGCAGGTTGCCAGTGGGCAAGTATTCGTTTTGCAAATCAACTACTACAAGACCTCGTTTCATGAGTCATCTCCAGTCGTATTATCAATGTGTTGGCTCTGTAAGGACCGAACTGTTCACGGGGCATCAAGCTGGCGTCCGCGATCAGAACTTCAGTGAAACACCGTCCTCCGGAATGTCGACGTGACGCTCGATACCTTGCTGCTTGACGTAGGTACGCAGCTCTTCACGCGTAAGTGACATGTGGTTGACAGCGTCCATGTGCACAGCAACGATCTTCGCGTTTTCCGCGGCCTTCGTTGCACGCAGAACATCTTCCTCGCCCATGATGATTGCGCCTTCGTAACCGGTCATCTTGGCTTTGCCGGCATTCAGCACAATGACCTCGGGGTGATACTTCGCGATAGCTTCGTCCACTCCTTTACGCCAGATGGTGTCCCCCGCGAGGTATAGGGTCTTGTAGCCCGGCGCTTGAAAAACGACGCCCATTGCTTCACCCAGAGGTTTCGCGAGAGCGGGCACGGCATACATTTCGTCAGTGCCATGCTGGCCACCTGTCTTGGTGAGTTTGACGCCGCTGAATTCGGCATCACCCTGAAGAACGCGGACGTTCTTGAAACCTTGGGAACGAATCAACTTCGCATCTTCTTCATGCTGCGTGAACAACGGAATGTCTTTGGGCAACGCTTTTTGTGCGGCATCGTCCCAGTGGTCAAGATGCGTGTGAGTGACGATGACCGCGTCGACGCCGGAGATCACTTTTTCAGCTGATTCAGGCAGGTCGACCAACGGGTTACGCAGGTTGCTGCGATAAGTGTTCTCGAATCCTGGGTAGGTTCCTTTTTTGGACAGCATCGGATCGATCAAGAAGGTCGTAGCGCCATAGGTGATTTTCACCGTCGCGTTGCGAACCTGCTGCAGGCTGACTGCATGAGCCGCATCGGGTGTCTCGGATAGGTTCGAGCCTGCCAATACCGGCATGGCGACTGCAGTGCAGGCCATGCTGAGCGCAAAGGGGAGGTTTCTGATATTCATGGAGATACATCCTGTTGATATGTGGATGATTCCATTCTTGCGTAATGGGAAAGTAGGCAACAGTGGCCTGAATGACATAGTTCGATATAATCGGGCCAATCTGTTGCTTTGTTTGGCGACGTCGATAATCTGGAGAGGCTCCTCCATGCAATCCATCCGTGTAGCGGTTCTGGCGTTCAACGGCGTGAGCCTCTTCCACCTTTCGGTACCGGGAATGGTGCTGGGTACGGCGCAATCAGCGCCTGGCGCACCCCGATACGAGGTCAGTTACTGCGCAGAGCTGCCAGGTATGGTGACCAGTGATCAAGGCATCGGCTTGGCAGTCGCGCACGGCCTTGAGCTGATGGAGGCAGCGGACGTCATCGTCATCCCTGCGTGGGGCGATCAATCGGTTATTGCGTCCGCCGAACTCGTGAAAGCGCTGCAGCTCGCCGATGAGCAGGGCAAGCTCATAGTCGGATTGTGTCTGGGTGCATTCGTCCTGGGCGACGCCGGGTTACTGGACGGTAAAGAAGCGACTACTCACTGGGCTGTAAGGGACGAGTTCGCCAGGCGTTTCCCGAAAGCGTGTTTCAGGCCTGAAGTGCTCTATGTCAGTGCCGGCAACATCGTGACCTCTGCAGGAACGGTAGCGGCCATTGACTGCTGCCTTCACCTCGTTCGGCAGCGACTTGGCGCCGACGTGGCGAATCGCACGGCGAAGATGCTGGTGACGCCGCCTCACCGGCAGGGCGGTCAAGCGCAATACGTCGAGCATCCTCTGTCGCAGCTTTCCAGCGAGACCCATTTATCCGAAGTACTGGCGTGGGCCAGAATGAACCTGGCCAGCGAGTTGCCGTTGGACGTGCTCGCGGACAAGGCAAAAATGAGCAGACGCACATTCACTCGGCGTTTCAGGGAGGCCACTGGCGGTACCGTATCCAGATGGTTGAATGCCGAGCGAGTGGCTCGGGCGCAACAGCTGCTCGAAACCACGGATCTACCCATTGAATGCATTGCCGGGGAGGCCGGCTTTGGAACGCCGTTATCCTTGAGGCAGCAATTCGGCGCGCAACTCGGCACCTCGCCATCCGAGTATCGGCGGATGTTTTCTCGCGCAATGGAAGTGGAAGGCAAAACCCGGTGAATCACACTTTCTTCAGGTCGCGTGCTTGATACCCAACTCGGTATGGGTATTGGTTCGGTCTTCCGTGTTGCTGGGGCCAAACAGGCCCCAGCGATCTTGCTCGATCAAAAGTCCACGGTCACTCCGGCGTAAATCGCACGACCATCGCCTGGTGAGTGCAGGGATGCCCTAGCGCCGTCCGGGTCGTACCAAACGTATTCATAGTATTGGTCGGCAAGGTTCTTCAATTGCAAGTCTACGCTGACTGACTGAGTCACTTGATACGTCGCGCCTAAGTTCATGAGAACGTAGCCGCCATAACGTCTTTTCGTGTTCTCACGCTCCAGGTAATAGTCGGTCTGCCCGTTCATCCATGCAGTCAGTTGCAATGCAGGTGTCGCGTCATAGCTGATGCCGGCGCTGTATAGATGATGGGGGATATGGTCGATTTCCTGGCCTTTGCTGTCAGGCAGCGAGCTGCTCGGCTGAAGAATCTTCGAGTACTGCCAAGAGTAGGCCAACCAGATGTCGGTGCGCTCGTTGGGGTACAGGTTCATCTGCAAATCGTAGCCCCAGCGCCGGGTTTCTCCGACGTTGTCGGACTCGCCACTAGGGTCGTTCAGTCTGCGACTGACCTCTCCTGAAGCTTCCTGCTGCCAATAAGCTAAACGTCCGTCCATCCAGTCGGCCGGAGTGAACTTGACCCCGGTTTCCCAACCTTCGTTGATCGAGGGCGCCAGATCGGTGTCCCTGGGCGGAATCTTGTAAGCCGCAGCCCCTGTGCCCACCTGAAAGGTACGCCCCCAGTTTGCATAGACGCTGGCAACGTCCCACGGTGAATAGACAACGCTGATCTTTGGCTGCTTGATCAGCCCGTAGTCGTTGATGTCGTAATCCTTGCCGATCATTTCGTTGGTGAAGGTGCCCTGGATCTTGTCGACCCGGTAGGCCGGCACGATCTTCAGTGACTCGAAAGGTTTGATCTCAGCCTGGACATAAGCGCCGTAAATGTCGAAGTCGAATCGTTGATCGCGGGTAGTTGCCAGACGAGCGCGGTCCCTGGTGCGATAGCGTTCGCTTTCGTTTTGCTGCTGCTGCACGTCTGCACCGCTTTCCAGAGCGAAGTCGTGGAGCCAGCTGACTTCAGGGCGCCAGGTCAGCGAGGTGAGCGCGCCATATTGCGTCTCGTAGGCGTCACGCTCTTGCTGTGAGCTCGTGCGCCAATATTGCGTCCAGCGCCTGTCATCAAAGGTATTGACGTAGGTTTTCGCTGACCAGGCCAGCGTATCGGTCAAGTCGGTATCCAAATTCAAGCTGATCTGGTTCATGCGCCGAGTGCCCTTGTCCGTCGCATTGAAGCTGTTGGTCATTTCCGGATGATGACGTGCATCGGCTTCGGCCAGATAGCCCGGCTCCTGTGCTTCGGTTTCGTAGTGACGAGCGATCAGTCCGATGCGATAGCTGTCGTCATCCGGTGTGTAGAACCACTTGCCCGACATTGAAAACTTGTCTGCTTCGGCGTGATCCCGGTAGCCACTGGATTTCTGATAGGCAAAGAAATAGTTCTGCGACCAGTTGCTGCTTTCAATGCCCTTGGCAAGTTGCGCTTCCTGAGTATTGAAGCTGCCATAACGCAGCCGTACCTTGCTGTAGTCGCCTCCGGTGCGGGTCAGCATATTGACGTTGCCGGCAATGTTGTTCAGGCCATAGCGCGCATCGCTGGTGCCACGCACCACCTCGATGCTGTCCAACTCCATGGGGAAAATCATGTCCATGTACGGCATGTTGCCGTCGTTGCTGTTGCTGGGGATGCCGTCGATCAATAATTTGACCGCGTTCACTTCACCTTCACCATTGAAGCCGCGGAACGAGATTTTTCCCGAAGTGGTGCCTTGATTGAACTCGGTCAGCATCACCCCCGGGGCGCGGCGGAAAAGCTCCCAACTGTAGTTGACCGGCATTTTTTCAAGGATGTCAGCGCCCAGAATATCCACTGAGCTGAGCACACTGCGGGTGGCCAAAGGGCCGCTGGTCGAGCCTTGAACGCTCACGGCGCCCAAGGTGAGCGTTGGGTTTTCCAGCCTGCCGGCTTCAGCCAGTGCCAAGGACAGCGGGCTGGATGCCAGTACGCCTATCGACAATACGGGCCATATGGAACGGGACACAGACAAACGCTTTGCATGGCGCAAAGAAAATGGAGCAGGCATGGGACGCACTTCCTGATCATCAAGAAACTTCAAGGGCGTTCGGCAACCGTCGCGGATCGCGGAACGAATTCAAAGCGAGCAGCACCGCACGCAGTGGGCGGTGTTGCGATCAGGCGAAAGGGGAGGCGCGTGGACTCAGGCTGGGCCAGCGGATCCTTGGGTGCAAGGTTGGCAGTTCAGGATCATCAAGAATGACCCTGGGGGTGTACTGCGGCAGGAAATGGCGGTAGTAATCCGAGGGCAGGGCCGCCAGCCCGGCATGGCCGCAACAGCAGTCCACATGGTGCATGGCGCGTTCGGGTTCGGATTGAGGTATCTGAAGCGCCTCGATCGCCTGGCGAAACTCA
This sequence comes from Pseudomonas sp. CFBP 13602, assembly GCF_014842725.1. Classification (NCBI taxonomy): domain Bacteria; kingdom Pseudomonadati; phylum Pseudomonadota; class Gammaproteobacteria; order Pseudomonadales; family Pseudomonadaceae; genus Pseudomonas; species Pseudomonas sp. CFBP 13602. Next base: position 123,236 of record NZ_JACYVT010000008.1, on the reverse strand, counting down.
GCTGAAACGACGCTCGAGTTTCCCCCGGAACAGAATCCGCCCCACATCATGAGATTTACATCGGGCGCTTGCATCGCACGGCTGAGCGGCATGGCCAGAATGTTCATCAAGATCGCCAAGCAGGCAATCCAGGGTCGGATACGTCTCAACGAACTCATCAATGAAGTCGCCGCGAAGGGGCGGTCATTTAGCGCGGTTTGCTGAACGATGTACATTTTCATACGTGCGCTATTTTGTCGCACGTATAGTGCGGGCAAGTTCGTTCACCGGCATTGACGCGGTTTAGGCTGGTGGTCGATGAGGCTGCGGAGAAGATCGGACTGAAAGTCCCGGAAACTACATTTAGTTAGTCAGGGCTGGAAGAGTGATCCGTCGCTGTTCCTGGGGAGGAAATAGCCTTTGATGCAAGACGCGTCGCGGATGCAGAGTTGAACATGGGTTTGCTTGCGAAAAAAAGTGCCTGGGTAAAGCTGCGGCCCTTCCAAAAATGGAGAACGCACCGATGCATACTCAGGAAGACCCACCGAATCTCTGGCTTCATGAAGGGTCATGAACACGGCGCAATCCAGGTGTCTGAGCAGGTTGTCCTGGTCTGCGTTGAATCCAGGTCGGTTTATCGGGATTTCGTCCGAGGTGGCGACAAGGATCTCGTAAGCGCCGCGTAGCTCTTCCAGTGCGCCCTCATCAGTGAGGTTGAGACACAGCTTCAAGTCGATGACCGCGCCAATGACATAGGGATGCTTGATCCACCCCTTACCGCGCTTGGTGTACTTACTGATATGTTCGGCGTAGCTAAACGCGCGTTCGGGACTGTTCTCCCAGAAGTAGGCACCTCTACCCAACCAGTCATAGTCATTGACGCTTGCCGCGATGTGGTCGCCTGCAAGAACAGCTTCCCCGATCTCGCGATCGCAGCCATGGAAGCCAAGAACGAACGAAGGAAGCTGCTGGTACATCAGCGATAAGAGGCCTTGAGCTGACCTTTACTGTTGTAGATCCCGGTCTTGAGGCGAAAAGCCTTGGCCTCTGCTGGATCGCTTGCAAGGATCTGAGCCAACTGACGAAATCGCTCGGCAGCTTCGATATGCGGGTTTTCAGCCTTGACAGTTCTTTTAGCGTGTATGGGCATGTCGACCTCCTGTGGCAGATATACGCTGGCTCTATGCACAAATAGTGGATTGTCAGGTGAGCACGCTGGTTTGCAAACGTCTTGGCGTACGTGTTGCTTCCCCAAACCATATCCAGCACACCCGTGCGGGCCACCTGCAGTGAGACGTCAATCCGTGTGGGACACGGTGTCGCTGGTCGTTCCGCTCGCGGTATTGGCTGATGATATCCAAGAGCTGTCAAAGCAGATAGCCGCAAATTCGTTACGTCGGAGGCAATGTTCTACGGAGTATGTCGAACGGCATTCGGCGGATACGAAGCTGAGCGGGAATGGTAGGGAAATGAAAATACTGCCTGAAACATGGAGCGGGTAGAGGGAATCGAACCCTCAACTAAAGCTTGGGAAGCTTTCGTTTTACCACTAAACTATACCCGCATGACGCGTTGTTTCCGTGCCGCTGGCAGTTCATTGCGAACTCGAGTGCCAGCTTGGCGACCTCGGTGCACTGCGTCTTTCGACACCTGCTCCGGGCGGCTGACTTTGTACCAGAAGCGCCTGGCAATTTGAAGCGCTAATTTTCGTTTCTCTGCTCGATTCCCCTCAAGCCAGACCGATCTCCTCTGCGCTCAAGCTGCGGTACTGGCCGGGTTGCAGGCTGTCATCGAGTACCAGCGCGCCCATGCGCTCTCGGTGCAGCGTGAGCACCTTGTTCTGGAAGTAGCCGAACATCCGCTTCACCTGGTGGTAACGCCCTTCGACGATGCTCAGGCGCGCCAGGCGCGGGCCGAGGATGTCGAGGTGGGCGGGCAGGGTGGTGAGGTCTTCGAAAGCGAAGTAGATGCCCTTGGCGAACGTCTCGACGTAATGGGGTTCGATGACCTGCTCGGTCTCGACCAGGTACACCTTGGGCAGCTTGGTTGCCGGTTGGGTCAGGCGGCGTGACCATTGCCCATCGTTGGTCAGGATCATCAGCCCGGTGGTGTTGAAATCCAGTCGCCCGGCGATGTGCAACTGGTGCTTGTCGGGCACCTCGAGCAGGTCAAGAACGGTCCGATGCTGCGGATCCTGCGTGGCGCTGACGCAACCAGGTGGTTTGTGCAGCATCAGGTAGCGAGCAGGATAGCCGGCCTGCAACAACGTCTGGTCAAGCCGTACTTCGCTGAACTCAGAGACAGCATGCAGCGGGTCGCGGACCACGCTGCCATCCACCTGGACCCGTCCTGCGATCAAGGCCAGGCGCACCTGCTGCCGGTTGAAGCGTTCGAAATTGGAAAGAAATCTGTCCAGACGCATTGCTGCGCTATGCCTCCGACTCAGGCAGTTGCTCATTCACTCGCGCGCAGCGCGGACACAAGCAGGCGGCGTTGCGCAAATGCTCGGGCAAAGCTCGCAGCACAGCGGGGTCGATGCTGACCGTGTAGCACCAGCACGGCTGTGCAGCCGTCTTGGCATCGGCCAATGTGCAGTCGTTGCGGCCGCCGCAGGCTGGGCAAAGGCGGCTGTCGGTCAGCGCGAGCGTGGTCATGAGCGATCCGTGAAGGTATGAACGTGGCATTCTACTTCAGCGCCCTGCAGGTCGGCGAAAAGCGTCAATGCAGAACGCTTTGTATCAATTTATTGCCGTGTGAAATGCAGTATCTTTTCCGCTGTCTGAGTTATGCCCAGAACCATCGTTCCGGGTAACGACCAGTCGTGCTGGTTCGATCCCTCTCGCGGTCCAGGAGGCCGCTTATGTCCCCTAGAGCTCTTTTGATCGTGGTATTGGGCTTGTTGACAAGTGCCTGTGTGCCCTATGGAGGGGGAGGTTACTACCGCACCGAAGTCTATTCCGTGGACAGTTCGCCCAGAGGCGGCTACTACCCCTACAGCCAGCCCTACGGCAGTGGTTACTACGTGACGCCGGCACCGCGCTACTACGAGGGGCCGCGCTACTTTTCTTCGCCTCGGTATTACGCGGTGCCGCCGCCGCGCTACTACGGTCCGCCTGCTCCGCACTACCGGCCGGGGTTCAGGCCAGGGCGCGGCCCCGATCCACGCTGGCGCGACGGGCCGGCGCGGCATTACGGCCAGGATTGGAACCGGGGCCGAGGCTCCGACCGTGGCCCGGGCCGCGGCGGTCGACACTAGCCAGCAACGGCGCCCTCAGGGGCGCCGTTTTCGTTTTTCACCTGCCATTCAGTAATCACAAAGATCCGCCAGCGGATGACGGCCTTCCCAGGCCTTGCCGAAATGCGCCTCGACCACTGCCTGCGGTACATGGTCGACATCGGGCCAGTGCCAGTGCGGCTGGTTGTCCTTGTCGATCAGGCGCGCACGCACGCCTTCGCTGAATTCGGGATGACGGCAGCAGTTCAGGCTCAAGCTGTATTCCATCTGGAACACCTGGGCCAGCGACAAGTGGCGGGCACGGGCCAATTGCGCCCAGATCAAATGCGCGGTCAGCGGGCAGCCCTTGGCGAGGTTGCTGGCGGCCTTGGCCAGCAAGGGGTCCTCGTGTCGTTGCCATTGCACCAGTGCATGCCAGGCGCCCGGCGCATCGCTGACGTCCAGCTGGGCGTCGATGGCGGCCCGGCGCGGCAGCCACTGCGCCGCTGGGGCACTGTCGCGCGCATCGTGTTCGAGGGCCTTGAGCAGGCTGTTCAGCTGCATGGCTGTCTGCTCCTGCCAGTTCAGCTGCAGCAGGCCGTCGAGCAGATCTTCGTATTGATCGTCGCGCAGGCAACGGTCGGCCAGGCCCAGGTCAAGGGCGTCACGGGCGTTGATCTGCGCGCCGGTCAGGCCCAGGAACAGACCGAGCTTGCCGGGCATGCGCGAGAGGAATCCGCTGGCGCCGACATCCGGGTACAGGCCGATGGTGATCTCGGGCATGGCCAGGCGGCTGCTCGGCGTGACGATGCGAATGCTCGACGCCTGCAGCAAGCCCATGCCACCGCCCAGTACGTAGCCGTGGCCCCAGCAGATCACCGGCTTGGGGTAGGTGTGCAGGCGGTAGTCGAAGCGGTATTCGGCAGCGAAGAAACGCGCTGCCAGCGGCGGCACTTCGCCTGGATGAGCGCGGCAGGCCTGCACCAGGCTGCGCACATCGCCCCCGGCGCAGAAGGCTTTTTCGCCTTCGCCGCGCAAGACGACGCAGACCACACGTTCATCCTGCGCCCACTCATCGAATTTTCCGGCGAGCGCTTCGAGCATCGGCAAGGTCAAAGCGTTGAGACTTTTCTCTGCAGCAAGCGAGACGATACCGATACGTGCGCCATTGCCGGCACTGAGTTCTTCGAAATTCAAATCCATCGTGACCTCGCATCAAAGGGGCGGTAGCCGCGGAACAGCCATAGCGAATGGCCGGCGTAGGGTGGCAGCGATCCTGTCTGCATTTGACTTTCCGTGTCCGCTTTCCTACCGTCCGCCCACTGATTTCCGGTGCCTTCTGTTTTTTGGTGCCTGCTTCTTTTTGGTGAACATATGAGCACAGACGACCGCATCAAACTCGAGCCTAGCTGGAAAGCTGCACTGCGTGAGGAATTCGACAAGCCCTACATGGCCCAGTTGCGCGAATTCCTGCGCCAGGAGCATGCGTTGGGGAAAGAAATCTATCCGCCCGGGCCGATGATCTTCAACGCGCTCAATACCACGCCGCTGGAACAGGTAAAAGTCGTGATTCTTGGCCAGGATCCCTACCACGGTCCGGGCCAGGCGCATGGTCTGTGTTTTTCGGTGCAGCCAGGCATCCCCACGCCGCCCTCGCTGGTGAACATCTACAAGGAGCTCAAGCGCGATCTGAACATCGACATCCCCAAGCATGGCTATCTGCAAAGCTGGGCGGAGCAGGGGGTGTTGCTGCTGAATACCACCATGACGGTGGAAAGGGCGAATGCCGCCGCCCACGCGAAAAAAGGCTGGCAGCCGTTCACCGACCGCATCATCGAAGTGGTCAGCGAGCAGCAGTCCAGCGTGGTGTTCATGCTCTGGGGCGCCCATGCGCAGAGCAAGCAGAAGCTGATCGACAACAGCAAGCACCTGGTGCTGACCTCTGTGCACCCCTCGCCGTTGTCGGCGCACAAGGGCTTCATCGGCAACGGGCATTTCAGTCGTGCCAACAAGTTTCTCGAACAGAACGGGCTGACCGCCATCGACTGGCGCCTGCCCTAAGGCACCGGTCGGCGCTTCTGCCACTGGCGAAACAGCGGCTCGGCCAGAAACAGCACGAACAGCAGGCGCATCACCTGCATCGCTGTCACCAGCGGTACCGACAGCTGCAGCACCTCGGCGGTCAGGCTCATCTCGGCAATGCCCCCGGGCATCATGCCCAGGGTCAGCGAGCGCAGGTCGAGGTTGGTCAGGGCGCTCAGGGCCAGCGCGCAGCCGCCGGCAATGGCCATGGTCAGGGCGGTGCTGACCAGCGTGCGAGCGAGAAACGACGGTGCGCGGCGAAAGAACGCGCGATTGAAGTGACAGCCCAGGCCGCTGCCGATCAGCCACTGGCCGATCTGGCTGCCACCGTCCGGCAGGCCGATGTGCAGATCGAAGCTTACGCTCATGGCAGCGCTGACCAGCAGGGGGCCGAACAGCCAGGGGTTGGGCTGGTCCAGTCGCTGCCAGATCCAGGCCGCCACCCCGGCGAGGGGGAAGATCAACGCCAGCCAGGCCCAGTCGACGCCGCCTTCATGGCTGATGGGTGTGCCGTCGCCCATCAGGAATTTGAACAGCGCCGGCACGCACAGCACCACCGCCAGCACCCGCAGACTCTGCCCTGCGGCGACGCGGCTGAGGTCGGCGCCGTTGCGCGCGCCCAGGTTGACCATTTCGCCGGAACCGCCCGGCATGCTGGAAAAAAAAGCCGTGGCCCGGTCTTCACCGGTGCGCAGCATCAGCCACACGCCCACGGCACTGGAAACGCTGGTGATCAGCGCTCCGAAAAAAATCAGGCCGAAATGGCCGCCCACCTGCTCCATCACCAAGGGGGTGAAGTGCAGGCCGATGCCTATGCCGACGATCCACTGGCCCAGCTTGCGGCCATTGGGTATTTCCGCCAATTGCCAAGGTGTCAGGCAGCGCACCAGGATGATCGCCAGCAACGAGCCGATCATCCAGGGCAGCGGCCAGCCGATCAGGCTGGCGACATAGCCGCCAGCCAGACCTACGAACGGTGTACCCCACCAGTTGTGCAGGAACCGATCAAACATCGGCAGCGGCACGACGCATGGCAGCGCGCTTGCGCCAGATACGAACCACCGGCAGCAGCAGCATCAGAATGGTCAGGATCCAGACACCTGCGGTGATCGGGCTGCCCCAGAGGATCTGCAGTTCGCCGTTGGAAATCGACAGCGCGCGACGCAGGTTCTGCTCCATCAGGCCGCCCAGGATGAAACCGAGCAGGACAGGCGACAGCGGGAAATCCAGCTTCCGCAGGATGTAGCCGAAGATGCCGATACCGATCATCAGGAACAGGTCGAAGGTGGTCGCGTGGACCGCGTAGACGCCGATGCCGGTGATGATGGCGATGACCGGTACCAGTGCCCAGTTCGGCACGGCGAGGATCTTGGTGAAGATGCGGATCATCGGGATGTTCAGGATCACCAGCATGATGTTGGCGATGAACAGCGAGGCGATCAGGCCCCAGACGATGTCCGGTTGCTGTTGGAACAGCAGCGGGCCTGGAGTGATGTTGTACAGCGACAGGGCGCCGATCATCACTGCGGTGGTGCCCGAACCCGGTACGCCCAGGGTCAGCATCGGCACCAGGGCGCCGCAGGCAGTGGCGCCGATGGCGGTTTCCGGTGCGGCCAGGCCACGCTTGTCACCTTGGCCGAACTTGCCGCTGGCACCTGCCAGGCGCTTCTCGGTGGTGTAGGCCACCGCGCTGGCCAGGGTGGCGCCGGCGCCGGGCAGGACGCCCATGATGAAGCCCAGCACGCCGCAGCGAATGTTCACCCAGAACACCGAAGCGGCTTCCTTGAGGTTGAACATCATGCGCCCGGTGGCCGTGACGGCCACGCTGCCGTGGTGAGTCTTTTCCAGCAGCAGGAGGATTTCACTGATCGAGAACAGGCCCAGCACCAGCACGACGAACTGGATGCCGTCGGCCAGGTGGATGTTGTCGCCAGTGAACCGGTACACGCCGCTGTTGGCGTCGATGCCGACACTGGACAGGAACAGGCCGATCAGCGCGGCGATGAACGTCTTCAACGGCCTGTCACCGGCCATGCCGCCCAGGCAGACGATGGCGAACACCATCAACACGAAGTATTCCGCAGGGCCGAAGGCAATCGCCCATTTGGCCAGGATCGGGGCAAACATGACCATGCCGCAGGTGGCGATGAATGCACCGATGAACGAGCTCCAGGCGGACAACGACAGCGCAACGCCAGCCAGGCCCTGACGGGCCATCGGGTAGCCGTCCAGAGTGGTCATCACGGTCGATGCTTCGCCGGGAATGTTGAGCAGGATCGAGCTGATGCGACCGCCGTATTCGCAGCCCAGGTACACCGCTGCCAGCAGGATCAGCGCCGACTCCGGCGGCAGGCCCAGGGCGAAGGCGATCGGGATGAGCAGTGCCACGCCATTGATCGGCCCCAGGCCCGGCAGCAGGCCGACCACGGTGCCGATCAGGGTGCCCGACAGGGCGGTGATCAGATTGTAGGGGGTCAGGGCAACGCCGAAGCCCTGACCCAGGTAGCCAAGAGTATCCATGTCAGTTCTCCAGAACGCTGAGCAGGCCCAAGGGCAGCGGCACGTCCATGACTTTATCGAAGAGCACGTACAGGCCGATGCTCATCAAGGTGATGATGATCACGCTGGGCACTGCCCGGCCGCCGTACAGCAGGGCCATCGGAATGCCGATCAGGATGCTGCTGAGAATGAAGCCCAGGGGTTCGAACAGCCCGGCGAACACCAGCAGCAAACCGATGCACATGGCGATCTTCTTCAAGGTCGGGCGGTCCAGCGGCGGCTCTTCCTCGCTGTGCACGATCGGAGTGGGACGAAACACCAGATACAGCAGGGCCAGGCTCATCAGGCCCAGCATCAGCAACGGGTAGGCGCGCGGGCCTACCGGCTCATAGGAAAAGGGTGCCTGGTAGGGCCAGGCCATCAGTGCCAGACCGGCACAGACAAGCAGCAACAGCAGGGCGAAAAGCCGTTGAACGATCATGATCATGGTCATGTTCCTTCGTGAAGGAGGACGATGGTGGTGTCGGCAGGGAAGCCTTCGCGGGCAGAGATCCGCTCTCACAGTGGACGTGTACATCCAACCCTGTGGGAGCGGGTCTCTGCCCGCGAATGGCTACCCGCAGTCCCAAGCCGATTACTGAACCAGGCCGAATTCCTTGGCCAGGGTCTTGTACTCGGCGACCTGTTTCTTCACGTAGGTGTCCAGCTCCTGCCCGGTCATGGCGAACGGGAACAGCTCGCGCTGGTCACGCAGCTTGGCGAACTCCTCGGATGCCAGCAGCTTGTCGAACGCCGCTTTCCACCAGTCGTATTCGGCGTCGGTCACCTTCGGCCCCAGGTAGAAGCCGCGCACCACAGGCCAGACGATGTCGTAGCCCTGCTCCTTGGCAGTGGGGATGTCCTTCATTTCCGGCTCGTCCAGACGCTTGTCGGAGAACACCGCGAGCAGGCGCATGTCGCCGCTGAGGATGTGCGGCATGGAGTCGGAGATGTCGGTGCTGCCGACCTGGATGTGGCCGCCGAGCAGGGCCGTGGCGATTTCACCGCCACCTTCCAGGGCAACGTAGCGCAAGTCGCGCGGGTTGATCCCGGCGGCCTTGGCGATCAGCGCGGTCTGCATCCAGTCCTGGCTGCCGACGGTGCCGCCTGAGCCGATCACCACTTTGCTCGGGTCAGCCTTGAGCGCCTTGACCAGGTCATCCAGGGTCTTGTAGGGCGAGTCGCTCTTGACCGCGATGGCACCATAGCTGGTGCCTACCGCGGCCAGCCAGCGTACGGCGCTTTCGTCGAAACGGCCGAACTTACCCTGCGCCAGGTTGAGCAGCGAGCCGCTGGACCATGCCACCAGGGTGCCTGCGTCGGCTGGGCGCTGGGCGACCACCGCGTTGTACGCTACCGCGCCGACACCGCCGGGCATGTAGGTGACGCGCATGGGTTTGGACAGCAGTTTCTCGTTGACCAGTGCGCTTTGGGCAAGTTTGCAGGTCAGGTCGAAGCCACCGCCCGGCGAGGCTGGGGCAATGCATTCAGGACGTTTGGGTTCTTCCTGGGCAAGCAGCGGGGCACTGATGAACAGGCAGCTGACAGCCAGGGCAAGCGGACGCATGGCGCGGATCATGGGTATTTCTCCATTGTTGTTCTTGTTATCGAAAACGTATCGTGACGTTTGCGTGGCAGGTCTCTACGGACTCGCCTTGCTGAAACCTTATGTTGCGAACCTTTCACCAAGCTTTCAGTGGCGGTCAATCTGCCAAGACTGCTTCACAGTCCGGCGCGGGCCTGTAAACTCGGGCACATAAAGCGGTTGATGAGCCTTTCGCAGCTGGCGCTGACATCAGCGAATACCGTACTACGGCAACATCATTCCGATATAGAAAAGATTGGCCGTGAGGAATACCGATGCGTGTCCTGCTTGTAGAAGATCACCTGCAGTTGGCCGAAAGTGTCGCCCAGGCGCTGAAGGCCACCGGCTTGACCGTCGATGTGCTGCACGACGGCGTCGCGGCAGACCTGGCCCTGGCCAGCGAGGAGTACGCCGCCGCGATACTCGACGTCGGCCTGCCCAGGCTCGACGGTTTTGAAGTGCTGGCGCGCCTGCGGGCGCGGGGCAAGAATTTGCCGGTGCTGATGCTCACGGCGCGCAGCGACGTCAAGGACCGCGTCCATGGCCTGAACCTGGGCGCCGACGACTACCTGGCCAAGCCGTTCGAGCTCACCGAGCTGGAAGCCCGGGTCAAGGCCCTGCTGCGGCGCACCGTGCTTGGAGGAGAGCGGCAGCAGCGCTGCGGTCCGCTGGCCTATGACCTGGATACGCGGCGCTTCACCCTGGGCAAGGAGCTGCTGACCCTGACCTCCCGGGAGCAGGCCGTGCTCGAGGCGCTGATTGCCCGTCCGGGACGGGTGATGAGCAAGGAGCAGTTGGCGGCGCAGGTGTTCGGCCTGGACGAGGAAGCCAGCGCCGACGCCATCGAGATCTATGTGCACCGCCTGCGCAAGAAGCTCGACAAGCAACCGATCGCCATCGTCACCTTCCGCGGTCTGGGCTACCTGCTGGAAAGCCGCGATGCGTGAAGTCAGCAGCCTGCGTTGGCGGCTGCTGTGGAACCTCGCCATGCTGCTGGTCTTCCTGATGCTGGCCAGCGGTCTGAGTGCCTACTGGAATGGCCGCGAAGCGGCCGACACGGCTTATGACCGGACCCTGCTGGCCTCGGCGCGCACCATTGCCGCCGGGCTGTCCCAGCGCGACGGCACGCTCAGTGCCGACGTGCCCTACGTGGCCCTGGATACTTTCGCCTACGACAGCGCCGGGCGCATCTACTACCAGGTCAACGACATCGACCACAAGCTGATCTCCGGCTACGAAAACCTGCCGGCGCCGCCGCGCGGCACTCCGCGCACGGACGACTACCCGGCCCTGGCCACGTTCTACAGCGGCCGTTATCTGGGGCAGGACGTACGCGTGGTGAGCCTGCTCAAGGCGGTCAGCGAACCGAACATGATTGGCATGGCCGAGATTCGCGTGGCCGAGACCGAAGAAGCGCGCGTGTCGATGGCCCGTAGCCTGATGGCCGACACCCTGCTGCGCCTGGGCATGCTCGGCGGCGGCGCCTTGTTGCTGGTATGGGTCACGGTCAGCGCCGCCCTGCGCCCACTGGAGCGTCTGCGCGACGAAGTCGAAGACCGTCAGCCGGATGACCTGCGCCCCCTGCCGCTGGTCGAGGTCCAGCGCGAACTGTGGCCGCTGGTGCAGGCCCTCAACCATTTCACCGAGCGCCTGCGCGTCCAGTTCGAGCGTCAGGCGCAGTTCATTGCCGATGCTGCCCACGAGTTGCGCACGCCGCTGGCAGCGCTCAAGGCGAGGGTGGAGTTGGGCTTGCGCGCCGAACAGCCGGAAGTCTGGCGCACCACCCTGCAGCAGGCGGTGGAAGGCACCGATAAACTGACCCACCTGGCCAATCAGTTGCTGTCGCTGGCCAGGGTCGAGAACGGCGCACGGGCCATTGCCGAAGGCGGCGCCCAGCGCCTGGACCTGAGCCAATTGGCCCGCGAACTGGGCATGGCCATGGCGCCCCTGGCCCACGGCCGAGGCGTGGCGCTGGCATTGGAGGCCGACGAGCCCATCTGGCTGCGCGGCGAGCCGACGTTGCTCAACGAACTGCTCAGCAACCTGGTGGACAACGCCCTGGCGCATACCCCGGCCGGCGGTAACGTCATTTTGCGCGTGCTGGCCCCCGGCATCCTCGAAGTCGAGGACGACGGGCCAGGCATTCCGGCGGACGAACGCGATCGCGTGTTCGAGCGCTTCTACCGGCGCAATGCGCAGAGCAGCGGAACCGGACTGGGGCTGGCCATCGTCGGGGAAATCTGCCGCGCACACATGGCGCGCATCAGCCTGCACGATGGCGCCAGGGGCGGTTTGAAAGTGCGTGTCGACTTCGCGCTCTAGTTCAGCAGCGACTGGGCCTGCAGCAGATCGCTGGCCAGCAGCACCGGGCTTTGCTTGATCTCCAGGCGCTGGTACGCCGGATGCTCGACCAGGATCGGCAGGCCTGTGTTGTGCGGCAAGCGCAACAGCGTGGCGATCATCACCAGATCGCCATAATCGGTTTCGGTGTTGTGCCGGTTCAGGTCCAGGAACTGGCCGGGCACCTGCGCAAGCATGGCCGGAAAATCCCATTTGTGCAGGATGTGGTCGCCTATCCGCGGATGGATATGCTCGACCACATGGGTGAGGCTCACCGGGTCGGCCAGCAGCTCGTTGTGCTCCTGGGCATAAGTCAGGATCGGCAACACGCCGATCTGGTGCACCAGGCCGGCGAGGGCGGCGCGGTCGGGCTTGAGGGTGGTGAAGCGTCGAGCCAGTTCGGTGCACATGCCGGCCACCTCCAGGCTGGTCCGCCAGGCCTCGCGCATGCGGCTTTGCACAGCAGGCGCGCGGGCGTGGAAGATCTGTTCGATGACCAGGCCGATGGCCAGATTGCTGCTGTAGTTGACGCCCAGCCGATTGATCGCCGTACGCACGTCGGTGACCTCGAAACTGGCGCGCAGCAGTGGGCTGTTGACCACCTTGAGCAGGCGCGCCGACAGCGCTGCGTCCTGAGCGATGACCTGGCTCAGGCGATTGACGCTGACGTTGTCGTCCTCGGCCGCTTCACGAATTTTCAGGGCCACTTCCGGCATGGTCGGCAACACCAGCTCGTCACGGTCGATGGCGGCCAGCAAATCCCTTTGTACTGTATCGGCCAGCTGATTCATTCGACGCCTCGGCATAGCGGGAGAGGGGTGCGCAGGCCTTGCAGCGGGCCATGCTAGCGCTGTATTTCACGGTCTCGATCAAGTGTATAGGGCAAGGTCAGAAGTGCCAGCGCAGGGCCTTCGAGACTGCCCAGATGAATGCGGCCATCCTCGACGGCGTTGTCCTGCAGTACGGCCAGGGCCTCGTAGCCCTCGGCCGTCGGTGCGGCCAGGGCAATCTCGCCGATGGCACTGCCATGCACCGGCGAGAACAGCGCAGCACCCGGTTCCGGACGCGTCGGGCCGGCCAGTTGCACGTGGTAGAGACGTCGCTTGAGTTTGCCCAGGTACTGCATGCGCGCCACGATTTCCTGGCCGGTGTAGCAACCCTTCTTGAAGCTCACGCCGCCCACGGCCTGCAGATTCAGCATCTGTGGGATGAACAGCTCGCGAGTCGGCTCCAGCACCTGGCCGATACCGGCGCGGATCTGCCCCAGCAGCCAATCGTCGAGCGAGCCCTGGGCCAATTGTTCGGCCAGCCGCGTGGCGAGGTTCTCGGCCTGCTCGGCAGGCGCCCACAGTTCGGCCCGAGCCGGCGAGACGCGCACCGCGATCAGCGCGCCGTGACGTACCACGGCATCGGTTTCCAGGGGCAGGTCCAGGCCCAGCGCGTTCAGCGCGCCATCGCCGTGCTGCACGCCGAAGCGCACCCAGGCGTCGCTCTCGTCGGTGAGCTTGGACTTGGAGAACACCGCGTACTTCTTCAGGTCGGCCAATTGTGCTTCGAGCAGGCCGCGGGCCATGGCCAGAACACAGCCATCGCCCTGCAAAAGAATGCGAAAGCTGGACTGCATGCGGCCTTTCTGCGTGCAGCGCGCGCCGAGACTGGCCGTGTGCTCGTCCAGGTAGTTGAGGTTGCAGGTGAGCTGGCCCTGCAGGAACTTGCCGGCGTCCGAGCCGCGAACGGCGAGGACGCCCTCGTGGGTCAGGGTGCAGAACATAGCGCTATCGGACATGGGTCATCGCTGAGTTGAAAAGACTGGACGTCATCATAGAGCCCCGCGCCGGGGGAATGCTATCCCCGCCGCCCTGACACCCCACCGACGCCTCTGTATACTGCGCGCCTATTCAAGGAGCCCCCCATGGTCGAAAACGTTGAACTCAACCGGCTTTACTGGCACAGCCGCCGCGGCATGCTGGAGCTGGACGTGTTGCTGGTGCCTTTCGTCAAGGAAGTCTATCCCCACTTGAATCAGGTGGATCGCGATGTCTACGTACGCCTGCTCGAATGTGAAGATCAAGACATGTTCGGCTGGTTCATGGAGCGTAACGAGTCCGATGACCCCGAGTTGCAGCGCATGGTTCGGATGATCCTGGATCGTGTCCAGCCCAAGTAACCGCTTCGAGTGCCACTGGCAGCCCTCGCGGCGGCTGCTGGCCTTCTACGTGCTGGCGCAGGCCTCGGCGTGGCTGGCCAACCTGCTGATGGATGCGCCCGTACTCGTGCACCTGGCCGCCGCGGCGCTATGCATCGCGCACGCACTGTACGTATTGCCGCGGCAAGTGTTGCTCGGTAGCCCCCACGCCGTGACCGGCCTGCGCCGTGATCGTAGCGGCTGGTCCGTGTGGACCGCGGCCGCTGGCTGGCAAGCGGTGCAGCTGCGCCCCGACAGCATGGCGCTGCCCCATGTGGTTGTGCTGCGCTTCCGCCTGGCCGGTCAGCGACAGGTGCGCAGCGCTTGTGTCCTGCCTGACTGCCTGGATGCAGACACCCATCGACGCCTGCGCCTGCGGCTCAAGTTCAGTCGGCAAAGGTGGGCGGTTCCAGAATAGTGTCATGTGCCTCGGACAGCAGATCTGGATAGTCGAGCGTGTAGTGCAGGCCTCGGCTTTCCTTGCGCTGCATGGCCGACGCAATCATCAGCTCGGCCACTTGCGCCAGGTTGCGCAGTTCGATCAGGTCACGGCTGACCTTATAGTTGCTGTAGAACTCGTCGATCTCGTCGAGCAGCAGGCGCACTCGGTGCTGCGCGCGCTGCAGACGTTTGGTGGTGCGCACGATGCCCACGTAGTCCCACATGAAGCGCCGCAACTCGTCCCAGTTGTGGGCAATGATCACGTCTTCGTCCGAATCGGTCACCTGGCTGGCGTCCCACTGCGGCAACGGTCCGGGCGGTGCGACTTCGGCCAGGCAGGAAACGATGTGCTCGGCGGCGGAGCGGGCGTAGACGATGCATTCGAGCAGGGAATTGCTGGCCATGCGGTTGGCGCCGTGCAGGCCGGTGCAACTGGTTTCGCCAATGGCATACAAATGGGGGACGTCGGTGCGTCCGTGCCGGTCCACCTGCACGCCGCCACAGGTGTAGTGGGCGGCTGGCACGACAGGAATGGGCTGGCGGGTGATGTCGATGCCGAACGTCAGGCAGCGTTGGTACACCGTCGGGAAATGGCTGCGGATGAAGTCTGCCGGTTTGTGGCTGATGTCCAGGTACACACACTCGGCGCCCAGGCGCTTCATTTCGTGGTCGATGGCGCGGGCCACGATATCGCGCGGGGCAAGCTCGGCACGCGAGTCGAAGCGAGGCATGAAACGCTCGCCGTTGGCCAGCTTGAGCAGGGCGCCCTCGCCACGCAGCGCTTCGGTGATGAGAAAACTCTTGGCCTGGGGGTGATACAGGCAGGTCGGGTGGAACTGGTTGAATTCCAGATTGGCGACCCGGCAGCCCGCGCGCCACGCCATGGCAATGCCATCGCCGCAGGCACCGTCGGGGTTGCTGGTGTACAGGTAGACCTTGGCGGCGCCACCGGTTGCCAGCACGGTGAAGCGCGCCGCGTGAGTGTTCACCGCGCCGCTGCGATGATCCAGCACGTAGGCGCCGAGACAGCGGTCCTCAGCGCGGCCCAGGCGCCGTTCGGTAATCAGGTCGATGGCCGCGCACTGCTCCATGAGTTCGATGTTGGGCCGCAGGCGCGCCGCTGCCAACAGCGTGTCGAACATCGCCGCGCCGGTGGCATCCGCCGCATGAATGATCCGGCGCTGGCTGTGGCCGCCTTCACGGGTCAGGTGAAAGGGGAAGCCGGTGTGCGCGGGATCCGATTCGTGTTCACGGGTAAACGGCACGCCCAACTCGACCAGCCACTGAATCGCCGCCCGGCTGTGCTCTACGGTGAAGCGCACGGCCTCTTCATCGCACAGGCCGGCGCCCGCTTCGAGCGTGTCCTGAACGTGAGCCTCGACGGTATCGGTATCGGCCAGTACGGCCGCCACGCCGCCCTGTGCCCAGGGCGTCGAGCCATCGCCCAGCCCACTTTTGCTGATGACCGCGATGCGCAGCGTGGCGGGCAACGCCAGCGCGAG
Organism: Pseudomonas sp. CFBP 13602; assembly: GCF_014842725.1. Classification (NCBI taxonomy): domain Bacteria; kingdom Pseudomonadati; phylum Pseudomonadota; class Gammaproteobacteria; order Pseudomonadales; family Pseudomonadaceae; genus Pseudomonas; species Pseudomonas sp. CFBP 13602. Next base: position 107,370 of record NZ_JACYVT010000008.1, on the reverse strand, counting down.
GCTCAAGCCTGCGGCTCCGCTACCGATCACCAGAACATCGTGTTGCAGTTGCTTGCCCATTCGAAGGTCATCCGCAGGTCGAAAGTAAGGTTGCGTGAAGCGCCATCCAGCGTGCCGTTCGCGCCTGTTGTGCACGTCCCGCTGGCATATCCAAGGGGGTAGCGGCACAATAGCGGCACCTTCGACGCACGGAGTCCAGGGTTTCCCGCTGGCGTGGCGCGGCATTTATAGCAGCCGCATCGACGCTTGCGCTACGCGAACAGGCGCTCGACCTGGGCTGCGCGAGCTGAATCACTTCAGTTATAGGAACGGTTGTAGGACCGAGTAAGCCGTGCGTATAGGCCTAAACCTTCGTTTTTGTGGGAACTTTCCAAGAAAGCCTGCAATCAATAGAAGGTTGCCTATAGGAAGGAAACAGCGTCGAACAGTGGTTGCATTGGCAATGCCAGGTTGCAGCGCTCGACGGAAAGATTATCGGCGCAGCCCGGCACGTTCGAGCTGCGCTTTCCGTGCAGGCTTGATCCAGGCCTGCGGGAAACTTGCCTGGAGGGGAGAACTTTTGCGAATAGCCCGAGTCTATGGTTGCAAGCCTGAACGATGGCCTGAGCAGCGCTCCTTCCGGACCCATGAGGAGTGTTCATGCTAACCCAGGAAGAGGATCAGCAGCTGGTCGAGCGTGTACAACGCGGTGATCGGCGAGCGTTTGATCTGTTGGTGCTGAAATACCAGCACAAGATTCTCGGGTTGATCGTGCGGTTCGTGCACGACACCCATGAAGCCCAGGACGTGGCGCAGGAAGCTTTCATCAAGGCTTACCGCGCGTTGGGCAATTTTCGCGGAGACAGCGCGTTCTACACGTGGCTGTACCGTATCGCCATCAACACGGCGAAAAACTATCTGGTGTCCCGCGGACGCAGGCCACCGGACAGTGACGTAAGTTCCGAGGACGCGGAGTTCTATGACGGCGATCATGGCCTCAAGGACCTCGAGTCACCGGAACGTTCACTGCTGCGCGATGAGATCGAGGGTACCGTCCATCGAACCATTCAGCAGCTGCCTGAAGACCTGCGCACGGCATTGACCCTGCGCGAGTTCGACGGTTTGAGTTACGAAGACATTGCCAGTGTCATGCAGTGTCCGGTGGGGACCGTGCGGTCGCGGATTTTCCGGGCCCGGGAAGCCATCGACAAAGCCCTGCAGCCGTTGTTGCAGGAATCCTGAGACAGCGGCGATAGCCAAGAGAGGAACGCCATGAGTCGTGAAGCCCTGCAGGAATCGCTGTCCGCAGTGATGGATAACGAAGCGGACGAATTGGAACTGCGTCGGGTACTGACCGCGCTGGACGATGCCGAAACCCGTGCCACATGGGCACGTTTTCAGGTCGCTCGTGCTGTCATGCACAAGGACCTTCTGGATCCGCGCCTGGACCTGTCGGCTGCAGTGTCGGCAGCCATTGCCGAAGACGTTGCGCCGGCACCGGCTGCTCGCGGCCCATGGCGCAGCCTCGGTCGTCTGGCCGTGGCTGCTTCGGTGACCGTCGCCGTGCTGGCAGGCGTGCGCCTGTACAACCAGGACGACATTACCGGCGCCGAGCTGGCGCAACAGCAGCCTGCGCAGCAAGCGCCGTCGACGCCGATGGTGCAAGGTCCGGCCGTTCTGGCGGGCTACACGCCCGACAGCTCCGACGCACCAGGGCCGATGGCCAACGGTGTGCTTAAAGGTGAGGAAGGTTTGAACGACCAGCGCCTGCCGGGTTATCTGCGTCAACATTCGCAGGAAGCTGCCGCCAAAGGTTCGGAAAGCGCTCTGCCCTATGCCCGTTCCGCGAGCATGGAAAACCGTTAATCCCGATCATGCGTGCGGCACTGCTCCTGCCATTTCTCCTTGGCCTGGCCGCACCGGCCGCTGCTGCACCCGATGCAGCTCAGTGGCTTGAAAGCATGACGCGCGCCGAGCGCACGCAGAGTTTCGAAGGCACGTTCGTCTACGAACGTGACGGTGATTTCTCCACTTATCAGGTTTGGCACCGTGCTGGCGACGGCGGGGTGCGTGAGCGTGTGCTCAAATTGGATGGTATCGCGTCCGAGCGTGTCCAGGCCGGTGGCCGTACGGCCTGCGCAACGGGCAACCCAGTGCTCGGCGTGGTGCAAGGTCCTGTTGGCTCCGATGGCGTTGTCGATCCGCTCAAGTTGATGTCGTGGTACGACCTGCGCGTTGCCGGAGCTTCCAGGGTCGCCGGCCGCGAGGCGGTGGTGGTGACTCTGGTTCCCAGGGATCGCGACCGCTATGCCTTCGAGATGCATCTGGACGCACGTACCGGCCTGTTGCTCAAGTCTTTGTTGATCGACGCGCAAGGGCGACTGCTCGAACGCTTGCAGTACACGCGTCTGGCAGTGGGAACCCCTGCGTCCGCTGACTTGAAGGCGACACCAAATTGTAAGCCTGTATTGCACGCGCTCGCTGCCACTGCACCGCGCGATGTCTCCGCGTGGCGCTCCAAATGGATCCCGGCTGGCTTCGAACTGGCTCAGACAGGCCTGCGCAAATCTTCGGCCAGCAATGCCAGTGTGACCAGTCTGCTGTACGCCGATGGGCTTGCGCATTTTTCTGTATTTGTTGAACCGCTCAATGGTGCATCTGCGCGCGATACCCGCGTCCAGCTTGGCCCGACGGCGGCAGTGTCGCGACGGTTGAAGACCTCGGAAGGTGAAATGATGATCACGGTAGTGGGTGAAATCCCGTTGGGTACCGCAGAGCGAATAGCCCTGTCGATGCAACGCCAGGATGTTCAGGCTCGGCGTTGAACTGTGCGCGCCCAAAGGCGCCGTCCATGCGTCGCGACAGGCCTTCATGCTGGTTTAATCATCGCGACGTAACGTGAAAGCTGTTTCATGCAGGTTGCAAACCGCCGGTTTTTTTCTTATAGGTCTGTGCTTCGGGGGCGAACCGTTATGCAGTTGCTGGTTCGCTGCCGTGCGCCGCGCCGGAACACGGGATTGCCAGAGGGCCGAATTCCGGTTTTGCCGACCGCACAACCCTATTGCTCAACCATGCTCGTTACGAACGGGAGCCGTATGTCGATAACACGTTTCAACCCCTTTCTTTCACTGTTCGCGGCAGTGCTGATGCTGGGCAACGTTGCCAGCGTGCAGGCTGAAGCGTTGCCTGATTTCACCACGCTGGTCGAACAGGCTTCGCCCGCCGTGGTGAACATCAGTACCACGCAGAAGCTGCCGGATCGCGGTGTGGCTGCCAGCCAGATGCCAGATCTGGAAGGCCTGCCGCCGATGTTTCGCGAGTTCTTCGAGCGCAACATGCCGCGCGGTGGACCGCGTTCCCCGCAGCGCGGCGATCGTCAGCGCGAAGCGCAGTCGTTGGGTTCGGGTTTCATCGTGTCGGCCGACGGCTATGTACTCACCAACAACCACGTGATCGCCGACGCCGACGAAATCATCGTGCGCCTGTCCGATCGCAGTGAGCTGAAGGCCAAGCTGGTCGGCACCGATCCGCGCACCGACGTGGCGCTGTTGAAAATCGACGGCAAGAACCTGCCTACGGTCAAGCTGGGCGATTCGGCCAAGTTGAAAGTAGGCGAGTGGGTATTGGCCATCGGTTCGCCGTTCGGCTTCGACCATTCGGTCACCAAGGGCATCGTCAGCGCCAAGGGCCGTACACTGCCCAATGACGCCTACGTGCCGTTCATCCAGACCGACGTGGCGATCAATCCGGGCAACTCGGGTGGCCCGCTGTTCAACATGAACGGTGAAGTGGTGGGTATCAACTCGCAGATCTTCACCCGTTCCGGCGGCTTCATGGGCTTGTCATTCGCCATTCCGATCGACGTTGCCCTGGACGTTTCGGACCAGCTCAAGAAGGACGGCAAGGTCAGCCGCGGCTGGCTGGGCGTGGTCATTCAAGAGGTCAACAAGGACCTGGCCGAGTCGTTCGGCCTGGACAAGCCGGCCGGTGCACTGGTTGCCCAGGTGCTCGAAGAAGGCCCGGCAGCCAAGGGCGGCTTGCAGGTAGGTGATGTGATCCTGAGCATGAATGGCCAGCCGATCGATATGTCGGCCGACCTGCCGCACCTGGTCGGAGGGCTCAAGGCCGGTGCCAAGGCCAGCCTGGAAGTGATCCGGGAAGGCAAGCGCCGCACGATCGACGTAACCGTTGGTGCGATGCCGGATGACGATCAGGACCTGGATACAGGCGCCAAGGCCCAGACCGAGCGCAGCAGCAATCGTTTGGGTGTGTCGGTGGCAGAGCTGACCACCGAACAGAAAAAGGCACTCGAGCTCAAGGGCGGCGTGGTCATCAAGGAGGTGCAGGACGGTCCGGCTGCGCTGATCGGCCTGCAGCCCGGCGACGTCATCACGCACTTGAACAACCAGGCCATCGAGTCGTCGAAGCAGTTCGCCGATATCGCCAAGGGCCTGCCGAAGAATCGTTCGGTGTCCATGCGCGTGCTGCGTCAGGGCAGGGCGAGCTTCATCACCTTCAAGCTGGCTGAGTAAGCAGGTTGGGTGTATGAACGAAAGGCGGCCTTCGGGTCGCCTTTTTTGTGAGCGGTGGTGTGGCCTTCGCGGGCCCTGTGCCCGCGAAGACGTCCGTACAACCACCCCTCGACCCACCGCTCCCACACCCGAACGTTATTCAGGTACAATTCCCGGCTATTTTTCGTTGGGCGTTCGGCCCGCAGCCTTTTTGAGTGTTGACCCGTGAGTGATTTGAGTCATATCCGCAATTTCTCCATCATCGCCCACATCGATCACGGCAAGTCGACCCTCGCCGATCGGTTCATCCAGATGTGCGGCGGCCTGGCCGACCGCGAAATGGAGGCCCAGGTCCTGGACTCCATGGACCTGGAGCGTGAGCGCGGGATCACCATCAAGGCGCACAGCGTCACCCTGCACTACAAGGCGCAGGACGGCAAAACCTACCAGCTGAATTTCATCGATACCCCTGGGCACGTCGACTTCACCTACGAAGTCAGCCGCTCGCTGGCGGCCTGCGAAGGCGCGCTGCTGGTGGTGGATGCGGGGCAGGGCGTCGAAGCCCAGTCCGTGGCCAACTGCTACACGGCCATCGAGCAAGGCCTGGAAGTGATGCCGGTGCTGAACAAGATGGACCTGCCCCAGGCCGACCCGGACAAGGTCAAGGACGAGATCGAGAAGATCATCGGCATCGACGCCACCGACGCCGTGGCCTGCAGCGCCAAGAGCGGCATGGGCGTGATCGACGTGCTCGAGCGCCTGGTGCAGACCATTCCAGCCCCTACCGGCGATATCGAAGCACCGTTGCAGGCGTTGATCATCGACTCCTGGTTCGACAACTACCTGGGCGTTGTCTCGCTGGTGCGCGTGCGCCATGGCCGGGTGAAGAAGGGCGACAAGATTCTGGTCAAGTCCACCGGCAAGGTGCACCTGGTCGACAGCGTCGGCGTCTTCACGCCCAAGCACACCGCCACGGCCGACCTCAAGGCGGGCGAGGTGGGCTTCATCATCGGCAGCATCAAAGACATTCACGGCGCGCCGGTCGGCGACACCCTGACCTTGAGCAGCACGCCCGATGTTGCCGTGCTGCCCGGCTTCAAGCGCATTCAGCCGCAGGTCTACGCCGGGCTGTTCCCGGTCAGCTCGGAAGACTTCGAAGATTTCCGCGACGCTTTGCAGAAACTGACCCTCAACGATTCCTCGCTGCAGTACCTGCCGGAAAGCTCCGATGCCCTGGGCTTCGGTTTCCGCTGCGGGTTCCTGGGCATGCTGCACATGGAGATCATCCAGGAGCGCCTGGAGCGCGAGTACGACCTGGACCTGATCACCACGGCGCCGAGCGTGATCTTCGAAGTGGTCATGAAGACCGGTGAAACCATTTATGTGGACAACCCGTCGAAGCTTCCGGACGCCTCGTCCGTCGAGGACTTCCGCGAGCCGATCGTGTCGGCGACGATTCTTGTGCCTCAAGAGCACCTGGGCAACGTCATTACCCTGTGCATCGAGAAGCGCGGCGTGCAGCGCGACATGCAATTCCTCGGCAGCCAGGTTCAGGTTCGCTACGACCTGCCGATGAATGAAGTGGTGCTGGACTTCTTCGACCGACTGAAATCCACCAGCCGTGGCTATGCCTCGCTGGACTACCATTTCGAGCGTTACCAGTCGGCCAACCTGGTCAAGCTGGATGTGTTGATCAACGGCGACAAGGTCGATGCCCTGGCGCTGATCGTGCACCGCGACAATGCGGCCTACAAGGGCCGTGCGTTGACCGAGAAAATGAAGGAGCTGATCCCTCGGCAGATGTTCGATGTGGCAATCCAGGCCGCCATTGGCGGACAGGTCATTGCCCGGACCACTGTCAAGGCGCTCAGAAAGAACGTACTGGCCAAGTGTTACGGTGGCGACGTGAGCCGTAAGCGCAAGCTGTTGGAGAAGCAGAAGGCCGGTAAGAAACGCATGAAGCAGGTCGGCAACGTGGAAATTCCACAGGAAGCCTTCCTTGCTGTGCTCAGGTTGGAATAGTCGAGTCCTATGTCACTAAATTTCCCGCTGTTGCTGGTCATCGCCGTAGCCGTTTGTGGTCTGCTGGCCTTGCTTGATCTGGTCGTCCTGGCGCCACGACGACGGGCTGCGATCGCCACCTACGAGGGCAGCGTCACCCAGCCCGAGCCGGCGGTGGTCGAGCGCCTGGACAAGGAACCGCTGCTGGTCGAGTACGGCAAGTCGTTCTTCCCGGTGCTGTTCATCGTGCTGGTGCTGCGCTCGTTTCTGGTCGAGCCGTTCCAGATTCCTTCGGGCTCGATGATCCCGACCCTGGAAGTGGGTGATTTCATCCTCGTGAACAAGTTCTCCTACGGCATTCGCCTGCCGGTGGTGGACAAGAAGATCATCGAGGTCAACGATCCCAAGCGCGGCGACGTCATGGTGTTCCGCTACCCCAGCGACCCCAACGTCAACTACATCAAGCGCGTGATCGGCTTGCCGGGCGACCAGATTCGCTACACCTCGGACAAGCAGCTGTACGTCAACGGCGAATTGATCGCGCGGCAACTGGTCGGCAGCGAGCCGGGCAGCCTGGGCAGCGCCGAGTTGTACAAGGAAAAGCTGGGCGAAGTCGAGCACGTCATCCGCCAGGAAATGTCGCGCTATCGCGCGCCGCCCGACAGCCAGTGGACGGTGCCCGCCGGGCACTACTTCATGATGGGCGACAACCGCGACAACTCGAACGACAGCCGCTACTGGGACGATCCGTCGATTCCCAAGGAACTGCTGGGCATGGTCCCCGACCAGAATATCGTCGGCAAGGCCTTTGCCATCTGGATGAGCTGGCCCGAGCCCAAGCTCAGCCACTTGCCCCACTTCTCGCGAGTCGGGCTGATCAAGTAGCGCCGCCGGCGCCGTCCACGGACGGCGCCGAATGTTTTCAGAGGTGTCCAGCATGAACGCAGTGAAGTCCCAGCAAGGCATGTCCATCGTTGGCTGGTTGCTCACCCTGGCGGTGATCGCGTTCGTGGCCAGTACGGCTTTCAAGCTGGTGCCGCACTACATGGACTACCGGACGCTGACCCAGGCCATCGAGTCGGCGGGTGCCGACAAGTCCACCCGGGTCGATACGGTGGGTGAATTCTATGGCCACGTCAGCCGGGCCATGCAGGTCAACAATATTCAGGATCTGGATTTGAACAAGGTTTTAAGCATCACCGAGGCGGGTAACACGTTCAAGGCCCACCTCAAGTACGAAAAGCGTGAGCCACTGATCCAGAATCTGGATGTGGTGGTGAAGTTCGATCGTGAGTTCAGCGTGGTCAAGCCGTGACCGCTTCCCTGGGCCGCCTCGAACGCCAGCTGGGCTACACTTTCAAGGACCAGGACCTGATGGTGCTGGCACTGACCCATCGCAGCTTCGCCGGGCGCAACAACGAGCGCCTCGAGTTTCTCGGCGATGCCATCCTCAATTTCGTCGCTGGCGAAGCGCTTTTCGAGCGCTTTCCGCAAGCCCGCGAAGGCCAGCTTTCACGCCTGCGCGCGCGTCTGGTCAAGGGTGAAACCTTGGCCATACTGGCCCGCGGCTTCGATCTGGGCGATTACCTGCGCCTGGGCTCGGGCGAATTGAAGAGTGGTGGCTTTCGCCGCGAATCGATCCTGGCCGATGCCCTCGAAGCACTGATCGGGGCCATCTACCTGGACACCGGTATGGATGCAGCGCGTGATCGCGTGCTGGCCTGGCTGGAAGGGCAGTTCGAAGGACTGACGCTGGTCGACACCAACAAAGATCCCAAGACCCGCCTGCAGGAGTTCCTGCAGTCGCGCGGTGCTGAACTGCCGCGCTATGAAGTGGTGGATATCCAGGGCGACCCGCACTGCCGACAGTTCTTCGTCGAGTGTGAAGTCGTCCTTCTGAATGAGAAAAGCCGGGGCCAGGGCGTCAGCCGTCGCATCGCCGAACAGGTGGCCGCCGCGTCTGCCCTGATCGCCCTGGGCGTGGAGAATGGCAATGACTGATGCACCCGTTACCCGTTGTGGCTATGTAGCCATCGTCGGCCGTCCGAATGTCGGCAAATCGACGTTGCTCAACCACATTCTGGGGCAGAAGCTGGCGATCACGTCGCGCAAGCCGCAGACCACCCGCCACAACATGCTGGGCATCAAGACCGAGGGCGAGATCCAGGCCGTCTATGTCGACACCCCGGGCATGCACAAGGGCAATGAAAAGGCCCTGAACCGCTACATGAACAAGACCGCCTCGGCAGCGTTGAAAGACGTCGACGTGGTGATCTTCGTGGTCGACCGCACCAAGTGGACGGACGAAGACCAACTGGTTCTGGAGCGGGTGCAGTACGTGCAGGGGCCGGTGATCCTGGCGATCAACAAGACCGATCGCATCGAGGACAAGGCTGAGCTGATGCCGCACCTGGCCTGGCTGCAGGAGCAGCTGCCGAACGCCGAGATCGTGCCGATTTCCGCGCAGCACGGGCATAACCTCGAAGCGCTGGAAAAAGTGATTGCCGGGCATCTGCCGGAGAACGAGCATTTCTTCCCGGAAGACCAGATCACCGACCGCAGCAGCCGGTTTCTCGCTGCCGAACTGGTGCGCGAGAAGATCATGCGCCAGCTGGGCGCCGAGCTGCCGTACCAGATCACCGTCGAGATCGAGGAATTCAAGCAGCAGGGCAAGACGCTGCACATCCATGCCTTGATTCTCGTCGAGCGTGATGGTCAGAAGAAAATCATCATTGGTGACAAGGGCGAGCGTATCAAGCGCATCGGCATGGAAGCGCGCAAGGACATGGAGGTGCTGTTCGACTCCAAGGTCATGCTCAATCTGTGGGTGAAGGTGAAGGGCGGCTGGTCCGACGACGAGCGAGCGCTGCGTTCGCTGGGCTACAACGACCAGTAATTTCACATCGCGGACGACACCCTGTAGCAGCGGCGCAAGCCGCGTCACAGGGTGCAGCAGATATTCTGTTCGTTCGCGTGGGTTCGTGACGCGGCTTGCGCCGCTGCTACAGGTTTGCGTAAGTCATGTCCAATGCCCCGACGCCACAACCTGCCTACGTCCTGCACTCGCGCGCCTATCGCGAAACCAGTGCTCTCGTCGATTTCCTCACCCCCCAGGGCCGCCTGCGCGCTGTGCTGCGCAATGCGCGCGGCAAGGCGGGCACCCTGGCGCGTCCGTTCGTACCGCTCGAGGTCGAGTTTCGCGGCAAGGGCGAACTCAAGAACGTTTCGCGTATGGAGTCCGCCGGGGTGGCGGTGTGGATGCTCGGCGACGCGCTGTTCAGCGGCCTGTATCTGAACGAGCTGCTCATTCGCCTGTTGCCCAGTGAAGACCCCCACCCCCAGCTGTTCGAGCATTATGCCGCCACCCTTCAGGCACTTGGCGCAGGGCGTGCGCTGGAACCTTTGCTGCGCTCTTTCGAGTGGCGCCTGTTGGACCAGCTCGGTTATGGCTTCGCCTTGGACATCGACGTCAACGGTGAACCTGTAGCGACCGACGGCTTGTACCGCTTGCTGGTGGATGCTGGCCTGGAACGGGTCGAGCTGTTGCAGCCAGGGTTGTTCCAGGGCGCCGAGTTGCTGGCCATGGCCCAGGCCAGCTGGGAAACGCCAGGTGCGCTGGCCGCGGCCAAGCGCCTCATGCGCCAGGCCCTGGCGGTGCACCTGGGCGGTCGGCCGCTGGTCAGTCGCGAGCTGTTTCGCAAGCCCTGACCAACACGTATGCTGTGGCTTGGATTTTTCGGAGAGTTCTCGTGAATACCTGTAACCGCATTCTGCTGGGCGTCAACATCGACCACGTGGCGACGCTGCGCCAGGCCCGTGGCACGCGCTACCCCGATCCGGTCAAGGCCGCGCTCGACGCCGAGGAAGCCGGAGCCGATGGCATCACCGTGCATCTGCGTGAAGACCGTCGGCACATCCAGCCGCGCGATGTGCTGCTGCTCAAGGACGTGTTGCAGACGCGAATGAATTTCGAAATGGGCGTCACCGAGGCCATGCTGACCTTTGCCGAGCAGATTCGCCCGGCTCACGTCTGCCTGGTGCCTGAAACCCGCGAAGAACTGACCACCGAGGGCGGCCTGGACGTCGCCGGTCAGGAGGCCAAGATCAAGGCCGCCGTCGAGCGTCTGGGCAAGCTGGGGTGCGAGGTGTCGCTGTTCATCGATGCCGACGAGCGCCAGATCGAAGCCTCGAAGCGGGTGGGTGCGCCGGCTATCGAACTGCACACCGGCCGCTATGCCGACGCCCAGACCCCGACCGATGTCGCCGATGAGCTGCAACGAATCGTCGACGGCGTGGGTTTCGGTCTGGGCCACGGGCTGATCGTCAACGCCGGCCATGGTCTGCACTATCACAACGTCGAGCCGGTGGCCGCGATTCGCGGGATCAACGAGCTGAACATCGGTCACGCGCTGGTGGCCCATGCGTTGTTCGTGGGCTTCAAGGCCGCGGTGGCCGAGATGAAGGCGTTGATTCAGGCGGCAAGCAAGCGCTAGTCGCCCAGTGGTTGCAGATAGTCTTCCACCAGCCGCGTCCAGCACGCAGCGCCTAAGGGAATCACGGCGTCGTTGAAGTCATAGTGGTCGTTGTGCACCGAGCAGCCATTGAACGACCCGGTGCCGTTCCCCAGGACGAAATAGCAGCCTGGACGCTCGTTCAGCATCCAGGCGAAGTCCTCGCTGCCCATCAAGCGCACCGGCATCTGCTCCAACACATTGTCCGCACCCAACACCGCGCAGGCTGCGGCATGCATACGTGCGGTTTCTTCGGGCGCATTGACCAGCACGGGTGCCAGCAACCGGTATTCGATGGCTGCGGTGACGCCGAAGCTGGCTGCCTGCCCCTGCACGATTTCGCGGATCCGTTGCTCCACCTTTTCGCGTACGGCAGGCGTTGCGGTACGCACACCGAGCATCAGGGTGGCGCTCTCTGGAATGATGTTGTAGACGGTACCGGCGCGGACCTTGCCCACACTCACCACCGCAGCGTCGCTGGTCGAAAGGTTGCGCGAAACCACCGTTTGCAACGCAGTGATGATGCCTGCCAGGGCTGGTATAGGGTCAATGGCGCGTTCCGGCATGGCGCCATGGCCACCTCGGCCTGTCAGGGTAATCTGCACTTCTTCCGAAGACGCCATGAAGGCGCCGGACTGAACCACGGCCACCCCGACCGGCAAGCCGGGCATGTTGTGGAAGGCATAGACCGCATCGCAGGGAAACCTGGCGAACAGGTCGGCTTGCAGCATCGAGCGCGCCCCCGTCAAACCTTCCTCGTCCGGCTGGAAAATCAAATTCAAGGTGCCGTCGAATCGAGCGTCTGCCGCCAGATGCTCCGCCGCCGCCAACAAGGTTGCAGTATGCCCATCGTGGCCACAGGCATGCATGCAGCCTGGACGCTCGCTTGCCCAGGGCAGCCCGTTGCGCTCCAGGATGGGCAATGCATCCATGTCCGCTCGGATGCCCAGCGTACGTGTGGATTGCCCGCGCCTGAGTACTCCCACAACGCCTTTGCCCACGTCGGCATGGACGTCATAACCCCATGCAGCGAGCCTTTCGGCCACGATTGCCGCGGTGCGAAAAGTGTCGATCCCCAGTTCGGGGTGGCGGTGGATGTCTTGGCGCAGTGTCGCAAATCGTGTTGCAGTGCTGAGCAGGTGCGGGTGAACCATGGGCTCGCTCATGGGCATCTTCCTCTGTGTTGCAGTGTATTGAACGATCAGTCGCGGCCGGGATGCTCTGGCAGCAGGCGCAGGGCACACAGACTGAGCGCCACGGTGGCCACCAGGTACAGCGCCGGGGTCAATGGGTTGCCGGTGACGTTGATCAGCCATGTCACCAGCAGCGGTGAGAATCCACCGAACAGCGTCACACTGACGCTGTAGATGATCGACATGCCGGTCACCCGCTGTTCCCGGGGGAATGCTTCGAGCAGCATGGCCATGCTCGGCGCCAGTCCGATCGCCATCGGTAGAATCAGCAGGATGATGGCCACGATGCACAGCAGAACGTTCTCGTGGCTCAAGAGCATGAATGCCGGGTAGACCGTCAGCAGCGCCAGCCCGGTAACCCCATAGAGCAACGGCTTGCGGCGAATGAAACCGTCCGCATAACGGCCGGCGATGGGCGTAATGACGACGAGCAGGGCGCTGGCCAGGCCGACCAGGGCAAACCCCAGGCTCTGCGGGCGGCCAAGTGTCTGGGTCAGGTAGGTGGGCATGTAATAGACCACCATGTACATGGTCACGGTGGTTGCCGACATCCAGGCGATGCCCAGCACCAGGGTGCGGCTTTGCGTCTTGAGCAACTGTCCCAGCGAGGGTGCAGTGGCGGTGGCCGTGTGCGTTTCATCCAGATGCTGGCGGATGAACCAGCCGACCGGGCCGATCAGCAGGCCGATCACGAATGGCACCCGCCATCCCCACTCCAGCAACGATGCCTCGCTGAGACTGCTGGTCAGCAGCAAGCCCGTGCCCGCACCCAGCAATGCGGCAGCGCCTTGACTGGCGCCCTGCCAGCTGACCACGAAGCAACGGTTGTCGGTGCGTCCCGACTCCATCATGAACGCCGACGCGCAACCCACTTCGCCACCGACCGAAAGCCCCTGCAGCAGCCGGGCGATCACCAGCAGGACACTGGCACTGATGCCGATACTGGCGTAGGTGGGTGTGAAGGCGATGATTCCGGTACCCACCGTCATCAGGGCAATGGTCAGCGACAGTGCAGCCTTGCGCCCTCGGCGGTCGGCGACTCGACCGATGAGCAACGCACCCAAGGGCCGCATGACGAAGCCGACGGCAAATGTCGCCAGAGACATGAGCAGCGAGGCCATGGGCGAGGACCCGGGAAAGAACAACTGACCGATGATGACTGCGAAAAAGCTGTACACGGTGAAGTCGTAGATCTCCAGGCCGTTGCCCAGGGAAGAAGCGATGATGACCCGACGCATCTTGTTGGGCTGCGGTGCGGGCGGTGCATCGGCGACAGGAAGAGGTGAATCGCTGGCAAGAGTGCTTTTCATAGGTAAGGCCTGTACCCGGAATCGTGGTGCGGGCCAGTGTCGGGGATGGGTTCGGTCACTGCACATCACATTTAATCAAGGGCTTATGGCTTGGTTTCGATTCAGGCGATGACTGATACCGGATGGCGCTGCTGGGGGGAATGAGCGACCCAAAACCATCCAGATGAGTAGCGGAAAATGGGAAGGTTGGTAACCGTGGGAGGCGTTGCCTCTGAGCTGAAGCCGTTTCATTCACTGACCGTAGGCTCTAGCCTGGGGATTCGGCGATGTGGAGCGTCTGAAATTGCGGTCCGTGCAAGGGCTTGAGTATTGCTCAACTCGGAATGTCTTAATCCGCTGTTTTGAAGGGGTCGCCGTCAGGGCGTTGGTCCAGGTGGCCGTTTACGCAAAGCTGGCCTGCAGTTGACCGAACAACAGGCTCGCGGTCCGGGTCAGGTAGGCCTGGTTCACGCACACCACATTGACCGAAAAATCGGGAACCGCCTCTTGCAACCCAAGCGTATGCAGGTAGTTGGCCATATCGGTCATGCCCGCCCAGCAGGGCCCGAGGGCACTCTCACTGACCACCATCACGGCATCGCTCTCGATCAGCATCTTCAGCGCCAGATTCATTGCGGTGCATTCGAACACCTTGGACGGGCGGCCCAGCGCGCTGCCGGCGAACAGTTGATTGAACTGGGATTGGCTGTCTGCAACAGGATCGACGCTGATCCACTGGGCGTGCTGCAGTAACCGCAGCGATCTCACGTGGCGCAGCGGATGATCCTTGCGCACCGCCACGCTGCCGGGAATGCGGCACAGCGGCTGCCAGTCCAGGCCTACGGCATGGCTTGGCACTTGCGACGTCAGGGCAAAGTCCAGCAGGCCATCGCGCAGATGCTGCAGCAACTGGGCAGGGCGCATCTCCAGTACCTTCAGCGCGGCGTTTGGGTAGGTCTGCTGGAAACGCAGAAGGGTCTGTTGCAGTGGCGGCAGCAGCGCGGTGACGGGCGTCACTCCCAGGGTGACCTCGCTCACGGTCAGCCCCTTCATGTCTTCGATTTCCTGACGCGCTCGCCGCACGCTTTCCAGCGCCTGGCGAGCGTGGGTCAGCATGCGCTGGCCATGCTCGGTCAGGCTCATGCCTTTGTTGGAACGAACCAGAAGGGTAACCCCCAATTCGTTTTCCAGTTCCTTCATCGCCCGGCTCAATGCCGACTGCGTCAGGTGCAGCACGTGCGAGGCGTCTTGCAGGCTCCCGGTTTCATGAATACAGACAAGTGCGCGCAGTTGATGCAATTTCATTGTGGGTTGATCTCCCTGACCTGTTCAGATGATCAACCGCACATCGAAGGGAAATCAAGGCGAAAACGGCAACACACGTTTGTGATGCGTCTGGTCGTACGCCTTCACGATAATCCCATAGGCTTCGTCGCCCACCGGCTCACCGTGGAGGAACGCGTCGATCTGCTGGTAGCTCACGCCATGGGCGTCTTCGTCCGGCTTGCCGGGTCGCAGTTCTTCGAGGTCGGCCGTTGGCACTTTCATCACCAGATTGTCCGGTGCCCCAAGCCGGCGGGCGATGGCACGAACCTGGTTTTTCACCAGCCCGCTGAGCGGCGCCAGGTCGCACGCCCCATCACCGAACTTGGTGAAGAACCCCATGACGGCCTCGGCGGCATGGTCCGTGCCGATCACCAGGCCATTGTTGGCATTGGCGATGGTGTACTGCGCGACCATGCGGATCCGTGCCTTGACGTTGCCCATGACGAAGTCGCGACGGGCATCGCTCAGACCGTGCAGTTGTGCTGTCTGCTGGGCAAGGCCTTGCACGGCATCGGCGATGTTCACCGTTTCTTCGACATCCGCCTTGATGAAGCGCAACGAGGCGGCAGCGTCGTCCTCGTCGTGCTGGACGTTGTAGGGCAGACGCACTGCGATGAATCGGTAGTCAGGGTCGCCGCTGCTCTCGCGCAGTTCCTCGATGGCCACCTGTGCCAGGCGCCCGGCCGTGAGCGAATCGACGCCTCCGCTGATGCCCAGTACCAGAACCTTCAAGCCGGCCGTGGTCAGACACTGCTTGATGAACGCCTTTCGGCGTTCCATTTCCTGGTCGATGGCGTGGTCATCGGCAAACGGCGGGATCACGGCCAGGGCGGCTGCGATTTCGCTTTGGCGGTTGCTCATGGGCGGACTCCTTGAAGTGGGGGGCGAGCGCGATAGGGCGAAAGCTTACATCACTTCTGATGCTTCTTGACCCACGTCTCCATCTGATCGATTTCCGCCTGCTGGGCTTTGATGATGTCCTCGGCCAGCTTGCGCATCTCAGCGTCCTTGCCGTATTTCAACTCGATCCTGGCCATGTCCAATGCGGCCTTGTGGTGGGCCAGCATGCCTTTGGCGAAGGCGACGTCGGCGTCGGTTTCCATGCCGCCTTCGTGCATGGATTTCTGCATGGTCTCCATGCTCATCATGTACTCGTGCTGCATCGGGGTCATGTCGCTGTTGCTGTGCGACATTTCGGCGGCAAAGGCTGGGGCGGCCATACAGGCCAGGAGCAGGGCAGCGGTGGTTTTCATGGTAGTGACCAATCCGAGGTGGGTTCGAGGGGTTGACGGGTAACCGGGGGGAAGGTTCCACGTGCGGTGTTTCGGGATGTGCGAGAACAGCGTCCGCGCGCCGAGCACAAAAAAGCCCGCTTCACGTTACCGTGAGGCGGGCTTCAGGGTCTAGCCGCCGCTTACTGACAAGCTTCGCAATCCGGCTCGTCGATTGCACAGGCCTTTGGCACGGG
Organism: Pseudomonas sp. CFBP 13602; assembly: GCF_014842725.1. Lineage (NCBI taxonomy): Bacteria > Pseudomonadati > Pseudomonadota > Gammaproteobacteria > Pseudomonadales > Pseudomonadaceae > Pseudomonas > Pseudomonas sp. CFBP 13602. The sequence continues at coordinate 91,092 of NZ_JACYVT010000008.1, read as the reverse complement.
TGCCGGGCCGGCTGGCGCGGCCTGCATCGGGGCGCTGTTGCCGCCACTCGACACTGCATTGAGGTTGCTGGTGCTGATGGTCGACTTCTCGGTGCTGGTCGCGGCCAGGGCACGGAGGTAGTAGGTGGTCTTCAGGCCACGGTACCAGGCCATGCGGTAGGTCACGTCGAGCTTCTTGCCCGAAGCGCCGGCGATGTACAGGTTCAGCGACTGGGCCTGGTCGATCCACTTCTGGCGACGGCTGGCTGCGTCGACGATCCACTTGGTGTCCACTTCGAACGCGGTCGCATAGAGGTCTTTCAATTCCTGCGGGATGCGTTCGATCTGCTGTACCGAGCCGTCGTAGTACTTCAGGTCGTTGATCATGACCGAGTCCCACAGGCCGCGCTCTTTCAGGTCGCGAACCAGGTAGGGGTTGATCACGGTGAACTCGCCCGACAGGTTCGATTTCACGTACAGGTTCTGGTAGGTCGGCTCGATCGACTGCGACACGCCGGTGATGTTGGCGATGGTCGCGGTCGGCGCGATGGCCATGATGTTCGAGTTGCGAATGCCTTTCTGCACGCGGGCACGGACCGGCGCCCAGTCCAGCGATTCGTTGAGGTCGACATCGATGTACTTCTGGCCACGGGCCTCGATCAGGATCTGTTGCGAATCCAGCGGCAGGATGCCCTTGGACCACAGCGAGCCCTGGAACGTCTCGTAGGCGCCACGCTCGTCGGCCAGGTCGCAGGACGCCTGGATGGCGTAGTAGCTGACCGCTTCCATCGACTTGTCGGCGAACTCGACGGCGGCATCGGAACCGTACGGGATGTGCTGTTTGTACAGCGCATCCTGGAAGCCCATGATGCCCAGGCCGACCGGGCGGTGCTTGAAGTTGGAGTTGCGCGCCTGCGGCACCGAGTAGTAGTTGATGTCGATCACGTTGTCGAGCATGCGCACGGCGGTGTTGATGGTGCGCTCGAGCTTGGCGGTGTCCAGCTTGCCGTCGGCAATGTGGTTCGGCAGGTTGATCGAGCCCAGGTTGCAGACCGCGATCTCGTCCTTGTTGGTGTTCAGGGTGATCTCGGTGCACAGGTTCGAGCTGTGGACCACGCCCACGTGCTGCTGCGGCGAGCGCAGGTTGCACGGGTCCTTGAAGGTCAGCCATGGGTGGCCGGTTTCGAACAGCATCGACAGCATCTTGCGCCACAGGTCCTTGGCCTGGACGGTCTTGAATACCTTGATCTTGTTGTACTCGGTCAGCGCTTCGTAGTACTCGTAGCGCTCCTCGAAGGCCTTGCCGGTCAGGTCGTGCAGGTCCGGCACTTCGTTGGGCGAGAACAGGGTCCACTTGCCGTCGTCGAAGACGCGCTTCATGAACAGGTCGGGGATCCAGTTGGCGGTGTTCATGTCGTGGGTACGACGACGGTCATCACCGGTGTTCTTGCGCAGCTCGATGAACTCTTCGATGTCCAGGTGCCAGGTTTCCAGGTACGCGCAGACCGCGCCCTTGCGCTTGCCGCCCTGGTTCACTGCCACGGCGGTGTCGTTGACGACCTTCAGGAAAGGTACGACGCCTTGGGATTTACCGTTGGTGCCCTTGATGTATGAGCCCAGCGCGCGCACTGGCGTCCAGTCGTTGCCCAGGCCGCCGGCGAATTTGGACAGCATGGCGTTGTCGTGGATCGCGCCGTAGATGCCCGACAGGTCGTCCGGTACGGTGGTCAGGTAGCAGCTCGACAGCTGCGGACGCAGGGTGCCGGCGTTGAACAGGGTCGGGGTCGAGGCCATGTAGTCGAAGGACGACAACAGGTTGTAGAACTCGATCGCACGGTCTTCCTTGTTCTTCTCTTCGATCGCCAGGCCCATGGCCACGCGCATGAAGAAGATCTGCGGCAGTTCGAAACGCACGCCATCCTTGTGGATGAAGTAGCGGTCGTACAGGGTCTGCAGGCCCAGGTAGGTGAATTGCTGGTCGCGCTCATGGTTGATCGCCCGGCCCAGTTTTTCCAGGTCGAAGGTGGCCAGCACGGGGTTCAGCAGTTCGAACTCGATACCCTTGGCGATGTAGGAAGGCAGTGCCTTCGCGTACAGGTCGACCATCTCGTGGTGAGTGGCGCTTTCGGCCACTTCCAGGAAGCTCAGGCCTTCGGCGCGCAGGGTGTCCATCAGCAGGCGGGCGGTGACGAACGAGTAGTTCGGCTCGCGCTCGACCAGGGTACGCGAGGTCATCACCAGGGCGGTGTTGACGTCGGTGAGGGCTACGCCGTCGTACAGGTTCTTCAGGGTTTCTTTCTGGATCAGGCCGCCGTCGACTTCGGCCAGGCCTTCGCAGGCTTCGTTGATGATGGTGTTCAGGCGGCCCATGTCCAGCGGCGCCAGGCTGCCGTCGGCCTTGGTGATGCGGATGCTGGGGTGCGCTTCGACCGGTGCATCGGCCGGAGTGCGGGTGGCGCGCTCCTTGGAGCGCTCGTTGCGGTAGATCACGTAGTCGCGCGCGACCTTCTGCTCGCCGGCGCGCATCAGGGCCAGTTCGACCTGGTCCTGGATCTCTTCGATGTGGATGGTGCCACCCGATGGCATGCGCCGCTTGAAGGTGGCGGTGACCTGTTCGGTCAGGCGCGCGACGGTGTCGTGGATGCGCGACGAGGCGGCGGCGTTGCCGCCTTCAACTGCAAGGAACGCCTTGGTGATGGCCACGGTGATCTTGTCGTCGGTGTAGCCGACCACGGTACCGTTGCGCTTGATCACGCGCAGTTGGCCTGGAGCGGTCGCGGCCAGATCCAGATTGGCATCGTTGGCCTGCGGCGCCTTGGCCGGCGAGTTCTCGCGAGTTGTGTCGGTTTGCATGGGGTGAGTATCTCCACGTTCAAAAATTTGAGCGGACGCCAATCGTTGGGTCCGTCACCGAAAAGCTGTCCGCGGAAGGCCGAGGCCTTCAGCCGGGTGTAGGAAAGAGCGGAAAATGCGGCCGTCCGCAGGTAGCGGCAGGCGGAGAATTCGTGGGCGAAAAAACTCGGGGAAAGCACGCTGCAAGGGCTTGAGTTCTTGCTTTGACTTGTGCTTGGTTTTTCAGGCGAAACCCTACATGTAGTGGTTTTGCGCGCCGGGGATACAAGATAATGCGGTCTGGGGGTCATTGCAAGGTGCCAGACTGTGGATAACATGTGGGTATTGTGTGGGTGACGGCGCTAGCCCGCGCCGTGTCTGGACTGGAGGCAAATGACCGTTTGTCCCCAGACTTTTGGTGAACCTCGCCACAGGCCCACTAGACAACTGACGCTCACCGGGCTTGGCAAGCGACGCTGTCACTTCATGGCTCGACAGGGCGGCGACATGCCGCCCTGCGAGCAGTGTCCGCCGGGCTAGCGGCGGCAGGGATCAAGCCTCGGCAGCGCGCATCGCCAGCACCTCCTCGGCCGTGTCGTTCTCGTCTTCGCTGATGCTGTACCAAGGGGTATGGCGCTGGCGGCGCAACCAGCCGGCTGCAGTCCAGGTCTCCGTCGGCCGTCCCAGAGCGTCATAGCGCTGCAGGTCATGGTAGCTGTGCTCGGCATCGCGATGGCTGGCGTCATCGATATAGCGATCACTGTTGGCGAAGTACGGACGGTACACACGAATCACCTGTCCCTTGGTGTCGTACTCCACGCGCTGGCTGACCCGCCAGCGTGGATCGGCATGGGCATCCTCGGCCAGCAGCATGCCGTCACCGTCCACCTGGTGGGCCATGCCGGGCTCGACCCGCTGCTTGCTTTGCAGGTTGCGCCCGAAGCCGTCGAAGCTCTCGATGCTCATGCGTACCTGGCGCTCGGGGTCGCCGGGGTAGCGATCGGCCTGGAACGCCGCCACGCGAACCGGCTGGCGAGGATAGCTGGCCAGTGGCGCCAGAGTCTCGGCGACCGCGTCGGCCAACAGGCCTTGCTGCCATCCCTTGCGAGCGGAGGCACGCAACTGCCCACTCAGGGTCACGCGACCGGCCATTACCTGCTCGCCCAGCGCGTAGCTGTCGGTCACACCAACGGCGGGCACCTCGCCCATCCAGGCATCGCCTTCATGGATATAGGCCATGGCCCAGTCACCCAGGCCAGCGGCGTCGTCGGCAATCGCTTCGGCAATACTGCCGGCCATGGTCTGGCCCTGCAACGGTGCAAAGCCCACCGGCTCGCCCATCTCGGTGCCGAAGAAGCTGCTCAGCGACAAGCGTCCGAAGGCGTCATAGCTGGCTTGCTGGCGATTGTTGTTGGGGTCGACCACGTCCACCGGCTGCAAGTGCCGGTAGTCATACCGTGCCTGGGTAGTGCAGCCATCGGCGGCGATTACCTTCACTGGCAGCAACTGGTAGGCATCGTACTGCACGCGTGTTTCACCCATCGCGGGGCTCTGCCGGTAGGCCTGGACCTTGTAGAACGCCTGGGCGTCGCCGTAGGTGGCATACCCCTGGCGCACCGACCACAGCACGCGGTCCGGCTCCTCGGGCAGGAATGCCGGCATGGGTTGATAACCCAGTTCCACCAGCTTGGCGTCCAGCGCCTGCGGTTCCAATACCTCTGCATAGGCTTGCAGCGCTGCTTCATCCAGCTCGGCCGCCTCGGCGAAGTCGGCCAGGGCGAGGAAACTGGCGCTGCCGTCGCTGCACCCTTGATAGCGTTGCATGCTCAAGGCGGTCAGGGTCCTGGGCGCGGTGTTGCCCAACAGCCCATCGTCACGCAACAGCGCTTCGTAGCCGAGCTGGTCCAGTGTCACCTCGGCCTTGGGCAGCGACCAGGCGTTGCCCCGTGCACGGTAGGGCAGGTGCAAGCGCCAGTACTGTGGGTCATCGGCCAGATGGATGGATTGGGTACGGCTTTCGCTGAAGTAATAGCGATGCTGGGCCGGGTCGAACGCATCTCGCCACCAGGTCTGCTCGTGTTCGTCGCTGTAGGGCGGGGTGTCGATCTCATGCTTGCGCCGGGCATAGGCGATGCTGACCGCGTGGGTCACTGCGCCGAACGCATCGGCGCGCAATTGCACGCTGTGGCTGCATTGCGGGTCGTCGGCGATGCGCTCGTACTGGTAGCTCAGGGTTTCCAGGGTCATGGGCAGCAGGGTGGCGTAACGCTGCCCGGCGCTGCGCGGTTGCAGCAGGCGCAGGGCAGGGCGTTGTACCTGCACCGAATAAGGCACCGCCGCACAGGCTTGACCGTCCAGGCCGAACACTTCGGTGCGCAGCACCTGACCGCTGAGCGCACAGGCCATGTCGTGGCGCAAGCCTTCGTCCTGCTCGGTGACGATGCTGTCATTGCCGGTCTGGGCATCGTGGCGCAGCAGCAGAATCGGGCCCAGTGTCCGTGCCTGCGGATCATGCTCGACGGTGCCATGCAGGACTTCATCCACTGCTCGGCCGGTGTGGTACCAGGTCTTGGTCAGCAGCACTGGCGAGGTTGGCTCGGCACTCGCCGACGGCGCTTCGGAGTCCGTGGCGATTACCAGGCCGAAGCCACGCATCTCGCGCTCGCGGCCATCGTAATGACCTCGGCGATACTGCACGCGCTGGCTCAAGGTATTGCCGGTGATCTCGTCGTGCTGGGTCTGGCCCATCACCACGTGCACCGGAAACGGCAGTTCGGCAACCGGTGTGAGCCCTGCGGCCAGCTGTTCGGCTTTTTCATCCAGCCATTCCTGAGCCGAACTGCGGTAGCAGGCCTGGGTGTCCGCGCCCATGTTGTTGTTCGACCCCACCAGCAGGTAGGGCTTGCGACCTGAATTGAAGTCCAGCTGCCAATGCTGCCCCGGCAGGTGCGGTACGCTGAGCACCAGGCTCGAACAGCCCAGCCCCTGCAAGTCGGCAACACTCACCTGCCAAGTGTTGTCGTAGCGCAGGCCTTGGGGCCAGGCCTGCAGCACCGGTTCGGCAAAGCCATTGCCGCTCTGGTTCAGGAATACCTGCGCATGCTCGCTGTTCAGGTAGATCAGGTCGGCGGCGCCGGAGCCATCCAGGTCAGCCAGGCGTACCCGCGACGCATCGAACTCACCGAAGGCAAACGGCAGGCTGGCCATCTTGAAGCTTTTGCCGAACATGCCGCGGCCCAGGTTCGGCCAGCAGCGCAGCTCGTCATGGCGGATGCGGATCAAGTGCTGCTGGCCACTGCCCAGCACGTCGCTGAACGCCACCAACTCATGCTGGCTGTTGCTGGCCAATGGCAGCGCGTCGTCGGCGTGGGCAACGTCACGGGGCAAGGCAAAGCCTTTGTCGCGCGCGCTGGGGTACAGCCGCACGCTGCGGCTGCCGATCATCGCGAAATCACGCAGGCCATCGCCGACAAGGTCGGTCATTTGCCCCTCGGCGCTGAAGAACTCCAGTGGAAAGGCATCGAACGGGTGGAAACCGGACCACGCTCGATCGTTGCCCAAGGTGAAGAAACCGCTATACCCGGGCTGGGCGACGATCCAATCCAGACGGCCGTCGCCGGTCAGGTCGCTGAGGAACTGGCGAGCGGGCTTGCGCGCGTCCGCGACCGGTTGCCTGGGCAATTGCTGCCAAGGTGCGTAGGCCACGGCATCAGGGTCGGCCGAGTCATCGCCGCGCACCGGTTCGCGGTAGCGCCAACTGTCGTCCTGGCGGTAGAGCACGCCAGGCAGGCCTTCGCCGTACAGGTCAACCAACTGATAGGTCTGGCCATCGTCGAGGCCCGGCATCGCTTCGAACTCGCGGTAACGCGCGTCTTCGAAGCGGAAATGCTCGTAGCGAAATTCCAGCGGCGGCTGTTCGACCATCTCGGTGCCTTCACAGGCCTGAGCGATGGCGGCCGTGAGCAGGCTGTAACCGTGACACTGGCGATATTCCAGCCACAAGCGGTTGACCAGCACGGGCGCGCTGCCCAGTTCGTCGAACCGATGGAACATCAGCACCTGATGGCACCGCCGCAAGCTGCGCAGTTCGAAACCGTAGGCAAAGTTGGCGATGGGGTCGGGCCGCAGCGGCCAGGGCTGGCTGGCGGCGTAGGTCGGTACGCTGCCCTGCTCGATGGCGCGTTCGCCATAGTCCAGCACCAGGTCGAAATGCCAATGCTCGGGCAGGCTCGCTTCATCCCACAAATACAGCGGTGCATGGGCGGTGAAGTTGCCATAGCGCACGCGGCTCAGGTAGCGCTGGGCGCTGTGGTCGCGTTCATCGCCTTCAGGCAGGCCAACGCCGTCTTCGGCGCGGTACTCGTAGACGACGTGATCGCCGGTGGGCGTTACCGATTCCTCCAGCAGCCATTCGCCCACCTGCTGCGGCGCGTGGGCTGGGAAGACGCGCGCACTGGCGCGCTTGCCGTACAGGTGCAGGCCGCCATCGCTGCCATGGACCAGCCAGAACCCGGCGTCGGCATCGTCCAGCTGCCAATGCTCGATGCGCGCGAAGCTGCCTTCCACTCTGGGGCAGTGGCGAGTCACTCGGTAACTGGCCCCCAGCGCCTGGCCGCGAAAGGTATGGACGGTGGTGCTGACGATGACGCCTTGGGCGTCGCGCTGTGGCAGCAGGACATCGCCGCCCGGGCCGACCATTTCGTCGTCGACGGTGTACGCCGGTACGCCTTTTTGCGTGCGCCGGGCGATGCTCTGGCGGCTCAGCCCCCAGCCCATGCCGCAGGGGCCGTTACCGGCGCCGCTGCTGTAGCTCAAGCCAAGTTGTGGGGTGGCGCCGCGGCCAGGTGAGAATGGCAGCGCGATGCTGAACGAGGCAGCGCCGCTGGCGCCCACCGAGCCCCAGCCCTTGCCGATGCTCTGGATGGCGCCGCCGCCTTTGGGAAGTGAAGGCGTGTTGATCGCCAGTGGAGTGTCGTGGTGTGTATTCATGAGTAGGTATCACTGAAGATGGGATAGAGACCGAGCGCGTGGCCCGGTCCTTTGAATGATGAGTCGCCTTGTTTGCGAGCCTTCTGCCCGCGAAAGCGACCGCCCGAACTACGCGGACTTCGCCGTGTAGCTAACCCGCACGATCACATCGCTTAACGCCGCCAACAGCTCAGGCGTGGAGCGGGTGAAACGCAGGTTCCAGGTCGACACCGCCCCTGTGCCCTCGAACGGCAGGTAGCGCTCGTCGTCGAAGTTCAGGGTGAACATGCCGTCGTCGTCGACGCCGCTGGACAGGGCGATCTGTTGGCTGGCGCGCATGTTTTCCCAAACGTTGGCACCCACCGTGTCGGCCATTTCCACCTTGCTGTAGGTTTGCGTAAGGACGGCCGCCAGGTCCTCGTAAGGGCCCAGCACCGCTGGCAAGGTCACGCTGACGCGCTTGATGCGGCGCAGGTACTGGCCGGGGTAGTCGTTGTCGAAGAGGCCCTGTTCCAGCTTGATTTCCAGCCCACCGGTCTTGCCCAGGTCCTCGACGATGGTCGCCCACGGCTTGGCCTCGGTTTCCTGCAGACGGCGCACCGACACGGTCTTGGTGATCTCCAGCGAGCGCGCATTGCGTTGCAGATAGGCCGCTTCCATCTTCATCAGGTTGAGCTTGAGCGACTCACCGGCGGTAAGGCCGCGATAGCTGTCTTTCCAGGCACCTGGCTGAACGAAGCGGGTCTTCAAGTCGGCGATCTCGTACTGCCAGCACGCTTCGGCGGCCAGGCACAGCGACAACGTGGTGTCGTAGGCCTGGTAGTAGAAGGTGGCGAACTGGCCGTTGAGCCATTGGTAGAGCTGGGCATTGGTGAAGCGCTTGTTGAGGAACTGATAGGTGGTGGCCGCTTGGTCAACCATCAGCTCGGTCTGCCGCAACTGCTCGGCGGTGACCTTGGCCTGCTCGTCGTGCACCGCCAGCTGCGCATCGATCTGCTCGATCTCGCGTTTGGCCTGGTCTTCGGCGTGCATCCATTCCTGATGGCGACGACGGTATTGCTCGGTGCGGTCCAGTGCTTCGGCTGCACCATGGAACGCGGTGGCCATGCCCTGCGCCACGGCGGTGGCAATACCGGTGACGCCTTCCAGGCGCCAGCCGCCAGTGGTGGCGCCGACGATTGCGCCACCGGCCATGCCGGCGATTACGCCGCCCACTGCACCGACCTGGTTGGGCGCTACCTTGAGGCCCTCGCCGATGGCCTGGGAGACGAAACCCACCCCTTCGGCGACTCGACCTTGCAGGTGCAAGGCGCCGGCAGATACTTCGCCGGCGCTCACGACTTCAGAAGCCAGGGTGGCGTAATGGCTCAAGCGGTTTTCAGCGATCGCACGGCTGGCCAACAGCGCCTTGCGGCCTTCGGCCTCCACACCCTGAACCAGCTGCTGCAGGACGATGGCCTGCTTGGCCATGTCCCAGGCTTGCTGCTGTTGCATTTCCTGCAGTTGAGCGTTGTCCTTGCGTTCGAGCAGCGACAGCAGCGTACTGCCGAACTGGATCAGGTTTTCCACTGCAGCACTGGCACGGTTGTGCATGACGCTGAAACGGTAGTGCGGGATTTCCTGGCCGAGCAATCGACCGCTACCGCCCCCGGCGGCTGCAGAGCCGAACGCCGACATCAGCGCGCGTGGATCCAGCGGTGCGGCGAACAGTGGCAACTGCAGCGGCTTGCCGTCCAGGGTGCGGTTATGCCGCAGGTTGCGCAGCCGCGCTTCGGCGGTGTCCCAGTTCTGCACCAGTTCGCGGTTCAGGGCCACGCGGAAATGCGGGCTGTCGAGTTCGGCCAGCGAAGGGTCGACCGCAAAAGGCATGAGCGCCAGCGGCGGCTGCTGGAAGATGATGAGTGACCGACCGTCGTTCTCGGCGGCACTCTCGGCGACCAGGCGCTCCTGCTCGATCAGACGTTGCTCGAACGCGCGCAGCCCGCCACTGACCGAATCCGACAGCTTTTTCAGCGTCAGCGGCTTCCAGCCACTGACCAGGCGCTTGTCCGGACGCGGGCCCAACAGGTCCAGCACGCGCACATACCAAAGCTTGGCTTCGTTCAACGCATCCGGCGTCAACTGGCGATACGCCGCATCGCCGCGGTCCAGCAGGTTGCGAACGAAGTGGCTGTACACCGCCTTGCGGTAGTGCACCGGGTTGTCGCTGGCGATGCCGTCCGGGTCGATCGGCGCACGGGTGGCACGCTCGCGGCTCAGGTCGTCCACCAGCGGGCGCACGTTCCAGTAGTCGGGACGGCCGCTGCTGTCGGCGCGTCGGCTCGGGTCGAAGATGAAGCTGAGCCAGTGCTCGGCTTCGCTGAACTGTTGCTCGGTGTTCAGGCGGTGGCTGATAAGGAACGGCAGGTGGAAGAACAGCTCCCAGAAGTACAGGCCGTTGGCGCCTTTGAAGTCCATGAAGGGGTCTGCCGTGCCGTTGCCTAGCCCAGGCTCGGGCAGGCATTGGGTTTCCCAGGACAACAGGTTTTCCAAGGCAACGTTGGCGCGCTCGATCAGGTTGCGGGCGAACAGGGTGTTCATGCGGATGGGTTGTCGGTTGGCGTTGTTGTTGTCGTTCTTGGCAATTGTTGAGTTGGCGAAGTCTATGTACTCAACGGTGCCCAACGTTGGGTTGGTATGCCGAGAAATCTTTGGAGCGCGCAGGCTGTCTCCGGAACCAATCGCCTGAAGTTCGATTTTTGTAGCTTTGCAGCAGTGCCCCAGGCTTCTGGTAACGCCAACACCACGCTGGGTTACATAGACGCCGTGAATGACGGTGAAGGTTGTGTCCGGGAAGTTGGCTGACCAATCAGGCCGCAGTGTCTCCGGATTGATGGCGATATCGATGCTCTGGTTATGCTGGCCGGGTAACAACTCGGAAGTCGCTGTCGGCGCAACTTTCAGATTAGTCTTTTGCGTCATGCTGGGCGGTGTTGGCGTAGTAACCGACGTTGCTCGGGCGAGAAATTGCTGATAGTTCTGAGTGAGGGTGTTGGGTAAAGCGTTGAGAAGACCCTGATGGAAAAAAACGCCACTGCTCGTATGCGTGATAGTCAGGCCGAGCCCTGGTGGAATGGCTGGATCTGAACCGGTGAGGCGGTCAAAGGCTGCCCGCGTCAACCGCTTGCCTGCTAGGCTGGCGGTACCGGACGAAGCGTTCAGCGTCAGGTTTGAGCCTGTACTATTTTTCAGGAATGGAGTAAATGTACCCTCACGACTTTTGTAAAATGTGTAATCGAAATTCTGCTTGAAAGCGTCATATGTAGCTCGAAATGTGGACCTTGCGTCCAGGATAATGTCGCTCGTTGCATCTGTCGGTTTGAGTCCGATCAACGATAAACTAAAGCCAGTGTTTGTACACTCGATATTGAACTCTTGTTCGGATGTGAACGCGGTGGCCACGTGTGATGAAAAGCTGAGCCTGTTGGTCGTGGCGTTGAACGTCACCTGGCGGTTTACCGAACTATTCCCCACCCTGTCCTGCCACCCAAGATAGTTCCAGCCTTGAACTTCAGAACTATTGGGATGGGGGGAAGTGGTGCTTACAGACTTGATGGATATGACGCCCGCTGTTACCGGAAACTGAAAACGCCCGGCATTGGCGTTGGCGAACAATCGTCCCGCTCGCAGTACCATCAACCTGTAGATGCCGGTGTCGGAGGTGTCGTCATCAACCATCCCGCGCTCAGGAAATAGCGCCGTGGTCACGAAGTTTTTGTCTAGCTTCAGACTCTTCAGGCACTTGTAGGTGTCGCGGGTACCGTCGTTGTTTGCGCCGGTCGAATAACCTTTGTGCATCAGCATCAATAGGCCTTCAGGATTTGTCGACTTATCCACTACCGCAACTGTGTGTACGTCCAGCATAGCGGCTGATCCCGGGTCAACGTCAACATCCATGTAGCACTGCGGTGCGCTCCAACTGTCATCGTATTTCTTGTAGGTGAGGTTCAGGCGCAGCTTCGCCGACATTTTTGGTTTGCTGCTGGTTAATGAGCGATGGGGATACTTGCCATCTTCGGGCGGCGTGGCCTCAAGGTCACCGCTGCCGCCGGGCTCTACACTTTCAACGTACTCAACCCACACCACGAACAACCGGTTATTGAAGTAAACCGGGCGAATGGTGTGTTCGATGGCAGTATCGGAGATGGGCAGGTTGGCCCGTTTCCAGTCCGACCAAGCCCCTGGGTTCGGATTGTCCACCTTCGGCCCTTGAGTACCACTGACGTAGGTACGTTCGGCCATGTTCACCGAGCGCCAGTAGTAGGCGCCCTCGGCGCGGGACTTGCCGATGAAGTAGTAGGTGGACTCCTTGAAGTCGGTGCCGGCGATGTAACCGTTGATGATGCTCAGATTGGCCACTTCCTCGAAGCTGGCCAAGTAGTTCTGCACCGCCTCCTGAGTAGTGTCCAAACTGATGCGGTTCTGATTGATGTCGTTCTCGAACTGCTGGAAATAGCTGGATTTCTTCATCCGCAGCGACGGATCGATGTACAGCGAGGGGTACCAGGCCAACTGCTGGTTGGCGGCCCACAACGGGTACTGGCTGCGCTGGTCGCGCCATTCGCCGAGCAGCGCTTCGCTGAAGCGTACGTCGTCGTAACCCGGCTCCATACCCAGCAGCGCGCCGTTGATGTACTGCTGCAGACTGGCGATGGCACTGGCTACGGGGCTGGTTTCCACGGCCTGGGTGACCTGGGTGTCCAGCAGCAGGTATTCGTACAGGTCGTTTTCGGTTTTCAGTTTATTGGCCAGGCCAAGGTCGGCCAGAGTGGCGTCGTTGGGCACGACTTCGCCCAGGTAGTAGGCGACGAGGGCGTCGCGAAAGCTTTCGTTGAGTGTGGCTGCGATGGTCATGCAGGTATTCCTTTGGATGAGTAATGGAGGGGCGCCAGTGCTGACCCCTTCGCGGGCTGAGCCCTCTGCCCGCGAAGGGGCCAACCTGAACACCTGTGAATCAGCGGCTTACGGCCGCCATGGCCGCCTGGCCCACCGCTTGCCAGTCAGCTTCGGGGCTGTCGGGATGCAGGGAGCAGGCTTTGAGCAGGGTCGCGGCGTTGAGGCCGGTTTCCAGCGAAAGGGCCTGTGCGCGGCGCACCCAGTCGATATGGGCAACAGTTTTGGCGGTTTGCTGAGGCAGCAGCGCGGTGAGTACCGCCACCTCGCTTTCGCTCCAGCCCAGCAAGCTCGCCAGTGCGGCATTGCAGGTTTGCGACTGGACCGCCAGTTGGCGTTTGCCGGGCCGTCTGGATACCAATGCATTGGCTTGCTGCAAGTAACCGAGCAGGCGCTCTTCCGGCTGGCCCAAGGTGTTGAACAGGCTGTCGTAGGCCTTGAGCAGGTGCAGGGTGTTCAAGGACAACGGCCACAGGCTTTCGCACCCCAGCCACGCCGGGTTGACGACGAAGCTGCGCAATGCGGCGGCGCCGACATTGGCCCAGCTGACAGCGCGTGCGCAGGTGCCGATCTGGCGCAGGTCGGCCAGAACCGTACTCACTTTGGCGGCATCGGGCTCGGCGTCCATCGGCCAGGCCTGGAGGGTGCGCTCGAGCAGGCGGTAAGGTGAAACATCGGCGCAGTGAGCGACCCATACCGCCAATTCCGGCAGGAGCGTGGTGTGTTCCTGCAGCAGGCCTTCGACCAAGCGCTGTTGGCGGGCCCAGGCGTCGAGCAAGAAAGCAGTAAGCCGGGTTTCAGCGGCAGCCACGTCGTCACTCCCCAGACCCAGGGTTGCGATCAAGGCGCGGACCTGCGCGGCCAGTTGCGCGTGATCACTGCCTGCCACGTTTGCGTTCGGTGGCTTGATCAACCCTGCACTGTCGATGAGCGCGTTGGCGCCCTTGCCCAGTTCGCTGAACCAGTCGATGGTCGCCCCTGTGGCCTTGCCGGGCAAAGCCAAGGCGGCCACTGCCACCGGTGTCACGGCAGTGCTGCGACCGTCGCTTGCCAGCTGTTGCAGACGTTCGAGCACGCCTGTGGTCGGGCTGGCCTCGGCATCCACCGCAAGTAGCGTCCTCATCTTGGCAACGCTCAACTTGTGGCGCCCCAACCAGTCGACCACGCCATCCAGATGAATGAGGATATCCAGCACGTCCGTTTGCGTTTCATTACCTTGCAGGAGCGTGCCCACAGTGCAATGGCGCAGGTAGGTGCGGCCGCCCAGGCACTCGATCAGGTAAAGACAGTCTTCTACCTCGAGCCTGAACAGGCGTGCGATTCGGGTCAGTCGGTACAAAGCCGACACCGTGAGCAGTGAGCGGTTGAGAGGACCGACATGCTCGATGGTCTGAAGCGCGACCGCGGCGAATGCCTCAGGTGTCAAGCCAAGCCCTGCGCACAGCTGATTGACAGTGGCTTGGTGGGCAGGGTCGTCACTGGTGTGGCTGAATGAGCCGTGGTCCAGAACCAGGGGTGTGCCGAACAGTACCGGGTTGTTGAATACCTGGTCGAACAGCGGTGTGCGGGTGCCGCTGGCGAACGCAGACACATCATGAACGAACGCGGCGAACTCTTCAGCGCCAATGCCATGGCGGCCATTGAGATAGCGATAAGCGCCCAGCATACGCAACGTATTAGGATTGAGGGTCAAGTCAGGGTTGGCATCGCCTTCCGCGCGCATGGCCGAGACGATCAGGGTATCCAACTCGGCGAATGGCAGTTTGGTCCAACGTTGCAGGCGGATCATGCGCTGCATTCGGTCGAACCTATCCAGTGAGGTATAGGCCAGATAGACAGTACGCTCGCTGCCCAGCGTTTCTTCCACAAGGGAAACAGCGTTGTTGTACTGATAGCTGTTGTCGCGGGGTTTGAAGCGATCAATGGCCCCGTTGCCGTTGATGAAAACAGCGCCATAGTTCATCGGTGTAGGCGAGCGTCGCAACGGATTGCTGGCACCGGTCTTGTTGCGGATGGGGCAATTGGGCGAGACGTGAGGGCTATGGTCTTTTTGCGAGAGCAGTGCCGTCAGCTGTTCGGCATCGACGCCGGTCTTGTCGCAGAAGACCTTGGCCCGGTTCAACAGCGACTCGCCGAGGTTACGTTGGTCAATTGCCAGGTGGGCCTGGAGATAGTCGCGCTCGGCAACGTTCAAATCACGGCCCAGAACAGGATCGCCAAGCGTACTGACATCGAACACCATCTGGCGACCGATGCGCGATTGGCCGGCAACAGTCACCATGACGTTCAATACCAAGGGGGCATCATAGTGAAGTGCCAACTCCACTCCGGGATTATCTTCGGCTTTGTAATAGAGAACAAAACAAATGCCCAAGTTACCATCCGCATGCTGATGGCTCATTTTCCAACTGCCGCCAGCACCTTCCTGAAGCACTCGACCACGCAGTTTGACTGTCTGGGATCGGCCATTGTTGATCAGGCGCATTTCTATCAGCGTATCGCTGTCAGTGTGTAAAACGCTTATGACCGACTCTTGCTCAGGTATCTCGATATGAGTGGTGTTGCTGTCCCACAGGTGGATGTTTGAAATGATTGGTGTGTACCAGCTAGGGCCTTGCAGCGACAAGTTGAAGGCTGGAAAGCGCCTTTCGGCCATTAACAGATGTTGCTGCGCAGGGCTCAAACCGGACAACAGCGCCAAGGCGTTACGTTGATCCACAGGATGGGCGGATGCTTGCAGACCCGTCCTCAGCGCCAGGTTCAGCGCACCCAGTACTGGCTTGTCACCTTCCAGCGCCAAACTCACCTGCTGATGGGCAAAGTGATAGGGAAAGACGAACGGGTGTTTCTTCTCGGCCAGCAGTTGATGCACCGGCCGTGGGTCTTCTTTTTCTACCTGGTACTTCTCGATGCCCTGGGTGAGCACCGTGTTCACCAGGTCCAGCATCGGGCGGCTCTGATAGGTGCTCTGCTCGTCGATCACCAGGCTGTCCAGGTCCGGCCGGCGCACCGCCAGCGGTATCCGCAGTGGCGACGTGGACGCGCCTTCGATCTTCTGCTCGGCAAAACGGCGCAGCGAGCCCAGGTAGGCCACCGGGCCGTCCATGGCTTCGATGGCGCCGACCTTGCAGAACTGGTCCCAGTTTTCCTTGAACAGGTTGGGGTAGCTCGGGCCGATGTCGACCAGTGCACGCACGCCGGTCTGCGGAGCGATCAGTGGCAGGTTGCGGCCTGAGGACACGATGTCTTCACGATAGGAACGGGCGATCTGGGTGGCGTAGCACAGGGCATTGTCGTAGGCCAGCTCGCCATCGGCATCGCTGAGGGTGCGTAGCTGACGGGTGAATTCGGCCTTGGGTTGACGAATGATGTCGAACACCGAGCTCATGCCCATTTCCGGCATCGCGTCGGCGAAGCTCATTCTGCCCAGCAGGCGGTTTTCCGGAGTGCGCGGAACCAGGTTGTCGAACAGCGGGTTGGGTGTTGGATCGGGCAGCTCGACCTCTGGAAGCAGGTGGTCGCCGTCGTCGAAAACTGGGTCGGGGCGTTCAGGTGTGGTCATGCGGGGGCTCGCTCATCAGGCTGATCAAGGCCAATGTTTTAGCGGGCGAGCGAAGGGTGGGGTATCCATAGAACTGATAGGTAGCCAGGGCTGTTCAATGGCGTTATGAGATGCCTTGTTGCTACCTCGAAAGCCCTGAAAACCGGGGCGTCCGTGCAATGCGAAGGTGTGCGCGCCGAGTTGTTGCAAGAACTGGGGCGTTTTGTAGCCGACCACGCTACTGCGGAGAAATAACATCATCGCGGCCAAGCAAATGCTGATGCTGGCAGGCGACCAGGTTGAATGCTGAGGTGATGGTGCCGTTTCAGGCGCTGTCGATGGTGGGCTGTCGGGTAGGCTGGATGCCTGGACGAGAAGGTGCTGTAACGGGTGCGAGGTTTCGACGGGGCGAGCTGCGGTGTGGCATGACGCGCAGTTGCTGGCGGCTGTAGGTGAGCTGGGGAGGGCGTGGATGCAGGGGCATGCCTGGACTGCGCACCTGAGATAAAGCAGGCAGGTGGGCATGTCGTTGATATCGAGCTAAACGAAGCGTCCGGGCAGGACAACAGGGCAGCGGCACTGGCGTGACCGGCCGACCTGGGCTGGTTTCCCAGGGCTGTTGGGTAAGCGAATCACCTTGCAAAAGCGGCGCGGCCTTCGCGGGCAGAGGGCTCTACCCGCGAAGAGGCCGGCCTGAACATCTGGTGAATCAACGGCCCGCGGCCGCCATGGCCGCCTGGCCCACCGCTTGCCAGTCAGCTTCGGGGCTGTCGGCATGCAGGGAGCAGGCTTTGAGCAGGGTCGCGGCGTTGAGGCCGGTTTCCAGCGAAAGGGCCTGTGCGCGGCGCACCCAGTCGATATGGGCAACGCTCTTGGCGGTTTGCTGAGGCAGCAGCGCGGTGAGCACCGCCACCTCGCTTTCGCTCCAGCCCAGCAAGCTCGCCAGGGCGGCATTGCAGGTTTGCGACTGGACCGCCAGTTGGCGTTTGCCGGGCCGTCTGGATACCAATGCATTGGCTTGCTGCACGTAACCAAGCAGGCGCTCTTCCGTCTGCCCCAAGGTGTTGAACAGGCTGTCGTAGGCCTTGAGCAGGTGCAGGGTGTTCAAGGACAACGGCCACAGGCTGTCGCACCCCAGCCACGCCGGGTTGACGACGAAGCTGCGCAATGCGGCGGCGCCGACATTGGCCCAGCTGACAGCGCGTGTGCAGGTGTCGATCTGGCGCAGGTCGGCCAGCACCGTACTCACTTTGGCGGCATCGGGCTCGGCGTCCATCGGCCAGGCCTGGAAGGTGCGCTCGAGCAGGCGGTAAGGTGAAACATCGGCGCAGTGAGCGACCCATACCGCCAATTCCGGCAGGAGCGTGGTGTGTTCCTGCAGCAGGCCTTCCACAAGCCTCTGCTGGCGGCACAGGGCGTTGGCCAGATACGTATTCAGTGTGTCTTCGGCGATCTGGACGTCATTGGCGGCCAGCCCCAGCGAGGCGACCAGCGAGCGAACCTTTTCTGCCAGCTGCTGCTGATCGGTGTCGGTCAGCGTTGGTTGAAGCGGCTTGACCAGCCCGGCCGCATCAATGATGGCTGAGGTCCCTTTGCCCAGTTCCGTGTGCCAGTCGATGGCTGCGCCGGTGGCTTTGTTGGGTAGACCGAGGGCGGATATCGTGGCGGCGTTCACGGCCAAGGTACGGCCCTCATCGGCCATCTGCTGCAGGCGCTCGAGCAGGGCGTTGCCTGGCTCCTGTGCAGCGTCCGTGCTCAACAAGGCGAGCAGCCCGGTGACCGTGAGTTTATTGGCCTTGAGCCAGCGCACGGCCCAGTCCAGTTCCATCAGGATGTCGAGGATGTCCTTGCCAGCAGAGTCCAGCGCTTTCAAGCGACCGCTGGCAATCGACCCGCGATAGGCGCTGCCACCCAGCAAGGTCGTCAGCTCCCAGAAGTCGCTGGCCGAGAGACCGAACATCTGCGCGATACGGGCTTGGCGGTAAAGCGAGGACACCACTGCCAGCGAGCGTTTCAATGGCGTCACGGCAGTCAGGGTGTCGGCGACCAAGCGTTCGAACTCTCGGCCTGGTTGAACGCCCAGGCTTGCGCAGAGTTGCGCGACGGTTTTCTGGTGCAGTGGATCAGAGGAGTTCAGGTTGAAACCACCGTCATCAATCACCAAAGGCCTATCGAAGAGCACGGGTGTATTGAACGCTTTGTCGAGCATGGAAACCTGACCCGTCGCGGCGTAGGGCGAGACATGGTGTACGAATGCGGCAAACTCATCAGCCGCAATCGAGTACTCGCGGCTGAAGTAGCGGTACATCCCGAGTGTCCTGAGCGTATTGCCGTTGATTAGCAGTCCAGCATTGGCATCACTTTCAGAACGCATGGCGCCGATCATGAGAATGTCCAACTGAGCGAACGAGAGGCCGGTAGCCTTCTGCAGCCGGATCATGCGTTGCAGCCGGTCGTATCGCTCGAGGCTGGTATTGGTCAGCTGCCATTTATCGCCAGAGGTGGCTTTGGCCAGGCCGATAGTGTTGTCGTAGTTGTCATAGGATTTTGTGCCTGAGTCCTTCCCACCAATGCCGTTTATGTAGCTGGCTCCGTAGTGATTGGAGCGGGGGAAAGGTCTGGAACCGCGAATGCCGGTGGCCATGCGGTTGAGGGAGATGAAGTTAGGCGACTGTATGGGGGCGAATGCCTTGACTGCGAGCAGGTTTTCCGTGGCCTTACTGTCAAGGTCTGTGGAGTGAAGAAAACGGTCCAGGCCAACCAGTGGATTCATCGAGCCATGGGTAAAATCCACTCCGTAGTGCGTGACAAAAAACGCGCGCTCTTGGTCATTCAGAGCACAGTCGTCGTCAGGCGTGAAGGTGAATTTCCAAGGTGCAACCCGCTTCGAAGGTGCCCAGTCCTCGAGCTGCGACCAGGATTGTGCCGTGATCAACACATCACAGCGGCGGCCAGCGGCGTCGCTCAACGCAGCATCGGTGCCCGAATAGGTAATTATTAGTGTCTTGGTATTCAGCGTGCTGCCGTAGACAGCGTTGTGCATGTGCCATTTTTTGGCGGCTGGATAATCCTGACTGGCAAACTTGACGGGCAGCTCTCTAATAGACTGCTCGGCCCCTGTGAACACTAGATGAGCAAGTGTGTCATCCCTCGATGAAGACCACTCCAACTGCAAAGCCGGAGGCTCGACCGACTTAACGGAGGTTTGTGACGGCATCAGAAAGCCACTAGTGAAGTGCTTGTGTGACTTGAATTGTTCGGCGCCTGGCGTCAGGAATTGTTTATTACCCAGTAGATCGCGCAGTGATACATAGAAATGGCTGAACGGGGAGGCCGATGTCACCAGCGTCTCGATAGTTCGACTCAAACCTGCCAATCCAATTTGGGCGACGGTAGCGCTTATTCCTACGGATCCATAAGCAGACTCCTCGCCGAGCGGCGAGATACTCATCCGGTAGTTCAACTCCCCCAGCGTCGGCTTTTCACCGCTCAACGCCAAGCTCACCTGCTGATGCGCAAAGTGATAGGGAAACACGAACGGATGCTTTTTCTCCGCCAGCAACTCATGAATCGGCCGCGCGTCGCCTTTCTCCGTCTGGTATTTGGCAATGCCCTGGCTCAACACGTTGTTCACCAGGTCCAGCATTGGCACGCTCTGGTAGGTGCTCTGCTCGTCGATCAACAGGCTGTCCAGGTCCGGCCGGCGCACCGCCAGCGGTATCCGCAGTGGCGACGTGGACGCGCCTTCGATCTTCTGCTCGGCAAAACGGCGCAGCGAGCCCAGGTAGGCCACCGGGCCGTCCATGGCTTCGATGGCGCCGACCTTGCAGAACTGGTCCCAGTTTTCCTTGAACAGGTTGGGGTAGCTCGGGCCGATGTCGACCAGTGCACGCACGCCGGTCTGCGGGGCGATCAGTGGCAGGTTGCGGCCTGAGGACACGACGTCTTCACGATAGGAACGGGCGATCTGGGTGGCGTAGCACAGGGCATTGTCGTAGGCCAGTTCGCCATCGGCATCGCTGAGGGTACGTAGCTGACGGGTGAATTCGGCCTTGGGTTGGCGAATGATGTCGAATACCGAGCTCATGCCCATTTCCGGCATCGCGTCGGCAAAGCTCATTCTGCCCAGCAGGCGATTTTCCGGGGTGAGCGGAACCAGGTTGTCGAACAGCGGGTTAGGTGTTGGATCCGCCAACTCGGGCAGCTCGACCTCGGGAAGCAGATGGTCGCCGTCGTCGAAAATTGGGTCGGGGAGTTCAGGTGTGTTCATGGTGTGCCTCGCTCATGGGGGTAATCAGGCCGACTTTTTAGCGGGCCTGCCGAGAGCGGGGTATCCACAGAACTGATAGGTAGGCAAAGCCTGGCCACGCGGTTAGGGTCGCCTGTCCAGCTGAATCCGACTCATGAACGCAAAAAGCCCGGCACAGAGCCGGGCTTCTCGGTTCAGCACAAAACGCTTACTGCACTTCCACCGCGAGGCTTTCGGCGATCCTGGCTTGCCAGATGGCTGGCCCGGTGATGTGGACCGACTCACCCTTGCTGTCGACGGCCACGGTGACCGGCATGTCCTTGACGTCGAACTCGTAGATCGCTTCCATGCCCAGTTCTTCGAAGGCCACTACGTGCGACTTCTTGATCGCCTGGGCCACCAGGTAGGCGGCGCCACCCACGGCCATCAGGTACACGGCCTTGTGGTCCTTGATCGCCTCGATGGCGGTTGGGCCGCGCTCGGACTTGCCGATCATGCCCAGCAGGCCGGTCTGGTCGAGGATCTGCCGGGTGAACTTGTCCATCCGCGTGGCGGTGGTCGGGCCGGCAGGGCCTACCACTTCTTCGCGGACCGGATCGACCGGGCCGACGTAGTAGATGAAACGGCCCTTGAGGTCGACCGGCAGGGTTTCACCCCTGTTCAGCATCTCGACCATGCGCTTGTGCGCCGCATCGCGGCCGGTGAGCATCTTGCCATTGAGCAGGATGGTCTCGCCGGGCTGCCAGCTTTGCACCTCTTCGGGCGTCAGCGTGTCGAGATTGACCCGGCGCGCCGACGGGCCGGCTTCCCAGACGATTTCCGGGTAAGCGTCCAGGTCCGGCGCTTCGAGTTCAGCCGGGCCGGAGCCGTCGAGCACGAAGTGGGCGTGGCGAGTGGCGGCGCAGTTGGGGATCATGCACACCGGCAGGGAGGCAGCGTGGGTCGGGTAGTCCATGATCTTGACGTCGAGCACGGTGGTCAGGCCGCCGAGGCCCTGGGCGCCGATGCCCAGCTGGTTGACTTTCTCGAACAGCTCCAGGCGGATCTCCTCGATGCGGTTCTGTGGGCCACGTGCCTTGAGCTCATGGATGTCGATGGACTCCATCAGCACTTCCTTGGCCATCACCGCAGCCTTTTCGGCCGTGCCGCCGATACCGATGCCGAGCATGCCGGGCGGGCACCAGCCGGCGCCCATGGTTGGCACGGTCTTGAGGACCCAGTCGACGATCGAGTCGGACGGGTTGAGCATGGCCATCTTCGACTTGTTCTCGGAGCCACCGCCCTTGGCGGCCACATCCACTTCCACGGTGTTGCCGGGAACGATGGAGTAGTGGATCACGGCCGGCGTGTTGTCCTTGGTGTTGCGGCGAGCGCCAGCCGGGTCGGCCAGGATGGACGCGCGCAGGACGTTCTCCGGCAGGTTGTAGGCGCGGCGCACGCCCTCGTTGATCATGTCGTCCAGGCTCATGGTGGCGCCGTCCCAGCGCACATCCATGCCTACCCGCACGAACACGGTGACGATGCCGGTGTCCTGGCAGATCGGCCGATGGCCGGTGGCGCACATGCGCGAGTTGATCAGGATCTGGGCGATGGAGTCGCGCGCCGCCGGGGATTCTTCACGCAGGTAGGCCTGGTGCATGGCCTGAATGAAATCCACGGGGTGGTAATAGGAAATGAATTGCAGGGCGTCGGCGACGCTCTGAATCAGGTCGTCTTGTTTGATCACGGTCATGGGGCGCGCTCCTCTTGTGGGGAACATTCGTTGAAAAAGCCGGTCAGGTCTTGCCTGGCGCATGGCTTTCGAGGTGCGTCAACTTGTAGCAGGTCGGCGCGAAAAAGGCGCGGCAGTATAGCGCGGCTGGATCGAGCTGACACTCCGCAATGGCGGGTAGGCGTGGTGTCGAGGCGGATACGCCGTTGGTCCGGTAGCCAGTAGACTTCGTCGAGCAATCCAAATTTGAATAGTTATTTCACCCCTTGGCCATTACTATGGCATCACGCCTTTGCACTATTACGGTGCAATCAGGGGAGGGATTCCCATTCAGCACAGCGAGCCTGCGAGTGACCGAGTCCACCCTGCAACATCTACTGATCAAGCGTTTCTCACTGGCCGCCGGCACTTACGCTTTGGTAGTGGCGCTGGTGTGGGTGGCGGTTCTGACGCAGTATTGCCGCGTGTCTCTGGTGACGGCGGTAGGCACCACCTGCCTGGTCGCGATCAGCCAGGGCGCGCTGTATTGGGTATTTCGCAGCGGTGCCAATCAACGTTTCAGCGATCCCAGCCTCACCGAGTTTCAAGTGCTGCTGGCAGTGGCCTGGCACACCTGGTTGATCGGCAATCTGGAAGTGGCACGCGGCACTTTCATGGTGATGTATGTGTTGATCCTGCTGTTCGGCGTTTTCCACCTGCCACGTCGCGCCTTCGTACGCTGTGCGCTGGTGGTGTTCGTTGCCTTCGTCGGGGTCAATCTGTGGGAGGCTTACCGCATGGCCCTGCCGGACCCGGGCCTGGCCACCCTGCAGATCTGCGCCATGCTGGTGGTGCTGTTGTGGTTGTGCATGTATGCAAGCTATGTACAAACCTCGCGCCAACGCATGCGCCAACGCCGTTATGCCTTGCAGGCCCATCAGGACACCCTGCGGGGCATGATGCGCCAGCTTGAAGACCTGGTCGCTACCGATGAGCTGACAGGTTTGTTCAATCGTCGACACTTCCTGCGCCTGGCCTCGCGCGAGCTGGCCACGCTCAAGCCCGATGTCGAGCATGGCCTGGCGCTGATCGACCTCGATCACTTCAAACGCATCAACGATATCCACGGCCATGCGGCCGGTGACCAGGTGCTGCAAGCCTTCGCGGCCTTGACCCAGGATTGCCTGCGCGACGGCGACGTGCTGGCCCGGTACGGCGGTGAAGAATTCGTGCTGCTCATGCCCGAAGTCGACGCAGACCAGCTGGTGCGGTGCTGCGAGCGGCTGCGCAGCGCCTTTGCCGACGCCGATCCGCAAGGGCTGGGCGCAGCCAATCTGAGTCTGTCGGTGGGCATGACCATGCTCAAGCAGGGCGATGATCTGGATGATGCGCTGCAGCGTGCCGACCAGGCGCTGTATCGCGCCAAAGGTGAAGGCCGCAACCGCTGCGCGGCGGCCTGGGACATGGCCGATGCCTGAGCTGGACGTCGGTGGCAGGCGCTGGACGGTGGCGGCGGGCAGCAACCTGCTCGACGCCCTCAACCAGGCCGGCTTGCAGGTGCCCTTCAGCTGTCGCGCCGGCAGTTGCCACGCCTGCCTGGTGCGCTGTGTTGGCGGTGAGCCACAGGACCGCAAGCCCGATGCGTTGAATGCCACAAAGCGTGAGCAGGGCTGGCGCCTGGCCTGTCAGTGTCAAGTCGTCGAGGATCTGCAGGTGGCGGTCTTCGATCCACAGGGCGACGGTGTGACGGCGCATGTGATCGGCTGTGACTGGCCTTCGGCAAACGTGCTGCGCCTGCGACTAGAGGCGCAGCGCCCGCTGCGCTATCAAGCCGGTCAGCACATGCTGCTGTGGACGGTTGCACCCGACGGCGTGCAAATCGCGCGGCCCTATTCCATCGCCAGCCTCGCCCAGGCCGATGACTTTCTGGAGTTTCATCTGGACTGTCGGCGCCCCGGTGCTTTCATCGACCAGGCTCGTCGCCTGAAGGTTGGCGATACTCTGCAGCTGGGCGAAGTGCGCGGTGGAGCCTTGCACTACGATCCTGAATGGCAGGCTCGGCCATTGTGGTTGTTCGCTGCCGGCACGGGTCTGGCTCCGTTGTGGGGTGTGCTGCGAGAAGCGTTGCGACAAGGTCATCACGGCCCGATCCGGTTGTTGCACATGGCCAACGAGCACTACCTGCATGAACCGTTGCGCGCGCTTGCCCAGCTTCATGCCAACCTTGCGGTAGAGCAGTTTCCGGCAGGCGAGCCGCCGCCGTTGCGCCTCCTGTCGCGCCAGACCATCGCCCTGGTGTGCGGCTCGCCGATCAGCGTGGAAGAGTTTTCCCGAAGGCTGTTCCTGGCCGGCCTGCCCCGAAGTCAGCTGTACAGCGATGTCTTCGTCGGCCGCGGCTGAGTCGCAACACGCATTCGCGGGCCACAGAGCGCTCCTACAGAAATGCAAAAGGCCCCGAGGTTTCAACCCCGGGGCCTTCGGTCTTGCAGCCAACGGCTATCAGTCGACCAGCGGGTCACCCACGTGCAGGATTTTCATCCCGTTCGTGCCACCCGTCTGTGCGTAGCTGTCGCCCTTGGTCAGGATGACCCAGTCGCCCTGTTGCACGATGCCCATCTCGAGCAGCTTGTCGATGGCAGCCTTGCTCACTTCGCTCGGCGGCAGAACGGCCGGATCGAAGTCCACCGGGTAGACCCCGCGGAACATCGCGGCACGGGCCTGGGTCGCTCGCTGTGGCGAGAAGGCGAAGATCGGCACCGAAGAACGCAGGCGCGACATGATCAGCGAGGTGTAGCCGGTTTCCGTGAGCGCGATGATTGCCTTCACACCCGGGAAGTGGTTCGCCGTGTACATGGCAGCCAGCGCGATGCTTTCGTCGCAACGCTGGAACTGCGTGTACAGGCGATGGCTGGACTTCTTGCTGGTCGGATGCTTCTCCGCGCCGACGATGATCCGCGCCATGGCCTGCACGGCTTCGATCGGGTAGGAGCCGGCAGCGCTTTCGGCCGAAAGCATCACGGCGTCGGTGTAGTCGAGCACGGCGTTGGCCACGTCGGACACTTCAGCGCGGGTCGGCATCGGGTTCTGGATCATCGACTCCATCATCTGGGTCGCCACGATCACCGCCTTGTTGTTGCGGCGAGCATGCTGGATGATCTTTTTCTGGATGCCGATCAGCTCGGCGTCGCCGATTTCCACTCCCAGGTCGCCGCGCGCCACCATGACCGCGTCACTGGCACGCATCAGGCCGTCGAGGGTTTCGTCGTCGGCGACTGCTTCGGCGCGTTCGATCTTGGCCACCAGCCAGGCGGTACCGCCCGACTCGTCGCGCAACTGACGCGCGTATTCCATGTCCGACGCATCACGCGGGAAAGACACGGCCAGGTAGTCCAGGTCCATCTCGGCGGCAAGCTTGATGTCCGCCTTGTCTTTCTCGGTCAGGGCCGGTGCGGTCAGGCCACCACCGCGGCGGTTGATGCCCTTGTGGTCGGACAGCGGACCGCCGATCAGTACCGAGCAGTGCAGCGAGTCGGCGGTGGCGGTTTCCACGCGCATGACCACGCGGCCATCGTCGAGCAACAGTTCGTCGCCCACGCCGCAATCCTTGACCAGGTCCGGGTAGTCGATACCCACGACCTCCTGGTTGCCGTCGGTGAGCGGATGGCTGGTGGAGAAGGTGAAGCGGTCGCCGACCTTCAGTTCGATGCGTTTGTTGGTGAACTTGGCGATGCGGATCTTCGGACCTTGCAGG
Organism: Pseudomonas sp. CFBP 13602; assembly: GCF_014842725.1. Taxonomy (NCBI): domain Bacteria; kingdom Pseudomonadati; phylum Pseudomonadota; class Gammaproteobacteria; order Pseudomonadales; family Pseudomonadaceae; genus Pseudomonas; species Pseudomonas sp. CFBP 13602. The sequence goes on along the minus strand of NZ_JACYVT010000008.1, from coordinate 65,150 downwards.
TCGCCGAGCAGGGCGACGTGACGCCCCAGGCGCGCGGCGATCTCGCGGATCAGACGGGCGCGAGCCTTGTGCTCATCCGGTGTACCGTGGGAAAAGTTCAGGCGAGCGACATCCAGACCAGCCTTGATCAGTTGTTCGATCACTTCCGGCGAGTTGGAGGCGGGGCCCAGGGTGGCAACGATTTTGGTACGGCGAACGGTCATGCACTGACTCCTTTATTGAAGCGCTGCCAAAGGCTACTCCTCAATTGCGCTGTAGTCATCGTTCCTCTGCACAACATGTCCAGGAATTGGCCGGGAGGATTTGCACGCACCGGCATCCAATGCCTGGGTATTGAAGATTCCCGGCAATGGGTCGATAAACCCTGATACCCCCCTGCGGCAGGAGAATCCCATGCGCGCGCTTGTATTGATTGCCCTGGCCATCGCCGTGTCAGGCTGCACCCGCTGGTCGATGGACCAGCACTTGAACAGCGCCTATCGCGCCTACGACGACGGCAATTGCGAGAAAGTCGTGCTGGAACTGTCCCAGGTCGACCGCAAGAGCCGGTCGCGGCCCTATGTGCAACCGGAGGTCTCGATGCTGCGTGGCCAGTGCCTGGAGCGCCAGAAGTTGTACGTCGACGCCGCCCAGACCTACCAGTACATCATCAACCGCTATCCCTCCAGCGAGTACGCCTACCGCGCCCAGGCGCGCCTGCAGACGCTCGATCAACTGGGCCATGTGCGTCCGGGTGTGCCCGCGCAGCCACGGCCGGCGGCATTCTGAGGTAAATTTCCTGTACTCTGAAACAGCCTTGAAGAAGGCCTGGGCTACGCTGGACGAGTGGAGCTACGAAACGACAGAGGATGAACACGACACATATGCCGGATATCTACAGCAGGCCCATCATGTACACCGAGCGTCGGATCGAGCGGCATCAACTGCCGTACTACCTCAAGGTCTACAACCGCCACACCGGTCGTGCCATGGGCTACATGGGCAACGTGTCGGATGTCGGGCTGATGCTGATCAGCGAGCTGCCGTTGCTGGTCGGGCCGGTGTTCGAACTGCAGGTGAAAATCCCTTCGGTCGAAGGCGAGCCCAAGCTCATCGACCTCTCGGCGCAGTGCCTGTGGTGCCATGAAGACGCCACGCCGGGGCACTACGATTCGGGCTTCGAGCTGCAGGGCCAGGTGCCCACCGAGTTCCTCAAGCTGGTCGACGCGCTGCGTCAGTATTTCACGTTCCATCCCCATGGCACGTCGGCCTGACGGGTCATCCAGGGTTCAGGTACGCGGCTGCCGCAGGCTTCGATAGCGCATCAGCGATTCTGCGGCGATCTCGCCAGGCCATGCGTCCACGACATTCACGCCGCCTGCGGCCAGCCGATCATGCAGGCGCTGGCGCAGCAGCAGGCGCTGCATCACTCCGCAGTAGAGCAGTGCTTCGCGGCGGGTTCGGACCGGCTGTTGACGCAGGCGCTCGAGTGCTTCATCGCGCAGGCTGGCCAGCAATACCGGCCAGCGCTGCGCGGCCCTGCTCAACGCCAGGGGCAAGGTCGATTCGATGCCGGCATGAAAGCCGGTCACCATCACCAGCAATGCGTAGTCGTGTTCGTCGCGGTGCAGGGCATCCAGGACCGTGGCGGGATCGCCGTCTATCTGGCAGGGCTCGAGCTGCGCGAGCGCTTCAACCAGGCGCTGCAACTGTTCGGCGCCGGGTTGCGGTTTCAAGTGTACGGGCGACGTGCTGGAAGACACGTGCAGGCCGACGGCGAATCCGTCAGCCAGTACCGTTTCGGCCAGTTGCAGGCAAGCGTGTACGGCGTGTTTCAGGTCGTTTGAGTGGGCACCTGGGTGACTGGACCAGGCGCCACACTCGAGCAGGATCATCACCGCCCGCTCGGCCGGGATGGCGGACGGCCCGACCGTCCCCACTGCAGCAGAGACGGGGTGGCCGATCCGGGCAGCGGCCGACATCGGCCCCAGGCTGTCCCGCAAGCGTTGCAATTGCGCAACGGTGCGGGTGAACACTCGAGCGGGCATCCGCCGACCGCGCACGGGCATCAGTGCGGCACCGATGCTGCGGGTCGATTGCTGCGAGAGTTGGGCCAGCACCTGCCACTGCTCGGCCACTGCAAGCGCGTCGAAGCCCGGATGGTGCAGGCAGGCACGCTGCAGCAGGTCTTTCTGCAGGGCGGCCAACACTTCTCCCGGCCCCAGCTCGCGCAGGGATCGACGTCCTTGCTCACGAATGCCCTGCAACTGACCTCGGTCCAGCAGGTTCGGCGCACGCTGTGGCCGCTGTCGCGTCCTCATCCACCACAGGCCCGGCACGGCTGCCAGAAGCAGCGCGGCAAACACCCACAACGCGTATCGCCCAGGCGGCTCAGGCACCGGCTGGAACACCCAGGTCACTTCGCTGCCCTGATTCAGGTACCACAGCAGCCAGGCATTGTCGTAGCGCTGGATCTGATCGTCGGTCCACAGGCGGGCATCGCTGACCAGGGTGATGAGGCCCTCGCCGTAGGCCATCTGCATCAGATGCGTGGCGCCGTTGCTGTTGGCCCAGGACTGGACCTTGCCGGTCGGGTCATCCAGATGGCGTTGCGTGTCGAAACCCATATAGGCCGGCGCCGATTCGTCTTCCAGATAGAGCTTGGTCAGCGAAGGGTAGTCGTCGCCCGCCGCAGGCGGCAGTTGCGGCAACTGCGAGCTCGACTGCACGCGAATCTGCAGGCGATCGAGCAAAGCGTCCCCACTGCTGGCGCGGGCCTCGTCCCACAAGGCGTCGGCGACCGCCAGCAGGCGTCCGCCACGCTGTACCCAGCCCAGCAGACGGTCGACTTGCTGGGCCGACAGCGGTGTTTGCCGGTGCAGCAGCATCAGGCTGTGGCCGCGTGCGGGCAGCGTGTCCAGTTCGTCGCAAGTGGTTGTCGCCTGGTTGGCCAGCCCTTGTGCCTGGAGAAAGTCCCGGGCACCTCGATAGGGCGTACTCACCGACGGCTGTGAAGCGAGGATTCGCGCGATGGATTGCCGTGCAGCCTGGCTGTTCAGCGTCTGATCGAGCAGACGCGGGCTGTCGAGATCGGCGGCGCCGGAGAGGCCGGCCCACAGCGCCAGTGCAACCAGCAAAGCCGCTGCACGCCGAGCACGCCGAGCACGCTGCCGTCGGGGTGGTCTCAACGGACCGCCACCAGGCTCAACAGCTGCCCATCGAGCCAGGCGAACTGCCCGTCGATTTCGAATCCGCTGGCGAACTGCGGTGACAGGTCGATCAACAGGCGCAGGCGTGCCTGCCCTTGGGCAGACCAATGCAGCACTTCGGCATGTTCGAAATAGAAGCGCTTGCCGACCAGCGGATACAGCGCCTTGAACAGGCTTTCCTTGAGGGAGAACGTCAGGGTCACCACCATGGCCACCTGGTTGGGGTCCATCCGGGCCTGCTCGTCCAGGGTCAGTATTTCCGCGCGCAGCCGTTCGGCGCGCGCCAGCGGCAGCAGGCTCTCGATATCCAGGCCCAGTCCCTGGCAGTCATCACGGCTGGCGACCACGGCTGCGGCCCGACCGCTGCCATGGGTAATCGACCCTACGGTCTGTTCAGGCCAGATCGGCGCGCGGTCGGTGCCGATGACCGGCACCTGCGCTTCGCCGGTGAGGGCCAGCAGTGCCTCGCGTGCGCAGACACGCCCAGCCAGGTACTCGGCCTGGCGCTTGGCCACCGAACGCTGGATCGACGCAGGCGCGACGATGCCGCACCGCGAGAAATCCTCGGTCGTGAACGCGCTGTGCTCGAAACGGTTGCTGAACAACCTTGCGCCGGGCACCGATTCAGGCAGTGGCCAGTGCTGGCGCAGATCGCTCAGGCAAGCGGGGAGGGCTGTATTCATGTGCGCATTCTGCCCAGCCTCGTCGTGCAAGGGAATGACGATCATTGCACGCGCGTTTCACCGCTGAACACCAGGGTCTGGCGGCACCGCCGGCACAGGTAGCGGCGGCCTTTGCCAACCATGCCGTGGCGCTGGGCCGAAAAGGCGAAGTCGCCGTCGGCGCAGGGGCATTTGTAGAGGTAACGGATAACCTGGCGACGTTTCACCGCATAGCTGTGGCAACGGTGGGGTGTCAGCTCGTAGACACCGCGCATGATCAGTTGCCATTCCTCGCCATGGGGCGCAATGCGGTCGCCGAACAACTGGTGGGCTACCAGGTGCGCGACTTCGTGGGGCACGGTCTGCCTGAGGAAGTCCTCGGTGTTCTCGCGGTAGAGCTGTGGATTGAAGCGCAGCAGGTTTTCATGCAGGTGCGCGACACCGGCTTTCTGCCCGCGCAGCTTGGTGCTGACCACCGGGCGCCGGAAAGGCCGCTTGAAAAACAGTTCGGCCTGGCAGAAACAGGCTTCGACGCGTTGATTGAGTTGCTCGGGCATTCTTTGACACACTCCAGATGCGCCGATTATGCCGCAACGTCCAGGCATTGCCGAGCCACCCGTCGGTGCCACGCGCAGGTATCGCTTGCCGCGGCGCTACACCCAATACATCAAAGCGCGTAAAATGCCCGGCTTTTGTCACACACCTCGCGGATCCTGTCGCCATGGGCACTCTTTCGGTCAACCAGAACAAATTGCAGAAACGCCTTCGCCGGCTGGCCGGTGAAGCCGTAGCCGACTACAACATGATCGAAGACGGCGACAAGGTTATGGTCTGTCTTTCGGGTGGCAAGGACAGCTACACGATGCTCGATGTGCTCCTGCACCTGCAGAAGGTGGCGCCCATCGCTTTCAGCATCGTCGCCGTGAACATGGACCAGAAGCAGCCGGGCTTCCCCGAGCAGGTGCTGCCGGCCTACCTGGAACAGCTGGGCGTGGAGTACCACATCGTGGAGAAGGACACCTATTCGGTGGTCAAGGAGCTGATCCCCGAAGGCAAGACCACCTGCTCGCTGTGCTCGCGCCTGCGTCGCGGCACCCTGTACAACTTCGCCGACCAGATCGGCGCGACCAAGATGGCCCTGGGGCACCACCGCGACGACATCGTCGAGACGTTCTTCCTCAACATGTTCTTCAATGGCTCGCTCAAGGCCATGCCGCCCAAGCTGCTTGCCGACGACGGGCGCAACGTGGTGATCCGGCCGTTGGCTTACTGCCACGAGAAGGATATCCAGGCCTACTCCAACTTCAAGCAGTTCCCGATCATTCCCTGCAACCTGTGCGGTTCCCAGGAAAACCTGCAACGCCAGGTGGTCAAGGACATGCTGGTTGACTGGGAGCGCAAGACGCCCGGCCGCACCGACAGCATCTTCCGCAGCCTGCAGAACGTGATGCCATCGCAGTTGGCCGACCGCAACCTGTTCGACTTTCACAACCTACGCATTGATGACAGCGCGCCGGTGCGGATCGCCAACGTGGTGAACCTGTAACACCGCGGCGCCCCGTTCGCGGCCGATGGCCGCTCCTACGGGAGATCTGGATCGCCGTAGGAGCGGCCATCGGCCGCGAAAGCCTAGACCCCCTGTAGGAGCGGTCAGTGGCCGCGAAGGGCGCCCCGCTATTTCTCGCCAACCGCCCCTGCCGTGATCACCTGCACACTCAGGCGCGGCGTCGCCAGGTCCAGCCCGGCCTCGTCCATCTGCCGCTTGAGTGCCAGGTTGAAGGCCCGCGACACCTCCCACTGCTTGATCGGGCCGGTCTTGAACCGCGCCCGCAGGATCGCCGTACCCGATTCGAAGCTCTCCACGCCCTGAAACTCCAGCGGCGACCAGATATCGCGCCGATGCAACGGATCGCTGCGCATCTTCTGGCCCACTTCGCGCATCATCTTGATGGCGTCGTCGATGCCCATGCTGTAGGGCACCGCCACGCGGAAGATGGCATAGCCGAATTCCCGCGAGTAGTTCTTGATGCTCTTGATTTCGCTGAACGGAATGGTGTGCACGATGCCGTCGATATCGCGCAGGCGCACGGTACGGATGGTCAGGCCTTCCACAGTGCCCAGGTGCCCACCTACATCCACGTAGTCATCGATGGCCAGGGAATCCTCGATGATGATGAACAGCCCGGTGATCAGATCCGCCACCAGCGACTGCGCGCCAAAACCGATGGCCAGGCCGATCACACCCGCACCCGCCAGCAGTGGCGTCACGTTCATGCCCATGTTGGCCAGGGCAATGATCGCCGCAATGATGAAAATGGTCACGAACAGCACGTTGCGAATCAGCGGCATCATGGTCTGCGCGCGCGCATTGGCCATGCCCTTGCGCGAGCGCGTGAGGGCATGGTGGATGCCTGTGTCAGCCAGGATCCACACCAGCCAGGCGAAGATCAGCGTGCCCACCAGGCTGGCCAGGCGCACCGAGATCTCGTGGCCATCGCCTTCGGTGAAGCCGATCAGCGACATGCCCCACACGCGCAGACCCAGATCGATGAAAACCACCCAGATCAGCAGGTGCATCAAGGTGTAGGCAAAGTGACTCAAGCGCTCTGAATACAAGGCATGACGCCGCGGGCCCTTGGGCGGGCGCAGGGCGTGACGCCGGATCAGGCCATTGATGACCATGCACAGGATCAACAGCACCGCACACATCAGCGACTGGCGCAGGGCCGTGCTGGTGTCGCCGGCCGAGAAGAACGTGGCGAACAGCGAGATGCCGACCAGCACCAGCGCCGGCAGGTACCAGAAACTGCCGAGGATCTCGATGGTGTCGCTCAAGGCTCGCCGGGTCAGGCGTCGCGACAGCGGCTGGTTGCGGATCAGGTGGGCGATGGGCCGGCGAAAGCGCAGGATGAACAGCCCGGTCGACAGTGCCGCCAGCACATTGGCAAGGGTCGCGGCGCTGTGTGCCAGGTGCTGGCCGAGCGCAGCGACCATCCGTGGGTCGCTCAACGCCTCGCCGAAGGCGGCGAAACTGCCGATCAGCCACAGGGGGCGAAACGCACGGTGACGCAGGATGTTCAGCGCGCGGTGTCGATGGGGTCCGTCGAGCAGGGAAAACGCGATCACGCAAATCGCGGAAAACAGTGTGCCGACCACCAGCGCGTAGGCCATAACCATCGCCAGGCTCTTGCCCAATGAAGAGGGCAGGGCGTAGCCCACATAAACGGTAATGACCAGCGCCACCAGCCAGGGCCCGAGCTTGCGCAAGGCAAAGCGCAGCAGGTCGAGGGTACGCGGATGCTGCGGCAACTCTTCCGACAGACCAAAGCGCACACGCACGCGATGACCGATCCAGATCAAACTGTAGGCAAGCAGGCTCCACACCAGAATGATCAACAGAAATGCGCCGATGATCGGCGGCCATTCGGCCATCGGCAGGGCCAGCGCCTCTAGCTCTTCATGGGCCAGGGCGACTTCCGCGCCCCAGCGCTGAAACGGACTGTTATCGCCGGAAAACTGCTGGTCGACGTGCGCCAGGGCACTGCCGATCATGCCCAGCACGCCCTGCTCGGCCGCAGGTTGGGCTTGCCGGGTGCTGTCCCGCAGTTTTTTCAGGTCGCTCAGCAGGCGCGTGCGCTGCTGTTCGTTTTCCAGGGTCTGGATCACCTGATCCAGGGACTGACCCAGGGGTTGGGCAGGTTGCTCGGCGGGTTTCTCCGAACTTCCCCCCAGCAATCCAGGCAAGGCAACGGCCTGGGCGGTGATCGGCAGTAGCATCAGGACTGCAAGCGCCAGGCGCAGGAAAAGGGCCATCAGTGGAATCACCTGTAGATCGGTGTTTGCGTGGTCCGCCCTGTGCCCGCCGAGGGCCGACCACGAAGAGTGTAAACGTGAGCGTCACCTGCGTGCCGGCCGCTCACGTGCGTGCTGCTAGGGCAGCTCGTTGCTGGCATAGAACGCGCCCAGTACCTTCACCAGATGCGCCAGGTCATGGCTGCCGGCAAGCTCGCGAATCGAATGCATGGCAAACGTCGGCAAGCCGATGTCGACGGTCCTGATGCCCAGGTGGCTGGCGGTGATCGGGCCGATGGTCGAACCGCAACCCATGTCGCTGCGTACCACGAAGCTTTGCACCGGTACTTCCACGGCCATGCACAGGTGGCGGAAGAACCCCGCCGTTTCGCTGTTGGTGGCGTAGCGCTGGTTGCTGTTGACCTTGATCACCGGCCCGGCATTGAGTTTGGGCCCGTGGTTGGCGTCGTGCTTGTCGGCGTAGTTGGGGTGAACACCGTGGGCATTGTCGGCCGACACCAGCAGCGAACGCTGGATGCTGCGTACATACTCGTCGCCCTCGGGCAGCAGGCGCTGCAGGACCTGTTCGAGCATCGGCCCGTCGGCGCCACAGGCCGAACTGGAACCGATCTCTTCATGGTCGGTACACACCAGCACGCAGCTTTCATCGCCCTGAGCATCGAGCAGGGCCTGCAGGCCTGCATAACAGGACAGCAGGTTGTCGAGCCGCGCGCCGGCGATGAAATCACCGTGCAGGCCAATCACCGCAGCACTTTGCGTGTCGTAGAAGCTGAGCTCGTAATCCAGCACCACGTCGGCATTGAGCCCGTGTTCGCGTGCCAATTGCTCGGTCAGCAGCGCACGGAAATCGACCCGCTCGTCACCGGCCACCTGAGCCAGCACGGGTGGTAGTTCGTTCTGTGCGTTGATCGCCCAGCCCAGGTTGGCCTCGCGGTTGAGATGAATGGCCAGGTTGGGCACCACGGCAATCGGCAGGCGGAAATCGATCAGCTGGCTTTCGACCTTGCCGTCACGGCGAAAGGTGACCCGCCCGGCCAGCGACAGATCGCGGTCGAACCAGGGCGCCAGCAACGCACCGCCATAGACTTCGACGCCCAGCTGGAAGAAGCCCTGGCGCTGCAACTCGGGTTGCGGCTTCACGCGCAGGCAGGGGCTGTCGGTGTGAGCGCCAACCAGGCGCAAGCCGCTCAGCAGCGGCGAATGCTTGCCCAGCCTGACGGCAATGATCGAGGAATCGTTGCGCGTTACGTAGTAGCGCCCACCGGGCACCGTGTTCCAGCTCTCGCGCTCGTCCAGCCGCTGGTAACCGGCTGCTTCGAGGCGGCGAGCCAGCGTCGCGGTGGCGTGGAATGGGGTAGGGGAGGCCTTGAGAAAATCGATCAGGCCTTGGTTCAAAGCTTCACGCATAGAAAACTCCAGACAGCAATGCCACCGAGTTTACCCGATTGCCCACCCGTGTGGCTGCTGCTCCCACACAGGACCTGGCATACCGGCAGGAGCGGTCATCGGCCGCGAAAGCCTCACCGCTGTTCAGAAGGGTGCGGCGCACTCGAATTTCATCCGCTCGCCCGTCACCGGATGGGTAAACGCCAGCATGCTGGCATGCAGGCAAAGCCGCTCGTGTGCCTGCAACGCCTCGGGGTGGGCATACAGCCGGTCACCCAGCAGCGGATGACCGATCGACAACAGGTGCACGCGCAATTGGTGGGAACGCCCGGTGATCGGCGTCAGCTCCACGCGACACCACTCGCCGCAGCGCTCCAGCACCTTCCAGAAGGTCAGCGCATGCTTGCCGTGCTCGTGATCCACCACGTGCCGTGGCTTGGTCGGCGGATCGTAGCGCAGCGGCAGGTCGACACTGCCACTGTCCAGCGCAGGCTGGCCCCAGGCCAGGGCGGTATAGGCTTTTTCCGTCTCGCGGTCGTGGAACTGACGGGACAGCTCGCGGTGGCTGTCGGCATCGCGCGCCAGCAGAATGATGCCGCTGGTTTCCCAGTCCAGGCGATGCACGATGCGCGCCTCGGGGAAGCCGTTTTCCTGCAGGCGGGTGATCAGGCAGTCCTTGTTGTCGTCGGCGCGCCCGGGCACCGACAACAACAGGGTCGGCTTGTCGATGACCAGCACGGCGGCGTCCTGGTGGATGATGCGAATGTTCGACAACGGCATGAAAGGTCTATCTCTCAGAAACGCCAACGGCGGCGCGTCGACCCTTTTCAGCAAAGGGCCGGCGGGCCGCCGTGGAGCCGAGCGCAGGGCTCAGCGGTCGGGCAGGGTAATGTTCAATTCCAGAATCGAGCAGCTACCCTGATTCTCGAGCGCAACCTGTACCTGGTCGCTCTCGATGTTCACATACTTGCGAATCACTTCCACCAGCTCTTTCTGCAGAGCCGGCAGGTAGTCAGGGGTAGTGCGTTGGCCGCGTTCATGCGCCACGATGATCTGTAGACGCTCTTTCGCGACCGACGCGGTATTGCCTTTCTTGCGGTCACGAAAGAAGTCGAAAATATTCATTAGCGACCTCCAAACAGGCGCTCGACCCAGTTCTTCTTCTTGAAATCAAGGAAGCGGTGGGGCTTTTCCTTGCCCAGCAAACGGTCGACGGCATCGCTGTACGCCTGGCCGGCGTCGCTCTGGTCGTCGAAAATCACCGGCGTACCCGAGTTGGACGCCTTGAGCACTGCTTCGGATTCCGGAATCACGCCCAGCAGGCGGATGGCCAGGATTTCCTCGACGTCTTCCACGCCCAGCATCTCGCCGCGGCTGACGCGCTCGGGGCTGTAGCGGGTGATCAGCAGGTGTTCCTTGATCGGATCCTCGCCGTTCTCGGCGCGTCGCGACTTGCTCGCCAACAGGCCAAGCATGCGGTCCGAGTCGCGTACCGAGGACACCTCGGGGTTGGTCACCACGATTGCTTCGTCGGCGAAATACATGGCCAGGTGAGCACCTTTCTCGATGCCTGCCGGGGAGTCGCACAGAATGTAGTCGTGGGTCTTGGACAGCTCGGTGATGATCTTCTCGACGCCTTCCTTGGTCAGGGCGTCCTTGTCGCGCGTCTGGCTGGCAGCCAGGATGAAGAGGTTCTCGACGCGCTTGTCCTTGATCAGGGCCTGCTGCAGGGTCGCTTCACCGTTCACCACGTTGACGAAGTCGTACACCACGCGGCGTTCGCAGCCCATGATGAGGTCAAGGTTACGCAGGCCGACGTCGAAGTCGATGATGACGGTTTTGTGGCCGCGCAGTGCGAGGCCGGTGCCGATGGCGGCGCTGGTGGTGGTCTTGCCCACACCACCCTTGCCGGATGTAACCACTAGAATCTTGGCCAAGGTGTATCACCCCTACTTAAAAAGGGACTGTTAATCCCCGAGAAAACATGACTTCAAAACATCGGCGGACTGCATGTGTCTGCGGTACCGGAAGCGTACCGCTCGACAACCGCGCTATTTGAAAGTTGCGCTGAAAATGGCGGCAGTATCCGTTAAAGACGGGTGATGTTCAACACATCCCCCGATAAGCTCACCTGAACGGGCGCACCCCACAGCGGGTCGCGACGCAGGTCTTCGGAGACCTTGTACTGCCCGGCGATGGAAAGCAGTTCGGCGCCCAGTTGCTGACAGAAGATGCGGGCCTTGCGGTCGCCCTTGATGCCCGCCAGGGCGCGGCCACGCATCGGGCCGTACACATGAATGTTGCCATCGGCCAGCAGTTCGGCACCCGAGCTCACCGAGCTGATCACCACCAGGTCGCAGCCCTGAGCGTAGATCTGCTGGCCGCCACGGATCGGCGTGGTGATCACGCGAGTCGGCTGGATCAAGGGCTCTGGAGGCTTTTCCGGAGGCTTCTCGGGCTTGCGCTCTTCGACTTCCAGCGGTCGTTCGCGGGCACCCGAGGGTGGCAGCACCGGCAAGTCGATGGCGATTGCCGCCGCGATGTCTTCGATGCGGCTGGCACGCAGCGCCAGGGTCCGCAGGCCATGATGACGGCAGATGCGCATCAGGCCCGGCAGGTCGATGCTGCCCTGGTTGGCGGGCAGTTTGTCCAGCGCCAGCACCAGCGGCGTGTTGCTGAAGAAGTTCGGGGCCTGCGCGACCTTGGCCGCCAACTGGCGGTCGAGGCCGGCAAGATCGTTCTTCGCCAACTCAAGCACGGTGATGGCGAGCATGCTGCCCTTGAGTTGGAACACAGGTTCCTGGTCTAGCTGATCGGTCTGGCTCATGGTCGGCAAAACGCGCCTTGTAACTAAAAAAAGTGCCGAGACTTATAGCGAGAACCACCTTCCCCTGCAAGCCGCGACGCAGCGATGGGTGGTCAACCCATGTAGAATGCCCCGCCTTGTAGCCTGTTCGGAATCGTCAATGGACCGCCCGCGTTTTCGCCGATCTTTTCTTCATCCGCGCTTCTGGCCCCTGTGGCTGGGGCTCGGCGCGTTGTGGCTGGTCGTGCAATTGCCCTATCGCGCCTTGCTCAGGCTGGGCCGCTGGCTGGGGATGGGCATGTACCGCGTGGCCAGTGAACGTCGCCGCGTGGCGGCGCGCAACCTCGAGTTGTGCTTCCCGCAGATGCCGCCCGTCGAAAGAAAACGCCTGCTCAAGGAAAACTTCGCATCCACCGGCATCGCATTCTTCGAAATGGCCATGAGCTGGTGGTGGCCACAGGCGCGCCTGGCAAGGCTGGCGCACATCGAAGGGCTCGAACACCTGCAGGCGGCGCAACGTGAGGGCGAGGGCGCGATTCTGATGGCGCTGCATTTCACCACCCTGGAAATCGGCGCAGCGTTGCTGGGCCAGCGCCACACCATCGACGGCATGTACCGCGAGCATCGCAATGCACTGTTCGATTTCGTCCAGCGCCAGGGCCGCGAACGGCACAATCCCGATTCGCTGGCGGTAGAACGCGAGGACGTGCGCGGGATGATCAAGCTGCTGCGCAAGGGCCGCGCTATCTGGTACGCACCCGATCAGGACTATGGCGCCAAGCAGAGCATCTTCGTGCCGCTGTTCGGTATCGAGGCGGCCACGGTGACGGCTACCACGCATTTCGCCCGGCTGGGCAAGGCACGGGTCATCCCGTTCACGCAACGGCGACTGGAAGACGGCTCTGGCTATCGGCTGGTTTTGCATCCACCGCTGCAGGGGTTCCCCGGCGAGAGCGAAGCGGCCGATGCGTTGCGCATCAACCAGTGGGTGGAACAGGCCGTGACCGAATGCCCCGAGCAGTACCTGTGGGCCCACCGCCGCTTCAAGTCGCGGCCTGTCGGCGCACCGAAACTGTACGAGAAGCGCTGAGCGGGGTGGGGTGGACGAACCAGCGTCGACCCCGCTCTCACAATCGCCTGAAGCTCAGCTCTGGTTGGAGCGGTTGCTACCGGCGAAGAGGCCCGTGCGCGATGCGCTTACTCGGCGATCTGCAGCTTGCGCGACTCGGTGTACACGTAACGCACCTTCTCGTACTCGAACGGTGAGTTCAGCTGACCGTAGCGGAAGCTGTTGCTGTAGCGCCGATCCACGGCACGCAACGCCCACAACTCTGGATGATTGCTGCTGACCTCGGACACATTGAGGAAATTGATCTGGTTCTCGACGGCGAAGTCGAACACCAGGCCGGTGGTGTCGCGCAGGTTGGACGGCCCCAGGATCGGCAAGACCAGGTAGGCGCCGTTCGGCACACCGTAGAAGCCCAGGGTCTGACCGAAGTCTTCGGCCTGCTTCTGCAGGCCGAACCAGGTGGCCGGGTCCCACAGGCCCGCCACGCCCAGCGTGGTGTTCACCAACAACCGTCCAGATGTATCCAGGGCACGCTTGCCCTTGAACTGCAGCAGGCTGTTGACCAGGCTCGGCACTTCGCCCAGGTTGCTGAAGAAGTTGCTCACCCCGGTGCGCAGGAACGACGGCGTGATGTACGTATAGCCGTTGACCACCGGCAGGAATACCCACTCGTCGAAACGATAGTTGAAGTGGTAAAGGCGCCGGTTCAGGTTTTCCAACGGGTCGTAGACGTTCAACGCCGTGAGCGTGGAGCGCTCGAACTCGCGCTGGTCCAGGCCAGGGTTGAACTTGAGTACCTGCAACGGTTGCTTGAAGCCGTCGCTGTCGACCTTCTGGACGGTGCTGTCGTCGGCCTGGGCAACGCCTGCGCACAGCAGCGTTGCCATCAACAGGAATGTTCTAGCCACGGAAGAACTCCAGCATAGCGTCGCTGTTGACGCGGTAATTGAGGTTGCCGCAATGGCCGCCATAAGGGTAAACGGTCAAGCGATCGCCAAAGGTCTTGCGCAGGAAGCCCAGATCGCCAGGGCCCAGGATCACATCGTCGGCGTTGTGCATGACGCTGATCTTGGTGCTGTTCTGCAAGTAGTCCTTGATGCCATACAGGCTCACCTGATCCACCAGCTGCAGCAGGCTGCCACCGTCGGTGCGGGCGCGCCACATCGGAATCACCTGCTCGGTCAGGTAGCAGTCGAAGTCGCACTGCAGCGCCCGGCGCAGGAACGGCGTTAGGCTGGTGCCTTCGCTGATCGGATACTTGGGCGGCGTGATCAGCCCACGGCGGTTGATCAGGTCGGAGGTGAAGGCAATGTCGGCAGCCGAAAACCGGAACGAGGTGCCGATCAGCATGGCCATCTGCTCGTTGGAAAGGTGCTGCTTGGACTGCTGGAAATCGTAGAGCAGCGCATCGTTGAGGTCGATATAGCCCTTCTGCTGGAAGTAGCGCGTCAGCTTGTTGAGGACCAGCTCATAGAACGTCGTGCTGTTGTTGATGCCCTTGACCTGGGTCTGCACCAACTTGTCGAGGTTGGTGATCGAGGTGTAGAGGTTGACCGGCGGGTTGAGCAGCAGCACTTTCTTGAAGTTGAAACTGCGCCGGGTCTCATCCAGCTGGCTGACGAACGCTGCGTCCAGCGCGCCCAAGCTGTACCCGGTCAGGTAGAAATCGGTGATCGGCAACTTCGGATGCTGGGCACGCACGCCCTGCATGACCCGGTACAGGTCTTCGGCATCTTCGCGGGTCACGCCCGGAGTGGCGAAGCGCGACGCGGCGCTGATGAAGTCGAAGCTGGTGGGTGAGGACAGCTGCACCACGTGGTAGCCGGCCTGGTAATACAGCTTTTTCAGGTATTCGTTGAGCGAACTGCTGTAGGGCGCACCGGTGCCGGCAATGAGGAAGATCAGTGGCGCGGCATGGTCCTGCTGGGCCAGGCGATAGCGCAGCTTCTTCACGGCCCAGAAATTGTCCGGCAGGATGAACTCTCGCTCCGGGCGCACGTTGAGGCTGTAGTCGGCCTGATCGATGTCTTCGTCCAGGGGCAGCTTGGGCCGCAGCTCCGGCGGTGTCGAAGCGATCGTGGCCTCGAACGGGTTGGTGAGCGGATAGCCATAGGTGGCGGGGTCGATATCCTTCGCCAACGCGGACGCACTCATGATGAGGCCGCCAAGCAGGGCAGCGAAGCGCAATGATCGGAGCATGACGGAGTCCCTAGAGGAGAATGCTGTGTTGACGTTCGAGGCTAGGACAAGCGCACTGGTGGCAAGTTGCCAAGCCGCTGGGTTTTTAACACAACAACTCGTCCTGACCGGCGGCAAGATACACTGAATTTACCACTCGATGCGCGTGCTCCGACCTGCTGCACGCCACAGTGAGCAGTGCTACCGCCGCTGCTTGCGTCGCCGCCATTGGCGACTGACCCACCAGCGCCAGTAAAACATTGTCAGGAAGTATGCCAACGCCCCCAGTACCACGCCAGTCACCACCGAGCCGAGCAGGAACGGCTGCCACAGCGTGGACATCTGGCTCATCACCCAGTCCCAGCTGTAGGAGTCAGGTAGCTGCCGCGGTGGCTGACCCAGCAGCCAGGACCCTACCTTGTACGTGCAATAGAACACCGGAGGCATGGTGATCGGGTTGGTCAGCCACACCAGGCTGACCGCGATGGGCATGTTGCCGCGCACCATGATGGCCAGGGCCGCCGCCAGGAGCATCTGCAGCGGGATGGGCATGAACGCGGCGAACAGGCCGACCGCCATCGCCCGGGCCACGGAATGACGGTTCAGGTGCCAGAGGTTGGCGTCATGCAGGAGGCGACCCAGGAATCGCAGCGACTTGTGTTCACGAATCGTCTCTGGGTCCGGCATGTAGCGCTTGAACAGGCGACGCGGCATAGCGGTCTCGCACGTATCTGTCTGGATGTGTCCGGCAGTATGCACAAGTTGCCTGAAGTCCGAGCTCAGACTTTGTGACATTTGATAAGGCGCGACGCGGCCTGTTTGCCCTTAGCCTTGCCCGGCGGTTTTTCCAGGGAGGAAGGTATGCGCACAGCGATGTTGGCGTTGGCGACCGGGATGGTGTGTCTGCGTTGGCTGCCGACGCTTCCATCATTGAGCTGGCTGGTAGGCATGGGTGCAGGTGCGATGTTGTTGCTGGCAGCGCGCCGCTGGCATTGCGCGCTCGTTCTGCTGGGCCTGTGTTGGGCCTGTCTGCACGCCCACTGGGCGACGAACGGACAGTTGGCGTCTGCGCTGGACGGACAAACCCTGTGGCTCGAAGGGGAGGTGGTGGGCCTGCCGGCAACCAACGGCAGCACGGTGCGCTTCGAACTGGCCGAGGCCTGGTCGCGTCGTGCGCAGCTACCGTCGCACCTGCGCCTGGCCTGGTATGGCGGCCCGCGGGTCGTCAGCGGCGAGCGTTGGCGGCTGGCCGTGAAACTCAAGCGGCCGCGGGCATTGGTCAACCCCGGAGGTTTCGACGCCCAGGCCTGGGCCCTGGCCAAGGGCATCGGCGCCACCGGCAGCGTCAAGGCCGGCCAGCGGGTGCGGGCGGCCCGTCTGGCCTGGCGCGATGGCGTGCGCCAGCGGCTGCTGGCTGTGGACAGCCAGCAGCAGGGCGGCACGCTCGCCGCCTTGCTGCTGGGCGACGGTTCGGGCGTGTCCCGCCAGCAGTGGGACGTTCTCCAGGCCACGGGGACCGTGCATCTGTTGGTTATCTCCGGCCAGCACGTCGGCCTGCTTGCGGGGTTGCTGTATGGCCTGGTTGCCCTGTTGGCAAAACTCGGTGTCTGGCCGGCGCGTTGGCCCTGGTTGCCCTGTGCCTGCGCATTGGCGTTCACCGGCGCGTTGGCGTATGGGCTGTTGGCCGGCTTCCAGGTGCCGGTACGCCGAGCCTGCATCATGATCGGCCTAGTGCTGTTGTGGCGGCTGCGCTTTCGCCACCTGGGCGTGTGGTCGCCGCTACTGCTGGCATTCACCACGGTCTTGCTGGTCGACCCCCTGGTCAGCCTGCAGCCGGGATTCTGGCTGTCGTTTTGCGCGGTGGGAGTGCTGCTGCTGACGTTTTCCGGACGTCTGGGCGGTTGGCGCTGGTGGCAGGCCTGGACGCGCGCGCAGTGCTGCGTGGCGGTGGGTCTGCTGCCGGTGATGGTGGCCCTGGCGTTGCCGGTGAGTATCAGCGGGCCGCTGGTGAATCTGCTGGCCGTGCCCTGGATCAGTCTGCTGGTGCTGCCGGTGGCCATGGCCGGTGCCGTGCTGCTGCCTGTGCCCTGGGTGGGCGAAACCCTGCTGTGGCTGGCCGGCGGCGCACTGCGCGGCCTGTTTCAATGGCTGACCTGGGCCGCCGAGTGGGGGCCTTCCTGGCTGCCGCCGGGGCTGTCGCCCGGGGTATGGCTGGTGCTGGTCATCGGCGTGCTGTTGCTGTTGCTGCCGGCCGGTACTCCATTGCGCTGGTTGGGCGTGCCGATGGTCGGGCTGCTGTTGTTCAGCCCGCGTCAGGCACCGCCCGTGGGCCAGGCCGATATCTGGGTGCTGGATGTCGGCCAGGGGCTGGGTGTGCTCGTGCGCACCGCCCACCACCAGTTGCTCTACGACACCGGTCCCGGCCTGGGCGAAATCGACGCCGGCGCCAGTGTGGTGGTGCCCAGCCTGGTAGCCCTGGGCGTGCGGCGCCTGGATGCGATGATCATCAGTCATGCGCACCTCGATCATTCCGGTGGTGCTGGCACCGTTATGCGACGCCTGCCGGTCGACCAGACGCTGGCCGGTGAGCCCGACCTTTTGCCCGCCGCGTGGCAGGCGCAGCCTTGCGAGCCCGGGCGCAGTTGGGAGTGGGACGAGGTGAAGTTCGTCTTGTGGCGCTGGCCGTCGGCCGTGCCCGGCAATCCCGCCTCGTGCGTACTCTGGGTCGAAGCCAATGGCGAGCGCCTGCTGCTCAGCGGCGACATCGACGCGGCGGCCGAAAAAGCCCTGGTCGCGAGCGGTTTGCCGGTTCAGGCGCACTGGTTGCAAGTGCCGCACCACGGCAGCCGGACGTCATCGAGCAAGCCCTTGCTGGATGCAGTGCGTCCACAGGCAGCGTTGATCTCTAGGGGGCATGGCAATACCTTCGGCCATCCCCATGCCTCCGTACTGGCGCGTTTTCAGGCATTGGGCATCGCCACCCACGACACCGCCGAGGACGGCGCGTTGCGTGTCCGCCTGGGTACCTTTGGCCCGGTGCAGCGGCAGCGCTCCCAGCGACGTTTCTGGCGCGAGGCACCCGACCACCCCTGAGCTTTCCAACGGTCATCGCACGCTTCGACGCGCCTCACCCCTATGGTAGAGTGGCGAACTTTTTCGAGGGGATCGTACCTGTGTGGGAATTGGTTAAGTCTGGCGGCTGGATGATGTTGCCAATCATAGTGAGCTCCATCGTCGCCCTGGCTATCATCGCCGAGCGCTTGTGGACCTTGCGTGCCAGCCGTGTTGCGCCTGCCCATCTGGTCGGCCAGGTCTGGCGCTGGAAGAAAGACAAGCAACTGAGCAAGGAAAAGCTCAAGGAGTTGCGTGCCCACTCGCCGCTTGGCGAGATCCTCGCGGCTGGCCTGGCGAATTCTCGCCATGGCCGCGAAATCATGAAGGAAAGCATCGAGGAGGCGGCCAGTCGAGTCATCCACGAGCTGGAACGCTACATCAGCACCTTGGGCACCATTGCCGCCATGGCGCCGCTGCTCGGTCTGCTGGGCACCGTGATCGGCATGATCGAGATCTTCGGCTCGTTCACCGGAGGCACCGTCAGCGGCAACCCCGGTCTCATGGCAGGCGGTATTTCCAAAGCGCTGGTCACTACGGCGTCAGGTCTCATCGTCGCGATCCCGGCGCTGTTCTTCCATCGCCTGTTGCAACGGCGCATCGACGAGCTGGTGGTCGGCATGGAGCAGGAAGCCATCAAACTGGTGGAAGTCGTGCAGGGGGATCGCGAGGTCGACCTGGCCGAGGAAAAAGCGTGAAGTTTCGTCGTCGCAGTCGGGAAAACATCGAGCTCAACCTGATCTCGCTGATAGACGTCGTGTTCGTGCTGCTGCTGTTCTTCGTCATCACCACTACGTTCACTCGCGAAACCCAGTTGCGTGTCGAGCTGCCCGAAGCGGTGAACGGCGCGCCGGAACAGGCCAGCAACCTCAAACGCATCGACATCGCCATCAGCGCCGAAGGCGTCTATGCGGTGAACAACCAGTTGCTACCGAAAAGCGACCTGCCGACCCTGCTCGACGCCCTGCGTACCGCATCGGCCGGTGACAGCTCGCTGCCACTGTCGATCAGCGCCGACGGCAAGACGCCGCATCAAGCGGTCATCAGCGCCATGGACGCGGCCGGCAAGCTGGGTTTCAGCCAGATCAGCATGATCACCGTCGAGGCGCAGGCGAATCCCTGATGAGCTTCGCCGACCGATTGTCCGCCGCCTGGTATGCCGGCCATCGCGCGCTGTGGCTGTTGCGTCCGCTGGAATGTCTGTACCGCAGTGTCGTGGCGCGCAAGCGTCGGCGATTCGAGGCCGGGCAGGGCGCAATCTACCGCGCCCCGGTGCCGGTGCTGGTGGTCGGCAACATCACCGTCGGTGGCACCGGCAAGACCCCGATGATCCTCTGGCTGATCGAGCACTGCCAGGCGCGCGGCCTGCGCGTTGGCGTGGTCAGTCGCGGCTACGGCGCCAGGCCACCGAGCCTGCCATGGCGGGTCCGCGCCGATCAGGACGCTGCCCAGGCGGGCGACGAGCCGTTGCTGATCGTGCGGCGCAGCGGGGTGCCGCTGGTGATCGACCCCGACCGTGGCCGCGCCGTACGTGCGCTGCTCGAAGCCGAGCCCGTGGACCTGGTGCTCAGCGACGATGGCTTGCAACACTACCGCCTGGCGCGCGACATCGAACTGGTGCTGATCGACGCTGCGCGCGGGCTGGGCAATGGCCGCTGCCTGCCTGCGGGTCCGTTGCGCGAGCCCGCCGAGCGATTGCGTTCGGTCGATGCCGTGCTGTTCAACGGTGCCGCCGACGATTCGCCGCGTGGCTACGGCCTGACCCTGCAAGCCCGGGCGTTGATCAACGTGCGCAGCGGCGAGCGCCGGCCATTGAGCCATTTCCCACCAGGGCAGGCAGTGCACGCCGTGGCCGGGATCGGCAACCCACAACGTTTCTTCGACACCCTGCAGGCGCTACACTGGCAGCCTGTCGCTCACGCTTTCGCCGATCATGCCCGGTTCACGCCGCAGGCCCTGTGTTTCGAGCCACCGTTGCCCGTGGTCATGACCGAGAAAGATGCCGTGAAGTGCCGCGAGTTCGCCGCTGCGGATTGGTGGTACCTGGCCGTCGACGCCCAGCCTTCGCCCCATTTCATCGGTTGGCTCGACCAGCGCCTGACCAGCCTTTTGCCCTGATCCCCTTGCCCTGAAGGATTTTTCCATGGACACCAAACTGCTCGATATCCTCGCCTGCCCGATCACCAAGGGTCCGCTCAAGCTCAGCGCCGACAAGCGCGAGCTGATCAGCAAGGGCGCCGGCCTGGCCTATCCCATCCGCGATGGCATTCCGGTGATGCTGGAAACCGAAGCGCGGACCCTGACCGACGACGAGCGCCTGGATAAATGAGCACGGCTTTCACCGTAGTGATACCCGCGCGGTACCAGTCGACCCGCCTGCCGGGCAAGCCACTGCAGATGATCGCCGGCAAGCCGATGATCCAGCATGTCTGGGAACAGGCCTGCAAGAGCACGGCGGCGCGAGTCGTGGTTGCCACCGACGATGTGCGCATCGAGTCCGCCTGCCGGGCGTTCGGCGCCGAGGTGGTGATGACCCGGACCGATCATGAGTCCGGTACCGACCGTTTGGCCGAGGTATGCCAGGCATTGGGGCTGGATGCCGAGTCCATCGTGGTCAACGTGCAAGGCGACGAGCCGTTGATTCCGCCGGTGGTCATCGACCAGGTGGCGGCCAATCTCGCTGCCAGCCACGAGGCCGCCATGGCAACCCTGGCCGAGCCGATCACGGACGTGGAAGCGTTGTTCAACCTCAATGTGGTCAAGGTGGTCACCGACCTGAACGGCCTGGCGCTGACCTTCAGCCGAGCACCGCTGCCGTGGGCGCGCGACGAGTTCGCCAACGATCGCGATGCCCTCCCGGCCCAGGTGCCCTACCGTCGTCACATTGGTATCTATGCCTACCGTGCCGGCTTTCTGCAGGACTTCGTGCAGTGGGGCCCGTGCTGGCTGGAAAACACCGAGCGCCTCGAGCAGCTGCGTGCGCTCTGGCACGGGGTACGCATCCATGTGGCCGATGCCGTGCAGGCGCCGCCCGCCGGTGTCGACACCGAGCAAGACCTGGAGCGCGTACGGCGCCTGCTGGAGGCTTGATGGCAGCCCATGGCAACGTTCCGGCAGGTGAGCTGGTGAACCTGGACATTCGCGCCAATCAGTCGCTCAAGCCGTACAACACCTTTGGTATCGAGGTGAAGGCGGCGTTTCTGGTCGCGGTGCATGACGATATCGAGCTGATCCAGGCGTTGGCCTGGGCCACCACGAACGGTCTGCGTGCGCTGGTGATCGGTGGTGGCAGCAACCTGTTGCTGACCGCCGACCTCTCCGACGTGCTGGTGGTGCGCATGGCCAGCCGCGGCGTGCGCGTGCTCGCAGAGGCCGGTGATCAGGTGGTGCTGGAAGCCGAAGCCGGCGAGCCGTGGCACCCTTTCGTATTGCAGACGCTTGAACAAGGTCTGGCAGGTCTGGAAAACCTCAGCCTGATTCCTGGAACCGTGGGTGCAGCGCCCATGCAGAACATCGGTGCCTACGGCGTCGAGATCAAAGACGTGTTCGCCGGCCTCACTGCGCTTGACCGGGATACGTTGCAGATACGCGACTTCAGCGCCGCCGAGTGCGCATTCGGCTATCGCGACAGCCTGTTCAAGCGCCAGCCCGGCCGTTGGGTGATCCTGCGCGTGCGCTTCACGCTTTCACGTTCCGCGCCGGTGCATCTGGACTACGGCCCGGTGCGTCAGCGGCTGGCCGAACAGGGAATCCAGCACCCGACGCCCACCGACGTCAGCGCCGCCATCTGCAGCATCCGTCGAGAAAAGCTTCCCGACCCTGCCGAGCTGGGCAATGCCGGCAGCTTCTTCAAGAACCCGGTCGTGACCGCCTCGGTGCTGGACGCCATTCGCAGCGAGCATCCCGATGTGGTTGCCTATCCCCAGGCCGATGGCCTGTACAAACTGGCGGCGGGTTGGCTGATCGAGCGCGCCGGCTGGAAGGGCCATCGCGAGGGCGACGCCGGCGTGCACCGCTTGCAGTCATTGGTGCTGGTCAATCACGGCAATGCATCGGGCAAGCAGCTGCATGCCCTGGCCCAGTGCATCCAGGACGATATCCAGTCACGCTTCGGTGTGGTGCTGGAGATGGAACCCAATCTGTATTGAGCGTCCGTACGGCGCATCGTGACTATCGGAGCCTACCCCCATGTCAGCCATCACCGCCCCCTGTGCCTTGATTCTCGCTGCAGGGCAAGGGCGCCGTTTCCAGGATGCCGCAGGGCAGGGCAGCGACAAACTGCTTGCACCCTGCAGCGGGTTGGATGGCATCGAGCGCAGCGTCATCGAACAGGTCATGCACAACCTCGGTGATACGCTAGAGCGACGTGTGCTGGTCACCCGTGCGCACAAGAAGCAAGTGATACAGCTGGGCGAAGCCTACGGCTGCGAGGTGGTATTGCTCGACTCCGCAGGCATGGGCGACAGCCTGCGCACGGGTGTCGAAGCCAGTCTGGATGCCGATGGCTGGCTGGTGTGCCTGGGCGACATGCCGTTCGTGACTCCCGCAACGTTCGCCAGGGTACGCCAGTGCATGGCGCCGGAGCGTATCTGCGTTGCCCATGGCGCTCGAGGTCACGGGCATCCGGTAGGCTTTGGCCGCACCTTTCGTGAGCAGTTGCTGTCGCTGCAGGGTGATCAGGGGGCTCGACGATTGTTCGCCGAGGCACACACGCAACGGGTGGCGTGCGCCGACCCAGGGATCTACCGCGATGTGGATCGGCCAGGCGACCTCGTCGGGTAACCGGTCGGCGAACAAATTGCAGGCAACAAAAAAGGCCACTTTTTCAAGTGGCCTTCTTCGTTGTTTGGTTGCGGGAGCCGGATTTGAACCGACGACCTTCGGGTTATGAGCCCGACGAGCTACCAGACTGCTCCATCCCGCGTCTGTGTGGGCTATTCTACAGCGCAGCGCCTGCTTGTCAAACCCTGATTTCAAGAAAACTCTTTTCCATCAATCGCTTAGCTTTGCCGATAGTGCTACGAGTCAGGCGGGGCGGGGCTTCCAGCGGTATTGGGCGGATTTGTCGATGGGCAAAAGAATGCGCGCCGGGCTTTGGCCATGGCGCTTATCGCTGCGAGTGAGATAATACTGTTGTTTTTGTACGATCTTTTACCAGCTTGGTACCCCGCCCAGACCATGACGCAGCGCAAGATCATCCATGTCGACTGTGACTGCTTCTATGCCGCCATCGAAATGCGTGACGACCCCCGGCTGGCCGGCAAGCCACTGGCCGTCGGCGGCTCGGCGGAGCGTCGCGGGGTGATCGCCACCTGCAACTATGAAGCTCGCGCCTATGGCGTGCGTTCAGCCATGAGCTCGCGGCACGCGATCAAACTGTGCCCCGACCTGACCATCGTCAAACCGCGCATGGATGCCTATAAAGAAGCGTCGCGGGAGATTCAGGGGATTTTTCGCGAGTACACCGACCTGATCGAGCCGCTGTCTCTGGACGAGGCCTACCTCGACGTTTCCGACTGCCCGCATTTTTCCGGCAGCGCCACGCGAATTGCCCAGGACATCCGGCGCAAGGTATCCAAGCGCCTGCACATCACGGTTTCGGCGGGGGTGGCGCCGAACAAATTTCTGGCCAAGATCGCCAGCGACTGGCGCAAGCCGGACGGCCTGTTCGTCATCACCCCGGCACAGATCGAAGACTTCGTCGCCGCCTTGCCGGTCACCAAGCTGCATGGCGTAGGCAAGGTCACCGCCGACAAGCTGGCCCGCCTGGGGATCGACAGCTGCCTGGAACTGCGTGAATGGACCAAGCTGGCGTTGGTCCGCGAATTCGGCAGCTTTGGCGAGCGTCTCTACAGCCTGGCACGCGGCATCGACGAGCGCGTGGTGCAGAACGACAGTCGGCGCCAGTCCATCAGCGTGGAAAACACCTACGAGGCGGACCTGCCGGATCTGGCCAGTTGCCTGGACAAGCTTCCAGAGCTGATGCAGACCCTGGCCGAGCGCATCGACCGGATCGACAGCAGCTATCGTCCAGGCAAGCCTTTCGTCAAAGTGAAGTTTCACGACTTTACCCAGACCACCCTGGAACAGGCAGGGGCGGGCAGGGACCTGGAAAGCTACCGGCAGCTACTGGGTCAGGCCTTCGCCCGGGGTGGCAAGCCGGTGCGCCTGTTGGGCATCGGCGTGCGCCTGCTGGACCTGCGTGGGGCCCACGAGCAGCTGGAACTGTTCAGCGACGGCTGACCGGCTGGCTCAGGTCCCGGGATCGGCGACCAGTCGGCCGGTGTCCCTGCGCAGCGACTTGAGAAAATCCTGCTGCAATTCAGGGTCGTTGCGGGTCAGCTCGATCAGGCTCTGTTCCAGTTCGCTGGCTTCGTCTTCCAGGCCCAGTTCGGCCAGGCGCTTGACCCGATACACCCACTGACCGACCTCGTCACCTTCCAGGTCATCGAAGATCAGCGTGTGCGCTTCGGCCAGTTTGCCGCGCAGGTCCGGGCTCACCGGCAGCAGGGCGCTGGCCCGGGTCTGGCTTTCCTCGTCCACCACACTCAGTTGCAGGCGTGTGACGTGGGTAAGATCCTGTTCCGCAAACGGGTTGTCGAGCAGGTTGATGCGCAACACACCGTTGGCGTCGGTTTCCAGGTCATAGGTCTTGCGGCCGGTGCCCACTTGTACAGGCCGCTCGCTCCATGGCGTGCTGTCGTGCTCCACGCGCCTGTCTGTCTGCACCTCGTCGATACCAGCAAGGTTCTGCTCGGCACGGCCGTTGGACTGCACGTTCATGAACGGATTGAGCCCGGCGAAACCGTAGCTGACCCAGTCCTTGGTCACGCTGTCGGGCAGGCTGCCGAAGGTCGCCACGTTCACCACGTTGGCGCCGACGCCGGCGACCACGGCCACCACCCCTAGCGGAATCTCGTAGACTTCACGCCAGGGTTGATAGGGTGTGTAGCGGTCGTAGTGACGTGTGGTCTCGAACGCCGTGACCTCGAAATCCTTGAGTTCACGAATGCGCACGCGACGTTGCGGCGTCTGCAGCACCTCGGGCTTGCCCAGGTCGATCTGCACGCTGTGTTCGAGCAGCTTGCGCTCGATGCGCTCTTCGTGTTCGTTGCGCTGCGACATCTGGTTGGCACAGCCACTGACCAGCAGGGTGCTGCACAGGGCAGCACCACCGAAGGCCAAGGTAGTTCGCTTGAACATGGTTTCTCGAATCTGTCAGCGGCGCACGCGAGCCTGGATGAAAGACAGGACGTCGTCGACAGGCAAGGCCTGTGCGGCGTCCTCGGTACGGCTCTTGTATTCCAGGTTGCCTTCGGCCAGGCCACGGTCGCTGATGACGATCCGATGGGGAATGCCGATCAGCTCCATGTCGGCGAACTTGATGCCGGGGCTGGTTTTCTTGTCGCGGTCGTCCAGCAGCACTTCGAAGCCCGCCTCGGTCAATTCCGCGTACAGCCGGTCGGTGGCTTCGCGCACTTGCTCGGTTTCGTAGCGCAACGGCACCAGGGCGATCTGGAAAGGCGCCAGGGTATCGCTCCAGATGATGCCGCCAGCATCGTTGTTCTGCTCGATGGCAGCGGCCACCACGCGCGAGACACCAATGCCATAGCAGCCCATGGCCAAGGTCACCGGCTTGCCGTTCTCACCCAGTACCTGGCACTTCATGGCTTCGCTGTACTTGGTGCCCAGCTGGAAGATGTGACCCACCTCGATACCGCGCTTGATGGTCAGCGTGCCCTGGCCATCCGGGCTGGTGTCGCCGTCGACCACGTTGCGCAGATCGGCAATCTCGGGCAGCGGCAGATCGCGCTCCCAGTTGACGCCGAAGTAATGCTTGTCGTCGATGTTGGCGCCCACGGCGAAGTCGCTCATGAAAGCCACCGAGCGATCGATGATGCAGGTCAGGGGCAGGTTCATTGGGCCCAGGGAGCCCGCGCCCGCGCCGATGGCATCACGCAGTTCGGCCTCGCTGGCCATGACCAGCGGATTGGCAACCAGCGGTTGGTTGGCGGCCTTGATCTCGTTCAGCTCGTGATCGCCACGGATGATCAAGGCAATCAACTTGCCTTCTTCGGCGGCGTGGACCACCAGCGTCTTCACGGTCTTCTCGATCGGCAGGCCGAAGTTTTCCACCAGTTGGGCGATGGTCTTGGCGTTGGGCGTGTCGACCAGGCGCAGTTCCTCGAGTGCGGCGCCACGCTCTGTTTCACGGGGGATCGCCTCGGCCTTCTCGATGTTGGCTGCGTAGTCGGACGTGTCGCTGAAGACGATGTCGTCTTCGCCGGACTCTGCCAGCACATGGAATTCGTGGGAGCCGGCGCCGCCGATGGAGCCGTTGTCGGCTTCCACCGCGCGAAATTTCAGGCCCAGGCGGGTGAAGATGTTGCTGTAGGCCAGGTGCATGCGGTCATAGGTGGCCTGCAGCGAAGGCTGGTCGGCGTGGAAGGAGTACGCATCCTTCATGATGAACTCGCGACCGCGCATCAGGCCGAAGCGCGGACGGATCTCGTCACGGAACTTGGTCTGGATCTGGTAGAGATTGATGGGCAACTGCTTGTAGCTGTTGAGCTCGTTGCGCATCAGGTCGGTGATGACTTCTTCGTGGGTGGGGCCGGCGCAGAAGTCACGGTCGTGGCGGTCCTTGAGGCGCAGCAGCTCGGGACCGTACTGCTCCCAGCGCCCCGACTCCTGCCACAGTTCGGCCGGCTGGATGCCGGGCATCAGCACTTCGAGAGCGCCGGCGGCGTCCATTTCCTCGCGCACGATCCGCTCAACCTTGCGCATCACCCGAAGACCCATCGGCAACCATGTGTACAGGCCCGAAGCGAGCTTGCGGATCATGCCGGCACGCAGCATCAGCTGATGGCTGATCACGACCGCATCGGAAGGGGTTTCTTTCTGTGTGGCGAGCAGATATTGACTGGTGCGCATGGTTGACCGTTGTCTTCGCGAAATTTTATCGAGGTCTGGCATTGTACGGGGGTGATTGGGCGACGTACAGGCGTAGGGCCGGGCTTTGCCGGGCGCCGCGATCCAGACGCAGAAAAGCCCGGCAGGGCCGGGCTTTTCGAGGTGAAGCGACCTGCTGGGCTGTTACATAATGCTCAGAGGGTACTCGACGATGAAGCGCAGGTCGTTGTTCGACGGACCGTAGTCGGCATCGTAGGCGTTGTTGGCGCGGTAGATGGCGCTACGCAGGCGGAAGGACATGTCCTTGATCGGGCCTTGCTGAACCACGTACTTGGTTTCGAAGTCCCACTCGTGCTCTTTGCCTTCTTCACCGTTGCTGGCTTCGATGTTGTCGCCAGTGATGTAGCGAGTCATGAAGCTCAGGCCGGGTACGCCGTAGGTTGCCATGTTGATGTCGTAGCGAACCTGCCACGATTTCTCTTCGGCGCCGACGAAGTCGGAGTACTGAACGGAGTTGTTCAGGAACACGGTGCCGCCGCCGTCCACGCCGTAGGCGTAGCCGGTGTCGCCGGAACTGCGCTGGTAGCCCAGGGTGAACTTGTGCGCGCCCAGGCTATAGGCAACCGCGGTGCTCCAGATCTTGTTGTCGACGTCGCCGCCCAGATCTTCGCCCTGGCTCTTGGTGCGATAGGCGTTGAAGTCGAAGTTAAGCGACTGCAGGTCGTCGATCGGCAGGGTGTAGTTCAGGTTGACGTACTGACGCTTCCAGTAATCTTCCACGTCGGACGCAGCGACCGTACCGGTGAAGTTCTTGGTGAAGGCGTAGGTGGCGCCGGCGATGTCGGCGGACTTCAGGCCCAGGGAGTCGTGACCCATGCCGGTCTGCGCGCTCATCGAGGTGAAGCGACCGATGTTCAGGGTCAGGTTGTCGATTTCGTTGCTGGTGATCGACGTGCCGGTAGCGACTTCAGGCAACAGACGGCCGTCGTCGGTCGCGAAGACCGGGCTGGCAACGATCTGCTGGCCGTATTTGAGTACGGTGTTGGAGAAGCGGAACTTGACGGCCGCGCCGCCCTTGGTCTGGCTGTGTTCCAGGTTGCCTTCGTCGTCGGCTGCGAACAGGCCGTTGCTGCGGCGACCGGTACCGCCGTCCAGGCGTACCGAACCGAAGCCCATTGCATCGACACCGGCACCGATGGTGCCTTGGGTGAAGCCCGATTCGTAGAACATCTGGGCGCCAAGGCCAGTGTCTTCACGATAGCCCTTGTCGCTGCCTGCGGTAGGGTTGCCTGCGCCGTGCTTGTAGTCACGGTTCATGTACAAGGCACGCAGCTTGAGGTTCAGGGTGCTGTCTTCCACGAAACCCTTGGACTCGTCCTGGGCGGAGGCCAAAGCCAACTGCGAGGTGCCGGCTGTTACAGCCAGTGCGATCATGCTCCACTTCATCACGCGCATCGTGATTTGCTCCTTTGGTTTTTAAGAAGAGTAACCACTGCCTCACCTGTTTTTTTATCTGAGGCAGTTCTTTCTTTTTATGACGGCGCGGAACGTATACCACGCCGGTCATGTTGGCGATACTTCAAGTCCGCTGTTGCATGTCCAGGCTTACAACCACACTTGGGTTGTGTGCCTGCACTAACGTGCGTCATTGATTCACTGTTTCCGTTTGTTCCGGTTTCGTCTTCCCACGTCCCCGGTGACCGTGCTGGGATGAATGCAACAAGCGTGCACAAACGTGCCAGCAGTTCACATATTTTTCACTTTTCTTCCAGTGGTTCGGCCAAGCCCGCGTAAAACCGGCGCATCGGGCCATTCCTGCTTTCCTCGGCAACGAATACCGCTGTGCGAGTGAATCCTGTTTCGCGGCGCAAACGTTACCGCAGGGTGACAAGAGTGGGTAGATTGCGAGGCCTTGATGCACCGAGACCTTCCCTGGTGGACCTTTTTGGTGCGAAAGGTGACGTCCTGAATGGCAAGGCTAGACCACCGACAGGAATTGGCAACGCTGTGCCCACGTAAAGAAGGACCGCTTGTCAGGCAGTTACGCGCGGTACTGCATAAAGCGCGTGAACTGCAGCGAAAGGCGGTTCGGCAAGCCCTGATGCCGCGGGCGATCCTGGGGCGGAAGGCACCAAAACCGTGCTTCCCTTACGACTCGGTGCGAGATGCGCCGGTTGCAGGCATGTCGAGTTGATGCCGGTGGGTTCGGAAAAAACCGATCAGGCACGCTATCCTTGGCATTCGATGATTCGCGGCCATGCCTCGATCCCCCATTCCTTCCTGTGGAGAACGCCCGTGTTCAGCCTGGATGCCCGACTTGCCGGAGACGCTCATGTCATCGGTGACTTCGCACTTTGTCGCCTGCTGCTCAGTAATGACGCCAGGTATCCCTGGTTCATCCTGGTGCCGCGACGCCCGGAGATCACCGAGGTGTTCGAACTCGATGACGCAGACCGTGAAGTGCTGTGGAGCGAAACCAATGCATTGGCCAAGTTGCTTCACCAGCACTATGGCGCCGACAAGATCAACATCGCGACCCTGGGCAATGTCGTGAGTCAGTTGCATATGCACGTGATCGTTCGCTACCGGGCCGACGCGGCCTGGCCTGCGCCCGTGTGGGGCAAGCTGCCGTCCATGCCTTACACTGCCGAGCAATTGGTGGCGGTTCGCCAAAGGCTGGCAGGCGTGCTGGGCACCGATTTCGTTTTCACGGAGGGCAGGGCATGAGTCTGGAAGATCGCGTGATGGAGCTGGAGACACGTCTGGCTTTTCAGGATGACACCCTGTCTTCGCTCAGCGACGAACTGATCCTGCAACAGCGGGCGATCGAGCGCCTGCAGATGCAGCTGGCCGCGCTGCTCAAGCGTCAGGAGGAAATGGTCGGCCAGTTCGAAACGGCTACCCAGGAGGCGCCGCCGCCGCATTACTGAAATCTTTTTTTCGGCAATGAAAAACGCGGGCAATGCCCGCGTTTTTTTATTGCTGCATTGGAGTCAGCGACGTGGCGATGCCGCAATCACGTCTTCGGCCTGCAGACCCTTGTCACGGTTCATGACCGAGAACTCGACCCGTTGGCCTTCGACCAGCACGCGATGGCCTTCGCCACGAATGGCACGAAAATGCACGAAGATGTCGTCGCCGGAATCGCGGGAAATGAAGCCGAAGCCCTTCGACGTGTTGAACCACTTCACCGTACCGGTATCGCGGTTGGTCATGTCGTACTGCACGGCGCTGGGTGCCGGTGACGCGCGGTAGAAGCTGATCGACAGGTGCGCCAGGCACGCGAGCAGTGCGCACAACAGGCCCGGCAGGATGCCGATGGCCGGCAGCGGCACCAGCAACGTCAGGGTCTGGGTGATCACCGAGGCAACCAGCAGCACACTGACCAGATTTTGCAACAGATGACGTGGCCCTTTGTTCCAGCGCGGTATCACTGGAGCCAAAAGCAGGTTGAGCAGACCGAACAGCGCCAGGTAGATTGCGTCGGGTTGTTGCAGGTAAGGCGCTACATCGGCCCGCAGGCTTGGTATGAACGACAGCAGCACGGCCGCTGCGCCCGTCAGGAGGTGGACGATTTTCAACATTTGATTGGCTCACTCTAAGATCAGGCATCAGGAAGAGCTGATACCGCAACAAGCACAGCGTTGGGGTGACAATAATTGCCGAGCATCTGCAGGGATCAGCCTATGCGCCACGGCTTGATGAATCGCCCCGGCGGCACGCGGTCTATTTAACAGCAAAGCCCGATCCTTCTCAAATCGGCCAGAGCGGCGCCCGACGCCGTCGGGCGGATAGCCTGCGCAACTTGCCCGAGGCCGGAGCTGCGTGGGTCGATGGGTCTTGGTAAAGTGGGCATCCACCCGTGGTGGTATACATTCATCGTCATCAAGGACATCACATGGCAATCGATATCGGCATCAGCGAAGAAGATCGCAAATCGATCGTGGACGGCCTGTCCCGTCTGCTTTCCGACACCTACGTCCTGTACCTCAAGACGCACAATTTCCACTGGAACGTGACCGGCCCGGCTTTCCGTACCCTGCACCTGATGTTCGAAGAGCAGTACACCGAACTGGCGCTGGCCGTGGACTCCATCGCCGAGCGTATCCGTGCCCTCGGTTTTCCCGCGCCTGGCGCCTATTCGGTCTATGCCCGCCTGTCTTCGATCAAGGAAGAGGAAGGGGTGCCCTCGGCCCAGGACATGATCAAGCAACTGGTCGAAGGCCAGGAAGCCGTCACCCGCACGGCCCGCGGTATCTTCCCGCTGCTGGACAAGGTCAGCGACGAGCCGACGGCCGACCTGCTGACCCAGCGCATGCAGGTGCACGAGAAGACTGCCTGGATGCTGCGTTCGCTGCTCGAAGGCTGATCCCTGGCGACACGGCGGCGTCTTTTGCACTGCTGCGCCCGCCGTGTCGATCCAGCTTTTCCTGCTTGCCACCGGCCTGGGTACGGGGGGTTCGCTCCTACCCAACGACGCCGCTCTTCGTACGTATGCACTTCCGTATTCCCCTGTCGTCATCGTTCGCCGATACGCTTCCATAGATCCGTCAGCACACCTCCAGGGTTGGAGGGGCGATCATCAAGGAAGCACTGATCCATGGAACGGAACATCATCGTCACCCGGGCGCGCCAGCTCGATCGATCGAGCAAGCTTGCCGTCGATCCCTACTCGGACAACTTCGACATGGGCCTGGCCAGGCCTGTCTCGCGTTCGGTTCGCTTGAACGGTTTCGCCACCTGCCTGCGCCTGGAACGGATCTACTGGGAGATTCTCGAGCGCATCGCCCTGGCCAATGAATGCACGGTGAACGCGCTGCTTTCCTACGTCGACCGCGAAGTGCACCTGCGCCATGGCGGCGTCAAGAATTTCAGCGGACTGGTGCGGGTAGTCTGTGTCACCTACTTGATGGGACGTGATCGAACGTCGTCTGTTACCTTGGACGGCTGCGCAGCGTCGATTAACCGGATATAATCCCGCGTTTCGCCCTGGCGCCGCTTGCGCCGCGGTCATTTGGTTGCCGAGACACTACCCATGCCGATGTACGACTATCAATGTGCTTCCTGCGGTCATCAGATGGAAGTCATTCAAAAGATCAGCGCCGAGCCTTTGACCGATTGCCCTGCCTGCCAGGCGCCACAACTGAAAAAGGTGCTTTCCATGCCGGGCTTCCGCCTCAGCGGCACCGGCTGGTACGAGACCGATTTCAAGACCGGCAACAAGAAGAATCTGGCAGGCGGCGACAAGGCCGAGTGAATTGCCCGGCCCCGGCCTGCTCCTGCACTATGTCCAGGGTGCCGCGTGTCCAGCTACACGCCGTCATCGAATCATGAATTACGAGAAGTGAAACCACTACTATGATGCGCAGCCACTATTGCGGCCAACTGAACGAGACCCTGGAAGGTCAGGAAATCACCCTGTGCGGCTGGGTCCATCGCCGTCGCGACCATGGCGGGGTGATCTTCCTCGACATTCGGGATCGTGAAGGCATGGCCCAGGTGGTCTTCGACCCCGATCGCGCCGACAGCTTCGCCGCCGCCGATCGCGTGCGCAGCGAGTACGTGGTCAAGGTCACCGGCAAGGTCCGTGCGCGGCCCGCCGGCGCAGTCAATCCGAACATGGCGTCTGGCGCCATCGAAGTGCTGGGCTACGAGCTCGAAGTGCTGAACGAAGCGGAAACCCCGCCGTTTCCGCTCAACGAGTACTCCGACGTGGGTGAGGAAACGCGCCTGCGCTATCGCTTCATCGACCTGCGTCGTCCCGAAATGGCCGAGAAGCTGCGCCTGCGCTCGCGCATCACCACTAGCATTCGCCGCTACCTCGACGAAAACGGTTTCCTCGACGTCGAAACGCCGATCCTGACCCGTGCCACCCCCGAAGGCGCACGTGACTACCTGGTGCCCAGCCGTACCCACCCCGGCAGCTTCTTCGCCCTGCCGCAGTCGCCCCAGCTGTTCAAGCAGTTGCTGATGGTGGCCGGTTTCGACCGTTACTACCAGATCGCCAAGTGCTTCCGCGATGAAGACCTGCGTGCCGATCGTCAGCCCGAGTTCACTCAGATCGACATCGAGACAAGTTTCCTCGACGAGAGCGAAATCATCGGCATCACCGAAACCATGGTGCGCAAGCTGTTCAAGGAAGTGCTCGACGTCGAGTTCGGCGATTTCCCGCACATGACCTTCGAAGAAGCCATGCGCCGCTACGGCTCGGACAAGCCCGACCTGCGCAACCCGATGGAACTGGTCGACGTCGCCGATCAGCTCAAGGACGTCGAGTTCAAGGTCTTCAGCGGTCCGGCCAACGACGCCAAGTGCCGCGTTGCCGCACTGCGCGTTCCAGGCGGGGCGAGCATGCCGCGCAAGCAGATCGACGATTACACCAAGTTCGTCGGCATCTACGGCGCCAAGGGCCTGGCCTACATCAAGGTCAACGAGCGCGCCAAGGGCGTCGAGGGCCTGCAGTCGCCGATCGTCAAGAACATCCCGGAAGCCAACCTCGATGTGATCCTGGATCGCGTTGGCGCGGTCGATGGCGACATCGTGTTCTTCGGTGCCGACAAGGCCAAGATCGTCAGCGAGGCACTGGGTGCACTGCGCATCAAGCTGGGCAACGATCTCGACCTGCTGACCTGCGAGTGGGCGCCGATGTGGGTCGTCGACTTCCCGATGTTCGAAGAGAACGACGACGGCAGCTTCAGTGCGCTGCACCATCCGTTCACCGCGCCCAAGTGCACGCCTGCAGAGCTGGAGGCCAACCCGGCCACTGCCCTGTCGCGCGCCTATGACATGGTACTCAACGGTACCGAGCTGGGCGGCGGTTCCATCCGTATCCACCGCAAGGACATGCAGCAGGCCGTGTTCCGCCTGCTCGGTATCGAAGCTGCGGAACAGGAAGAGAAGTTCGGCTTCCTGCTCGACGCGCTGAAATACGGTGCACCACCCCATGGTGGCCTGGCCTTCGGCCTGGACCGTCTGGTCATGCTGATGACCGGTGCGCAGTCGATCCGTGAAGTCATCGCCTTCCCGAAAACCCAGAGCGCCGCCGACGTCATGACCCAGGCGCCTGGCGTGGTCGATGCCAAGGCGCTGCGTGAACTGCACATTCGCCTGCGCGAACAGCCCAAGGCCGAGTAACTGCTGACAGGGCGCATCTTCGGATGCGCCCTTGCGTTGGGCGGTGGAAAAACCTTGCCAGGGGCAGGGTTCGTATGGGTAACACACAGAAACTGGAGTTGCGTTATGGCTGGTCATTCCAAGTGGGCGAACATCAAGCACCGCAAAGAGCGCCAGGATGCCAAGAGGGGCAAGATCTTCACCAAGTGGATTCGTGAGCTGACCGTCGCTGCCCGCCAGGGCGGCGGCGAGCCAGGTTCCAATCCGCGTCTGCGCCTGGCGCTGGACAAGGCTCTGAGCGCCAACATGAGTCGCGACATCATCGATCGCGCGATTGCGCGGGGCACCGGGGCAGCCGGCAGCGACGACGTGGTCGAGCTGAGCTACGAGGGCTACGGTCCCGGTGGCGTCGCCGTACTGGTCGAATGCATGACCGACAACCGCAATCGCACCGCTGCCGCCGTGCGTCATGCGTTCAGCAAATGCGGGGGCAATCTGGGTACCGATGGTTCGGTGGCGTATCTATTCGAGCGCAAGGGGCAGTTGTCCTTCGCCCCGGGCGTGGACGAGGATGCGTTGATGGAGGCGGCCATGGAAGCCGATGCCGACGACATCGTCACCCATGGCGACGGCTCGATGGACGTGTTCACCTCGTTCGCCAGCTTCTACTCGGTGGGCAATGCGCTGCAGGCGGCCGGTTTCAATGCCGATGAAGCGGAGATCGTCATGGCGCCGACAACCGGTGCCGAACTCGATGCGGAAGGTGCCGAGAAGGTGCTGAAGCTGATCGACATGCTCGAAGATCTGGATGATGTGCAAAACGTCTATTCCAACGCCGAGATATCCGACGCCGTGATGGAGCAGCTTGGCTGATCGGCCCGTGTGTTTCATCTAAGCCATGCTTTACCAGTGCCGGCCTCTTGGCCGGTAGATGGCTCGCCGCCCGCGGCGCTCCCACATGCTATGCACACCCATGTGGGAGCGGGTTCTACCCGCGAAGGCGTCAGCCGTGTTCCTCACTACTGCAGGCTTTATGACTTTAATTCTTGGAATCGACCCAGGCTCGCGCATCACCGGGTTTGGCGTCGTGCGTGAAACCGGACGCGGTTGCGAATACGTGGCTTCGGGCTGTATTCGTACCGGCGGCGGACTGCTGCATGATCGTCTGCAAATCGTTTTTCGTGGGGTGCGTGAGGTGATCCAGACCTACGGTCCGGTGACCATGGGCATCGAGCGGGTGTTCATGGCGCGCAACGCAGATTCGGCCCTGAAGCTGGGTCAGGCGCGCGGCGCTGCCATCGTCGCAGCGGCGGAGGAGGGGCTGGAGATCGCCGAGTACAGTGCCACCCAGGTCAAGCAGGCCATCGTCGGCACCGGTGCCGCCAACAAGGAGCAGGTACAGATGATGGTCATGCACCTGCTCAAACTGACCCAGAAACCCCAGATCGATGCCTCCGATGCCCTGGCCATCGCACTCACCCACGCGCATACCCGGTCCAGTCTCATGCCCCACGGCCTGAGCGCCGCCCGCAGTCGCGGTGGGCGCCTGCGCCTGTAGCGGCTTACATCGTTTCAAACTTTTTTGCTTGCAGCTCACCTCAGTCCTGTAATGATGGCCCTTGAACTGGCCCGCATGAACAGGGCGTGACTGCGCCTTCCGACAAAGGATTCATACGTGATTGGACGCCTGCGCGGTACCTTGGCTGAAAAGCAGCCGCCGCACCTGATTCTCGACGTCAACGGGCTGGGCTATGAGCTCGAAGTGCCGATGACCACGCTCTATCGGCTGCCGCCGGTCGGCGAAAGCGTGACCCTGCACACCCACCTGGTTGTGCGTGAAGACGCTCAGTTACTCTATGGCTTCTATGAAAAGCGCGAGCGCGAGCTGTTCCGTGAGCTGATCCGCTTGAACGGCGTCGGCCCCAAGCTGGCACTGGCGCTGATGTCGGGGTTGGACGTCGACGAACTCGTGCGCTGCGTGCAGGCTCAGGACACCTCGGCGCTGGTGAAGATACCTGGCGTGGGCAAGAAGACCGCCGAGCGGCTTCTGGTCGAACTAAAGGATCGCTTCAAGGCCTGGCAGACCACGCCGAGCATGTTCGAGCTGGTGCCCAGCGGGCCGCAGGGGCCGGCGCCGGTCAACAGCGCCGAAGCCGATGCCGTCAGTGCGCTCATCTCCCTGGGCTACAAGCCCCAGGAGGCCAGTCGCGCCGTGGCGGCCATCGACGCCAAGGGGCTGAGCAGCGAAGAATTGATCCGCCGCTCGTTGAAGGGAATGATCTAAGTGATCGAAGCCGACCGTCTGATCGCCGCCACCGGCCGCGATCGGGAAGAAGTACAGGATCGGGCCATCCGCCCGCTCAGCCTGGCTGACTACATTGGCCAGCCCACCGTGCGCGAGCAGATGGAGCTGTTCATCCAGGCCGCGCGCGGGCGCAGTGAATCCCTGGATCACACCTTGATCTTCGGCCCGCCCGGGTTGGGCAAGACGACCCTGGCCAATATCATTGCCCAGGAAATGGGCGTGTCGATCAAGAGCACGTCGGGGCCGGTACTGGAACGGCCGGGCGACCTGGCTGCCCTGCTTACCAACCTGGAACCCCACGATGTGCTGTTCATCGACGAGATCCACCGGCTGTCGCCCATCGTCGAGGAAGTCCTGTATCCGGCCATGGAGGACTTCCAGCTCGACATCATGATTGGCGAGGGTCCCGCGGCACGTTCCATCAAGCTCGATCTGCCGCCGTTCACCCTGGTCGGGGCCACCACCAGGGCGGGCATGCTGACCAATCCGCTGCGTGACCGCTTCGGTATCGTCCAGCGCCTGGAGTTCTACAGCACCGCGGACCTTGCAACCATCGTCAGTCGATCGGGTAACATCCTCAACCTGGAGATCGAGGACGAAGGCGCCTTCGAGATCGCCCGCCGCGCCCGCGGTACGCCGCGAATCGCCAATCGCCTGCTGCGCCGCGTGCGCGACTTCGCTCAGGTGCGTGGCAAGGGGCACATCACCAAGCCCATCGCCGACCTGGCGCTGAACATGCTCGACGTCGACGAGCGCGGCTTCGACCACCAGGATCGCCGGCTGCTGCTGACCATGATCGAGAAGTTCGACGGTGGGCCGGTGGGTGTCGACAGCCTCGCCGCAGCCATCAGCGAAGAGCGCCACACCATCGAGGACGTCCTGGAGCCTTACCTCATTCAGCAGGGCTACATCATGCGCACCCCGCGCGGCCGGGTCGTGACGCGCCACGCCTACCTGCATTTCGGTCTGAACATTCCCAACCGGCTGGGCGACATGCCGGGCAGCGATGCCATGTCCGAAGAAATCGACGCATGAAAGGCCCCTCGCACAGCGACCTAATTCGGCTTTCCGTGGTCCTAGGGGCTGACACGGCTTTTGCATGGCCCTTGCCTGCACACGCGACGAAAAAACAGTTGCCCGGGCGGATTGGCAACCTGAGGAGTAAGCACTAGAGTATGCGCGCGCAAAACGGGGTTCAGGCGTTCGCCCATCAGTGTCGGGTCTATTACGAAGACACCGACGCCGGCGGCGTCGTCTATTACGTCAACTACCTCAAATTCATGGAGCGGGCTCGTACCGAGCGCTTGCGTGCGCTGGGTTTCGTCCAGTCGCAGCTGGCAGGTGAGAACCTGCTGTTCGTCGTGCATTCGGCAGAGGCGCGCTACCATGCGCCGGCGCGGTTGGACGACGAGCTCGCGGTGACCGCCGAAATAACCGAATTGAATCGCGCCAGCCTGCGTTTCAAACAGCAGGTATGGCGTGTGAAAGATACAACGCTGCTCTGCGAAGGGCAGTTCATGGTGGCCTGTGTGCGCGCCGATAACTTCAGACCCCGGGCCATTCCCCCAGCCTTGCGTACGGCCTTTGCCGACGCAGGCGGCCTGGGCAAACAATCCAGTGCAGGAGATTAAGCGTGGAAGCTAACGTCGTCGACCATACCTCCATGTGGAGTTTGGTCAGCAATGCCAGTGTCGTGGTGCAGTTGGTAATGCTTATTCTGGTGGCCGCCTCGGTCACCTCGTGGGTCATGATCTTTCAGCGCAGTTCGATGCTGCGCGCCGGTCGTCGTGCCCTGGACAGCTTCGAGGAACGCTTCTGGTCGGGCATCGACCTGTCCAAGCTGTACCGTCAGGCTGGCAGCAATCCCGACCCTGATTCGGGTGTCGAGCAGATTTTCCGTGCTGGCTTCAAGGAGTTTTCCCGCCTGCGCCAGCAGCAGGGCGTCGATCCCGATGCCGTGATGGAAGGCGTGGGCCGTGCCATGCGCGTGGCGATTTCCCGTGAGGAAGAGAAGCTCGAACAGGGTCTGCCATTCCTGGCAACCGTCGGTTCCACCAGCCCCTACGTGGGTCTGTTCGGTACCGTATGGGGCATCATGAACTCGTTCCGCGGCCTGGCCTCGGCGCAGCAGGCGACTCTGGCTACCGTTGCGCCAGGTATTGCCGAAGCACTGATTGCCACGGCCATCGGTCTGTTCGCAGCGATTCCGGCGGTCATCGCCTACAACCGTTTCGCTGCTCGCAGCGAAACCCTGATCAACCGCTACTACACGTTCGCTGACGAGTTCCAGGCCATCCTGCACCGTAAAGTGCACACCAGCGAAGAGTGAGCAGGGATAACCCAATGACTCGAGGTCGTCGCCCAAAACGCAAGCCGGTCGCCGAGATGAACGTGGTGCCCTACATCGACGTGATGTTGGTACTGCTGGTCATCTTCATGGTCACCGCTCCGATGATCAACCAAGGTGTGAAGGTCGATCTGCCCAAGGTTTCCAGCGAAGCGTTGCCGCAGGACAACAACACTCAGGTGCTCACCATTTCCATCAAGGCCGACAAGACCTACTACTGGAACGTCGGCAAGGAAGTAGACACTGAAAAGCAGCAGGACAAGGCCATGACGCTGGCGCAGATGACCCAGGCCGCCACCGCGATCATCAACCAGGGCAATGCCAGCGGCAAGAAGACCCAGGTCTTCATTCGCGGTGACAAGACCGTGGATTACGGGGCTGTCATGGGCGCCATGGGTGGTTTGCAGCAGGCAGGTGTCGGTAACGTTGGCTTGATTACCGAGGCCCCCTGATGCGAAAGCGAGAGCATTCAGCCTCGGAAAGCTTCTTCTGGCCCACGGTCTGGGCGGTAGCCCTGCACGTGCTGATCTTCGGGATGCTGTTCGTCAGTTTCGCCATGACGCCCGAACTGCCTGAAGCGCGACCCATCGTGCAGGCTACGCTCTATCAGCTCAAGTCCAAGAGCCAGGCCACCACCCAGACCAACCAGAAACTGGCGGGCGAGGCGAAGAAGTCGGCTGCGCGGCAGACCGAAGTCGAGCAGATGGAGACCAAGAAGCTGGAGCAGGAAGCCATCAAGGCCGCGGAACAAAAGAAAGAGGAAACCGCTCAAAAGGCCGAAGCGGCGAAGAAGGCCGACGAAGCCAAGAAGTCCGATGCTGCGGCCAAGGCGGAAGCCGCCTCTGCAGCAGCGGCCAAGGCTGAGGCTGCCAAGGCCGAAGCCGCTGAAAAAGCGGCCGAAGCCAAGAAGAGCGAGCTGGCCGATATCGCCAAGAAGAAGGCCGAGCAGGAAGAGGCGAAGAAGGAGGCAGCCGAGGACGCGAAGAAGAAGGCTGCCGAGGACGCCAAGAAAAAGGCCGCCGAAGACGCGAAGAAGAAAGCCGAAGACGACGCCAAGAAGGCCACTGCGGCCGAGGAAGCGAAGAAGAAGGCCGCCGAGGACGCGAAGAAGAAGGCTGCGGCCGATGCTGCGAAGAAGAAGGCTCAGGACGCAGCTCGCAAGGCAGCGGAGGACAAGAAGGCGCAGGCATTGGCCGATCTACTTTCCGACAAGCCTGAACGCCAGCAGGCGCTCGCCGACGAGCAGGGTGATGAGGTCGCGGGCAACTTCGACGATCTGATCCGCTCGCGAGCAGCCGAAGGGTGGGCGCGTCCGCCTTCGGCACGCAAGAACATGACCGTGGTATTGCAGATCAACATGTTGCCCGATGGCACCGTCACCAATGTCAGCGTCTCACGCTCCAGTGGCGATGGTCCCTTCGACAGTTCGGCGGTTGCTGCGGTCAAGAACATTGGCCGTTTAACGGAAATGCAGGGTTTGAAACCAGCTGACTTCAACCCCTATCGTTCCTTCAAGATGACATTTACACCTGAGGATCTTGCCTTGTGATTACCCTTCTTCGAGGACTGCTCGTCGTCCTTTGCTGCGCAGCCGGCATGGCCTCTGCGGACGAAAAGAACATTCTGGTCACCAGCGGTGCCGACCGTGCCACGCCGATTGCCGTCGTGCCGTTCGGTTTCCAGGGCGGCAGTGTGTTGCCTGACAACATTGCCGAGATCGTCGGCAACGACCTGCGCAACTCGGGCTACTACGCACCCATTCCACCGCAGAACATGATCAGCCAGCCTTCCCAGGCCAGCGAAGTCATCTACCGCGACTGGCAGGCGCTGGGTGCCCAGTACGTCATGGTCGGCAGCATCACGCCGGCCGGCGGCCGCTTGCAGGTGCAATACGCGCTGCTGAACGTCAACACCCAGCAACAGGTATTGACCGGCAGCGTCTCGGGCACTACCGACCAGCTGCGTGACATGGCCCACTTCATCTCCGATCAGTCGTTCGAGAAGCTGACCGGGATCAAGGGTGCGTTCTCCACGCGCATGCTCTACGTGACCGCCGAACGGGCCGGCACCAATGCCACCCGTTACACCCTGCAGCGTTCGGACTACGACGGCGCACGTGCGGTGACCCTGTTGCAGTCGCGCGAGCCGATCCTGTCGCCACGCTACTCGCCCAACGGCCGCAACATTGCCTATGTATCGTTCGAACAGCGTCGTCCGCGGATCTTCCTGCAGAACGTCGACACCGGTCGCCGCGAGCAGTTGACCAACTTCGAAGGCCTAAACGGTGCACCGGCGTTCTCGCCGGACGGCAATCGCCTGGCGCTGGTGCTGTCCAAGGACGGCAACCCGGAGATCTACGTGATGAACCTGGCCTCGCGCGCGCTGACCCGCGTGACCAACAGCCCGGCCATCGATACCGAACCCTTCTGGGGTAAGGACGGTTCGACCCTGTACTTCACGTCGGACCGTGGCGGCAAGCCACAGATCTACAAGACCAGCACATCCGGTGGCGCCAATGCCGAGCGTGTGACGTTCGTGGGCAACTACAATGCCAACCCGAAACTTTCGGCTGACGAAAAGACCCTTGTAATGATCCATCGGCAAGATGGTTTCACCAATTTCAAGGTGGCGGCGCAGGACCTGGAGCGCGGAAGCGTAAAGATCCTCACAGATTCAACTCTTGATGAGTCGCCTACTGTTGCGCCCAACGGCACCATGGTAATCTACGCCACCCGCCAGCAGGGCCGGGGAGTCTTGATGCTCGTGTCGCTAAACGGCCGCGTGAGGCTCCCGCTTCCTACCGCTCAAGGCGAAGTCAGAGAACCGTCCTGGTCCCCTTACCTGAACTGACGCGGCGTAATACGTTGTACTTAACACATTGGGGTTCATTAGGAGTTTCACGATGGAAATGCTGAAGTTTGGTAAGTTCGCTGCGCTGGCCCTGGCCTTGTCCGTAGCTGTAGGTTGCTCGTCCAAAGGCGGCGAAGATGCTGGTCAAGGCGGCGCTGCTGTCGACCCTAACGCTGGTTACGGCGCAAACACCGGTGCCGTTGACGGTTCCCTGAGCGAAGAAGCTGCTCTGCGCGCTATCACCACGTTCTACTTCGAATACGACAGCTCGGACCTGA
Organism: Pseudomonas sp. CFBP 13602; assembly: GCF_014842725.1. Classification (NCBI taxonomy): domain Bacteria; kingdom Pseudomonadati; phylum Pseudomonadota; class Gammaproteobacteria; order Pseudomonadales; family Pseudomonadaceae; genus Pseudomonas; species Pseudomonas sp. CFBP 13602. Next base: position 23,131 of record NZ_JACYVT010000008.1, on the reverse strand, counting down.
AGCCAGAAGCCATGCGCGCTCTGGACGTTCACGCCAAGGACCTGAAAGCCAACGGCGCTCGCGTCGTCCTGGAAGGTAACACCGACGAGCGCGGTACTCGCGAGTACAACCTGGCACTGGGCGAGCGTCGTGCCAAGGCCGTTCAGCGTTACCTGGTACTGCAAGGCGTTTCGCCAGCCCAGCTGGAACTGGTTTCCTACGGTGAAGAGCGTCCAGTGGCTACTGGCAACGACGAGCAGTCGTGGGCTCAGAACCGTCGCGTCGAACTGCGTAAGTAATTCGTCATGCGAACGTGCCGTCGTGCTGTAACTGTTCTGGCTTTCGCCCTGCCTGTGATGGCTTGGGGCGCGGTGCCTGTGGTCGATAGCAACAACAATGGAGGCTACGGTAACAGTGGCGCCGTTGGTGGCAGCTATCCGCCCTCAGGTTACGGTACGAACGGCGCCTCGGCCGGGACAGTCGCGCAAGCGCCTGTCTCGGCTCAGGGCGAGCTGTTCATGCAACTGCAGCAAATGCAGGAAGACATCGCACGTCTGCGAGGTCAGGTCGAAGTCCAGCAGAACGATATCCAGCGCCTGAAACAGGAAGGGCTCGAGCGGTATCAGGAACTCGATCGTCGGATTGGCTCGGGGGTTGCACCTGCGCCCAGTCCTCAACCGGATAATTCTTCAGCCAGCGGCGCGTCTAGCGGCGCTGGTGCTTCATCGGCTGCCGGCCAGTCGTCCGCAGGTGCCGAGCCTGGCGATCCGGCCAAGGAGAAGCTGTATTACGATGCAGCCTTCGACCTGATCAAGGCCAAGGATTTCGACAAGGCCAGCCAGGCCTTCGCCGCGTTCCTGCGCAAATACCCGAACAGCCAGTATGCGGGCAATGCCCAATACTGGCTGGGCGAGGTCAACCTTGCCAAGGGTGACCTGCAGGGCGCAGGCCAGGCTTTCGCCAAGGTCAGCCAGCTCTATCCCAAGCACAACAAGGTGCCGGATTCGCTCTACAAGCTGGCCGACGTCGAGCGCCGCCTGGGCCACACCGACCGGGTCAAGGGCATTCTGCAGCAGGTAGTCACCCAATATCCGGGTACGTCCGCTGCACAGTTGGCGCAGAAAGACCTGCAAAGATTGTGAAGCTTGCCGTGTGATTCGAAGAAACCCGCGCCTGTCGCGGGTTTTTTCGTTAGAATTTGCCGCCATTTTATGAACACGCTTCCTGGGGCCGCGCGATCGCGGGCCGCCTGAAGTGCCCAACGGAGGCGGTCAGCCTGTTTCGCTGTCACGCCCGTGGACCCTATGCAAGACACACTACGTATTACCGAAGTCTTCTACTCGTTGCAGGGTGAGACGCGGACCGCCGGCTTGCCCACGGTTTTCGTACGCCTGACCGGTTGCCCCTTGCGCTGCCAATATTGCGACAGCGCCTACGCGTTCAGTGGGGGAACCCAGCGCACGCTCGACTCGCTCATGGAGCAGGTGGCCAGCTACAAGCCCCGTTATGTGTGCGTCACCGGAGGCGAGCCGTTGGCTCAGCCCAATGCCATCCCGTTGATGCAGCGGCTTTGCGATGCCGGCTATGAAGTTTCCGTGGAAACCAGCGGCGCACTCGACATCAGCGCGGTCGACACCCGCGTCAGTCGCGTGCTCGACTTGAAGACACCGGGTTCTCTCGAAGTCCATCGCAACCGTTACGAGAACATCGAGCTGCTGACCCGCAACGACCAGGTCAAGTTCGTCCTGTGCTCGCGCGAAGACTATGACTGGGCCGTGTCCAAGCTGATTCAGTACGGGCTGGACGGTCGTGCCGGCGAAGTGCTGTTCTCGCCGAGCAAGGATCAACTGCGCGCTACCGATCTGGCCGACTGGATCGTGGCCGACAACCTGCCGGTGCGCCTGCAGATGCAGCTGCACAAACTTCTTTGGAACGACGAGCCGGGGCGCTGAGATGAACCATACCCAACACGAGAAAAAGGCAGTCATTCTGCTTTCCGGCGGCCTGGATTCCGCCACTGTCGTGGCGATGGCCAAGGCCCAGGGCTATGCCTGCTATACCATGAGCTTCGACTATGGCCAGCGCCATCGGGCCGAGCTCGATGCCGCGGCACGTGTGGCGCGGGACCTGGGCGTGATACAGCACAAGGTCATCGGGCTCGACCTGGATGGCATGGGCGGCTCGGCACTGACCGACACCTCGATCGACGTCCCGGAAACCTTGGGTGAGGGCATCCCGGTCACCTACGTTCCAGCACGCAACACGGTGTTTCTGTCTCTGGCGCTGGGTTGGGCCGAGGTGCTCGAAGCGCGCGACATCTTCATTGGCGTCAATGCGGTGGACTATTCGGGCTATCCGGATTGTCGACCCGAGTTCATCGAGGCTTTCGAGCGCCTGGCCAACCTAGCCACCAAGGCGGGAGTGCAAGGCAATGGCTTCACCATACAGGCACCGCTGCAGAACATGAGCAAGGCTGACATCGTCAAGGCAGGCGTGGCGCTAGGTGTGGACTATGGCCTGACAGTGTCGTGCTACCAGGCCGATGATCAGGGTCAAGCCTGTGGCAAGTGTGACAGCTGCCGCCTGCGTGCCGAGGGCTTCGCTGCGGCAGGTGTGAGCGATCCGACACGCTATTTTTGATTTATTTTCTGTAGGGTGTTGAATTACCAAAAGAATTCGGTATTATACGCCCCACGAAACGGGTCGTTAGCTCAGTTGGTAGAGCAGTTGGCTTTTAACCAATTGGTCGTAGGTTCGAATCCCACACGACCCACCATTTCGAAACCCGCAGCTTGCAAAGGCTGCGGGTTTTTTTATGCCCGTGATTCGGCGCTGGTGCCTGCCACGTCTATAAGGCTTTGCTAACGGCTTGTTTCTCTGTAGCCTGCGCCAGCCCTCAAAAACCTCACGAAAGCCAGGGCATATACTCCCAGGCCGTCGCCGGCCCGGCCTATACTCGACTTTCGCGCATCAGCGCCCGCAGGTCTTGCCCCATGACGCAGATATCCGAACGCCTTCTGGTCCAGGCTCACCTGGATGCCAAGCAGCCCCGGCCACTGACACCGGAACAGGAGGCTGACTACCGTGCCGCCATCGCCGCCGAGCTGAAGGCTCAGGACGCGGTGCTGGTTGCCCATTACTACTGCGATCCCGTGATCCAGGCATTGGCAGAGGAAACCGGTGGCTGTGTTTCCGATTCGCTGGAAATGGCGCGCTTTGGCAATCAGCACCCGGCGCGGACGGTGGTGGTGGCAGGCGTCAGGTTCATGGGTGAAACGGCAAAGATTCTCAATCCGGAAAAGCGGGTGCTGATGCCCACCCTGGAGGCGACCTGTTCGCTGGACCTGGGTTGTCCGGTGGATGCGTTCTCGGCATTCTGCGACCAGCACCCCGAACGCACCGTGGTGGTCTATGCCAATACCTCGGCCGCCGTGAAAGCCCGTGCCGATTGGGTCGTGACCTCGAGTTGCGCGCTGGAGATCGTCGAAAGCCTGATGGACAACGGCGAGAAGATCATCTGGGCGCCCGACAAGCACCTGGGCAACTATATCCAGACCCACACTGGCGCGGACATGTTGATGTGGGACGGTGCCTGCATCGTTCACGAGGAGTTCAAGGCGCGGCAGTTGGCCGACATGCGTGCGCTGTACCCCGACGCCGCGATTCTGGTGCATCCCGAGTCGCCGGCCGAAGTGATCGCGCTGGCGGACGCCGTGGGTTCGACCAGTCAGTTGATTGCCGCTGCGCGCACCTTGCCGCAGCAGACCCTGATCGTGGCCACCGACCGCGGTATCTTCTACAAGATGCAGCAGGCAGTTCCCGGCAAAGCCTTGATCGAGGCCCCTACGGCCGGCAACGGTGCCGCCTGTCGCAGTTGTGCGCATTGCCCGTGGATGGCCATGAACACCCTGCAGCGCACGCTGGAATGCCTGCGCGCGGGCAGCAACGAAATCACCGTGGACGCGGCGCTGATTCCCCAGGCCATCCGGCCGCTCAAGCGCATGCTGGACTTCACCCAGGCCGCGCGCCTGAAACTGGCCGGTAACGCCTGATCAGAGGCTTTTGCCCAGCGCTACCACAGGCCGTTCGGACTTCGCCAGCTCAAGCTTCGGCAACTCTGGCCGCGGACGGCCCAGTCGTTTGTTCAGTTCCAGCCATTCGGCCAGGGCCAGCATCAGGCCCGCGCCCACCAGCGCACTTGCGATCTGCATCGCGAGTTGGTCGTCGGCCAGGGCATTGGCCATGTCGGCCAGCGGTGCCAGGACCACGCTGAGGCAGAAGACCTCGAGCGAATAACGTCCCATCAGCGCGACTTTGCGTGCCAGCAGGTTATTCACCCACTCGCCTTGAGGTATCAGCTTGGCCACGCAGTAGGCCAGGGCCACGAAATGCAAAAGGCGTGACGGCGACAGGTTGGTCTTGTCGATGGGGTAGAGCAGTTCGCCAAACCAGCCGGGCACCAGCGCCTCGTGCAGCACCGGCCAGCGCCAGCCCAGGGCGACCAGCGCGCTGAATGTCACCAGTGTGGCGCACGCGAGAAACAGCGGCTGGCGGCCCAACGGGCGTGCCACCGCGACTGGCGCGCGTGCCGCATGCAGCGCCGTGGCGCCACCCAGTACGAACAGCACTTGCCAGGCCAAGGGGTTGAAATACCACAGGCCGTTGTCGTGCGCCGGGATGTTCCAGCCCAGCCATTGCACTGCCAGGTACAACACCAGCGACAAGCCGATGGCCTGCGCTGGCCGCTTGATCAGCAGTGGCAGGACGATCGGCAGGCCGAGCAGCAACACGATGTACAGCGGCAAAGGGTCCATCAGGTTGGGTTTGAAGCGCAGCAGCAGTTCGTCGACCATGGCCTGTTGCGGGTTGGAGACGAAATAGGTGAGGTTCATTTCCTGGATCATGTCGCGCGTTTCGACGTGATTGTTGGCAACGAAAATGATGCCCATCAGCACCGCCAGGAGGAAGATGTGCACCACGTACAACACCCAGGCGCGGCGCAGTATGCGCACCGTGGCGACAAGGTAGCCGTCTCGCAGGGCGATCTTGCCGTAGGCCAGCACGGCTGCGTAGCCGGCGAGAAACACGAACACCTCCGCCGCATCGCTGAAGCCGAAGTTGCGCAGCGTGAAGCTGGCCAGTGGGTTTTGCGGTATGTGATCCCAGAAAATGAAGATCAACGCCAAACCTCGATAGAAATCGATCCGATGGTCTCGATCGTTAGTCATGGCGACAGGCTCTTGCGAATAGGAAGGATGTAGTAGGGATTGGGCACCGGGCATTACGGTTCCGTATCGGCGGCCATTATCGATCAGCGGCGCGGAGGTTGGCCGGTTTCGCAACGAATTGCAAAAGTTTGGCTATTACGGAATGTCACAAGGCTGAGTTGACGCAGCCCTTGTGGTCGCGGCGCAAGCTGTGTCCGGCCTCACCGCTTTCAGGCTCACCGTGCGCACCCATGACCCGGCTTGCGCCGCTGCTACAGGGATGGGTGGATCAGTTGCCGGCGCACTTCCGTGGTTTCTTCGCTCCAGTACACCGGTTTGCCTGCGATCAACGCCGCCACGGGCAGCCCGTCGCGGTACAGCACGCGGTTGCCCGGCAGCGCCGGCACACTTTTCTGGATCTGCAGTGGGTCGGCTCCGGGCAGTGGCAGCAGGGTACCGACCAGGTTCAACGGGTCGCTGGCCGTGATCGACACCAGGGTGCCATCGACCGGTCGCTTGCGCACCTCGCGCAGGGCTGGGATAGCCTCGGGCAGTGCGAACTGCTCACCGGACAAACCATCGATGAAACGCCCCCCGCGGATCTGCCCACGTGCCTCCAGGCGCTGCAGCGCGCGCAACAGGTCGCGCCAGCTGGGCAGCCAGTCGGCTTCGCGTTGCAGCAGACGCCAGAACACCACGCCGTAGCGGCGCAGCAGCACCAGCGCGACCTGTTCCACGGCTTCATCGGGCGCGCAACCGGGCGCCTGCAGCAGAGCCCAGCGGCCGGCATCGTCCATGCCACCGATGAACGCGCCACGACCGCGGCGACTGCTGCGCACCTGGCGTTTGCCGGCCGGGGTGATCAGCGCGCGCAGGCCGGCGAAACTGTCGGCATTCACGCGACCCGCGGCGACCAGCTCCTGCAGGGCGTTCTCGGCTTCGGTGCGCAGCAGGCGTGTCTGGTGGACCAAGTCGTCGAAAAACATGGCGCCTTGCGCGGCCAGGGTCTGCTCCAGCTTCTGCGCACGCATGGACAGTTCCTGCGGCTGCACTGCCGCAGCCAGGCTGCGCCACAAAGGCAGGCGCGCGCGCGGCAGCAGCACGATCGGCGTGTTGCGCAGGGTCGCACCCTTGCCACTGCTGGCCAGCCGCGCCCAAACCGTTTTGCCGCTGCGGCTGGCGCGGTCCAGCCACGACGGATCGTATCCGCGCAGTCGAGCCGGCAGCAGGTCGTTTTCCCAGGCGCTGGCCGGCGCGCTGTAGCCTTCGAGCTGGTCGAGCAAGCGGCTCATTGCCGCTTCGCCTTGCAGGCGCGTACCGGGCGCGAGGCACTGCCAGTCGAGGAGGAAGCGCATGAACACTTGCAGGCTGACCGGTTCGATCTCGCGGCGCAGACGCTTCACCGTGTAGCGGTGGATGCGCGCCAGCAGGTGCCGTTCGCACCACTGGGTTTCCTCGATGTGTGCGATAAACCGGCCACGCATGACGTAGCCCTGGTTTTCCAACACAAGCAGGGCTTGTTCGACGAGCGCGGGATGCAGGTTCAGCGGGGCGCCGATTTCACCCAGCCGCTGCGGGCCGAACCCGCTCAAGCGGGCGCGGATCAGTTCCACTGTCGCTTCCTGCTTCGTCCACGTCTGCGCCAAGTGCGCGGGCATCCGCAATGCTGGCGACAGCTCGATACCCCCATAGATGGCCTGCAGGCAGGCCACCCGTTCCAGGGCCAGCCACAGGTGGCTGCCGTCGCCCAGGGTCAGGCGTGCCGCGCGACCTGTACCGGCCAGGGCCTTCAACAGGGGTAGCTCGCTGGCCCCAACCTCGCGTTCGGCCAATGCGCCCAGGCTCATCAACGCCTCGTGCATCTCGTCATTGCTGACAGGGGAGGGCCATGCTTCGGCGGCCACTGCCGCGATGGCATCCTTGTCTAGTTCGCCCATGTCGTCCGCTGTGCGCGGTTCCTCCCAGCGCCGGTTGAGCACCGCCTGGGTACGTCGCTCTTCCAGCGGAGCGTCGTCGAGAAACGCATACGGCCTGGCATTGAGGATCGCTGCCGCCAGTGGCGAAGGGCGGGGCAGATCACGCTGGATGAGGCTGATCTGACCGGTTTCGATGCGCCGCAGCAGGGCCAGCCAGCCCTCGCTGTCCATGGCGTCGTGCAGGCAGTCGTCGAGGGTTTGCGCGACCAGCGGGTGGTCGGGAATCTCCCGTTCGCCGACGATGTTCTCCAGGCAGGCGATCTGGTCGGGGAATACCGTGGCGATCAGGTCCTCGCTTTTCATTCGCTGGAGCTGCGGGGCCACCTTGCGTCCGCCACTGTAACGGGGCAGGGCCAGGGCCGTTGCGGCGTTCCAGCGCCAGCGCACGCCGAACAGCGGAGCGTCGAGCAGCGCCTGGGTCAATATCGATTCGGCACTGTTGCTGTGCAGGTAGTGCCAGACGTCCTCCAAGGCGAAGCTGTGGCTGGTCGACAGCGACAGCACGATGGCATCTTCGCTGGCTGCCGCTTGCAGCTCGAAATTGAACGTGCGACAGAACCGCTTGCGCAAGGCCAGGCCCCAGGCCCGGTTGATGCGGCTGCCGAATGGCGTGTGGATGACCAGCTGCGTGGCACCCGAGGCATCGAAGAAACGCTCCATGATCAGCGTGTCCTGGGACGGCAGCGCGCCAAGCGCCTCGCGCGTACGGGAGAGATAATCGAGCAATTGCCCAGCGCTGTCCTGGGCCAGGTCGAGCGCGTCCTGCAGCCACGGCAGCACGGGCTCGGGTAGCCCGTCACTGAGCGCCAGGCGTTGGTCTATCGAGGCCTGCAGGCGCGCCACGCCCGCTGACAGCTCGGCGCTGCGTCCGGGTATTTCGCCGAGCCAGAAGGGGATGTTCGGCGCCTGACCGTGGGCATCTTCGACCCGTACCTTGCCGCCTTCGATGCGCAGGATGCGGTAGGAGCGATTGCCCAGCTGGAAGATGTCGCCAGCGAGGCTTTCCACGGCAAAATCCTCGTTGACGCTGCCGATGCTCAACGCCTGGGGCTCCAGCAGCACCGCATAGTCGGCGTTGTCGGCTATGGCGCCTCCGCTGGTGACCGCAGTCAACTTGCTGCCGCGCCGGCCGCGCAGGCTCTGGGTGACTGCATCACGGTGCAGATAGGCGGCGCGCACGCCCTGACGCCCGCTGTAACCTTCGGCCAACATGCGCAGCAACGCTTCATAGCGCGTATCGTCCAAGGCCGCATAGGGCGTTGCCTGACGGAACATCTGCAGCAACGCCTGCTCCGGCCATTCCTGGCAGCTGACCTCGGCGATGATCTGCTGGGCCAGTACGTCCAGCGGCGCCTGGGGAATGCGCAGGATGTCCAGTTCGCCGCGCCGCACGCAGTCCAGCAACGCTACGCATTCGATCAGGTCATCCCGAGAAATTGCAAACAGGCGGCCCTTGGGAATACCGCCGACGTGGTGGCCGGAACGGCCCACCCGTTGTAGAAACGCTGAAATGGAGCCGGGCGAGCCGATCTGGCAGACCAGGTCCACGTCACCGATGTCGATGCCCAGCTCCAGCGAGGCCGTGGCGACCAGCACCTGCAGGTCGCCACGCTTGAGCCGTTGTTCGGCATCCAGACGCTGCTCCTTCGCCAGGCTGCCATGGTGGGCCGCCACTTGCTCGCGCCCGAGCCGCTCGCTCAGATGGCGCGCCAGACGCTCGGCCAGGCGCCGGGTATTGACGAACACCAGGGTGGTCCGGTGCGCCTGGGCAAGCTCGGCCAGGCGGTTGTAGACCAACTCCCAGACGTCATTGGGCATGACCGCCGCCAGCGGCACCGCGGGCACTTCGATGGCCAGGTCGCGGGGGCGGGCGTGACCGATGTCGACGATCGAACACATCCGCTGCGCACCGACCAGGAACTGCGCCACCTGAGCGATCGGCTTTTGCGTGGCGGACAGGCCGATACGTCGCAGCGGCTTGCTGCACAGTGCCTGCAGACGCTCCAGGCTCAAGGCCAGATGGCTGCCGCGCTTGCTGCCGGCCACTGCATGGATCTCATCGACGATCACCGTGCCGACATCCGCGAGCATGCGGCGGCCGGAGTCGGATCCGAGCAGCACATAGAGCGATTCGGGCGTGGTAACCAGGATGTGCGGAGGGTGCCGGCGCATGGCGGCCCGCTCTTTCTGCGGCGTATCGCCGGTACGTACCCCGGCGGTGAGGGTCAGCGCGGGCAGGTCCATGCCGGCCAATTGCTCGGCAATACCCTGCAGTGGACGTTGCAGGTTCAGCTGGATGTCGTTGGACAAGGCCTTGAGCGGTGAGACGTACAGCACCAGGGTGCGTCGCGGCAGCTCGCCTCCTTGCGCGAGGCCCAGCTGCACCAACTCGTCGAGAACGGCCAGGAAGGCCGTCAGGGTCTTGCCCGAGCCGGTGGGTGCGGCGATCAGGGTCGAGTGGCCCTGCTGGATCAACGGCCAGGCCTGGGCCTGGGCGGGAGTGACGGCAGCAAATTGCCGGCGGAACCAGGCGCTTACTGCTGGATGGAAGTTGGCCAGTGCCGAATCGTGCTGTGCAGGTAGGTTCATGATCTATTGATGGGGAACGCGCAGCGAAGTTGCAACCGGCAGGGGGTCGCAGGTGCATTGCCGCAACCCACAAAAAAGGGCGACTCGCGTCGCCCTCGATCAAGCCCGTTGCATTCAACCGCGACGGCGCAGCGCTTCGATACGGTCTTCCAGTGGCGGGTGGGTCATGAGCAGGCCGGCCAGGCCATGCTTGAGTCCACCGTTGATGCCGAAGGCGTTCAGCGAGTCTGGCATCTGCACGGGAACGCCCTGCTCGGAGCGCAGGCGCTGCAGCGCACCGATCATCGCGTTGGTGCCGGCCAGCCGGGCACCGGCTTCGTCGGCGCGGAACTCACGGCGGCGCGAGAACCACATGACGATGACGCTGGCCAGGATACCCAGCACCAGTTCGGCGACGATGGTCGCGATGTAGTAGGCGATGCCCTGGCCTTGCTCGTTCTTGAAGATCACCTTGTCGACGAAGTTGCCGATGATTCGTGCGAAGAACATCACGAAGGTGTTCACCACGCCCTGCACCAGCGCCAGGGTGACCATGTCGCCGTTGGCCACGTGGCCGATCTCGTGGGCCAGCACCGCCTTGACTTCGTCGGGGGAGAAACGCTCGAGCAGGCCCTGGCTGACGGCCACCAGGGCGTCGTTCTTGTTCCAGCCGGTGGCGAAGGCGTTGGCCTCGTAGGCCGGGAAGATGCCGACTTCGGGCATCTTGATGCCTGCCTCGCGCGACAGCTCCTCGACGGTCTGCAGCAGCCATTGTTCGTGACGGGTGCGCGGTTGGGTGATGATCTGCGTGCCGGTGCTCATCTTCGCCATCCACTTGGAGATGAACAGCGAGAACAGCGAACCGGCGAAGCCGAACACGGCGCAGAAGATCAGCAGCTGATTGAGGTTCAGATCCACCCCGTTGGCCGCCATGAACCCATTGAAGCCAAACAGGCTCAGGGTAATGCTGGCAATCAGCACAACCGCAAGGTTAGTGGCCAGAAACAGCAAGATGCGCATCATGGTTGTAACGTTCTCCTGACGGATAGAAGTGTTGCGTATGCGCTATATAAGGCCCGAGCCCGGTCGATTCAACCGGGGGACTATTTCAAACTGTGTATATGCGCACGGACACTTGAATACGTTCGGTTTTTACTGGCGATAATTCTTCAGGAAGCGGCCGATGCGACCGATGGCCTGCTCGAGGTCGTCGACCCGCGGCAGCGTTACTACCCGGAAATGGTCCGGGTTGGGCCAGTTGAACGCCGTGCCCTGGACCACCAGCAGCTTTTCCGACAACAGCAGGTCGAGCACGAACTTCTCGTCGTTGAGGATCGGGCAGACCTTGGGATCGATGCGCGGGAAGGCGTAAAGCGCACCCATGGGCTTGACGCAGCTGACGCCGGGAATGTCGTTGAGCAGCTCCCAGGTGCGGTTGCGCTGTTCCAGCAGGCGACCGTTGGGCAGGACCAGGTCGTTGATGCTCTGGTAGCCGCCCAGCGCGGTCTGGATCGCGTGCTGGCTCGGCACGTTGGCGCACAGGCGCATGTTGGCGAGGATGTCGATGCCTTCGATGTAGCTCTGGGCGTTGTGCTTGGGCCCCGAAATGGCGATCCAGCCGGAACGGAAACCGGCTACGCGGTAGGATTTGGACAGGCCGTTGAAGGTCAGGCACAACAGGTCCGGGGCCAGCGAGGCGGTGCAGATGTGTACGGCATCGTCGTAGAGGATCTTGTCGTAGATCTCGTCGGAAAACACCACGAGGTTGTGCTGGCGAGCGATTTCCAGCATGCCCAGCAGCACTTCCCTGGAATACACGGCGCCGGTGGGGTTGTTCGGATTGATGATCACCATGGCCTTGGTGTTGGGGGTGATCTTGGCTTTGATGTCGTCCAGGTCTGGCCACCAGTTGGCCTGTTCGTCGCAGAGGTAGTGCACGGCATGGCCACCGGCCAGGCTGACCGAGGCTGTCCACAGCGGGTAGTCGGGCGCCGGGATCAGCACTTCGTCGCCATTGTTGAGCAGGGCCTGCAGCGACATGACGATCAGCTCGGAGACGCCGTTGCCCAGGTAGATGTCCTCGATGCCGACCCCTTCCACCTGCTTCTGCTGGTAGTACTGCATGACCGCCTTGCGCGCACTGAACAGGCCCTTGGAGTCGCTGTAGCCCTGGGCGGTGGGCAGGTTGCGGATGACATCCTGAAGAATTTCCACGGGTGCCTCGAAACCGAACGGCGCCGGGTTGCCGATGTTCAGCTTGAGGATGCGGTGGCCTTCCTCTTCCAGGCGCTTGGCGTGCTTGAGCACCGGCCCGCGGATGTCATAGCAGACGTTGGCGAGCTTGTTCGATTTGCTGAACTGCATGGTGAGGTCCCGAAAGATGGCAAGGCCCGCGCCGGCCCTGATGATGAAAAAAACGATTCGCTGCAACGCGGGTGACAGATTGCTGTCCAAAGGCGCAATCATACGTGCCGCCTGATCGTTGCAAAAGACACAGATCGGGCTTTTTGAACTGCCGAGGTGTACCGATGGGCAAGCTCACGCGAAGCGAAGAAGAATGGAAGAACATGCTCGATCCCGAGCAGTACAATGTCTGTCGCCTGAGCGCGACCGAGCGGCCTTTCACGGGCAAGTACAACGACTTCAAGGGTGACGGCATCTTCACTTGCGTCGGCTGCGAAGAGCCGTTGTTCGACTCGCGCAGCAAATTCGATTCCGGCTGCGGCTGGCCGAGTTTCTCCGCACCGATCGGCGAGCAGGCGATGGTCGAGATCCGCGATACCACCCACGGCATGGTCCGTACCGAGGTCAAATGCGCCACGTGCGACTCGCACCTGGGTCACGTGTTTCCCGATGGCCCGGCCCCGACCGGCCTGCGCTACTGCATCAACTCGGTGTGCCTGGACTTCCAGCCGCGGGCCGACCAGCCGGCATGACCTCTGACAAGAAAGCGACCATGAGCAAAGATCTTCTTTCCATCCCGTGCATCACCCTGGACGGCCAGCACAAGACCATCGGCGATTTCGCCGGCAAGGTCCTGCTGGTGGTCAATACGGCCAGCCAGTGTGGCTTTACGCCACAGTACAAGGGGTTGGAGGAGCTGTGGCAGACGTATCGCAAGCAGGGCCTGGTGGTGCTGGGGTTTCCCTGCAATCAGTTCGGCAATCAGGAGCCCGGCGATACCCTGGATATCGTGCAGTTCTGTGAAAAGAACTTCGGCGTGAGCTTCCCGATGTTTCGCAAGATCGATGTCAATGGCGACCTGACCCATCCGCTGTTCGTGCAGCTCAAAAAACGCGCGCCGGGGCTGTTCGGGTCGGAGAAGGTGAAATGGAATTTCACCAAGTTCCTGGTGGCGCCCGACGGCAGCGTCAAGCGCTTCGCGCCATTGACCAAACCCGCCGCGCTGGCCCACGAGATCGAAATGGCGCTGCGCTGAATCTGGAAATAGCGCTGCGCTGAACCTGGTTGCTATTCAGGTACCCACTGGTCGATCAGCATGACCAGTTCCTCTCGGCGGAACGGCTTGGCCAGATAGTCGCTCATGCCCGCCGCGCGGCAGCGCTCGCGTTCTTCGGGCATGGCATTGGCCGTCAGCGCCACGATCGGCAGCTGCGGCCAGCGCCCGCTTCGACGAATCTGCCGGCTTGCTTCGTAGCCATCCATGACCGGCATGTTGCAGTCCATCAGCACCAGGTCGAACTCGTGCTTCTCCAGCTCGCTGAGTGCCTCGCCGCCGTGCGCGGCCACGGTGACCTCGCACCCCAGCTTGCTCAGCATGCCTTTGGCCACCAGCTGATTCACCGGGTTGTCCTCCACCAGCAGGATGCGTGCCCGCCGTTGCGCGCTGCGCCGGTTGGCCAAGTGGTCGAGCGCGGTGGGTTCGTCACCCACCAGGCTGCGGCGCAACGCCTGATACAGCGCATTGCGTGCCAGCGGCCGGGCTTGCTGCTGCAACGGCATCAGCGCGTTGGCCTGCTCGGTGGGCAGGAAGTTGCCGTAGGCGGTCACCAGCAGAATCGGTGCCTGGATGCCGGGACGCAGGCCGAACAGGCAGTCCAGGCTGTCGGTGACGACCAGGTCTGGAGTGATATTGGTAAGGTCCGCGCCCAGGTCGTAGCGCTGGTAATCGATGCCCCATAGCGGCAGCAGATCGTGCAACAGTTCTGCCAGGCCGCTGCCGGCGTGCCCGACCAGCAACACCTGGCCACGCAGCAACGGCGGAACGTAGGCCGGACTGTGCGCCATGAGCGGCAGGTCGGCATAGAACTGGCTGCCGAAACCGGCCTCCGAGCTGATGCTCAGGCGTCCCTGCATGGCCTCGCAAAGGTTGTTGGTCAGGGCCAGGCCCAGGCCCGTGCCGCCGAACTGCCGGGTGATGCCGGCGCCGGCCTGGGTGAAGGGCTGGAAGATCTTGACCTGCGCTTCCTGGGCGATACCGATCCCGGTGTCGCTGACTTCGATGCGCACGCCACCCGGACGGGTATAGAGGCGCACGTCGACGCGGCCGAAGCGTGTGAATTTCAATGCGTTGGACAACAGGTTGCTGACGATCTGCCGCACCCGGGTGGGGTCGCCCAGGACCAGGGCGGGAAAGTGCGGATCGATCAGGCAGGTCAGCTCGACGCTGGGCGCCGCGTTCTGCGACAGCAGGTTGGCGGTGTCTTCGATCAGGGCGCCGAGGTCGAAGGGGATGCGCTCCAGCTCCAACTGGCCGGCGTCGAACTTGGACAGGTCGAGGATATCGTTGAGCAACTCGACCAGCACCTTGCCCGAGTCGTGCGCGATGGACAGCTGCTGACGCTGCTCGGCGTTGAGCGGGCTGTCCAGCGACAGAGCAATCATGCCCAGCAGGCCGTTGAGCGGGGTACGAATCTCATGACTCATGTTGGCCAGGAAGGAGGCGCGCGCCTGGGCCATGTCCAGGGCCGTGCGACGAGCCTTTTCCAGCTCTTCGTTGGACATGCTCAGTCGGGTGTTGCTGGCCTTGAGCTCGGTGGTCCGCGCCGACACGATGTTTTCCAGCTCACCCAGGTACTCGGTCAAGCGATTCTCGGCGCTGCGCCGCTGCTGGATCTCCGTGGCCATGCTGATGAACTGCTGGTTGGCGACCTTCACCAGCACGCCGATCTCGTCGTGCTCGTGGCCGGGCGGGTAGTCCAGGCGTGCCGGCTTGGGCTGATGCGGATCGCTGCTGCTCAAGGCTCGGATCACCCGGTTGAGGGGCTTGGTCAGCATCAGGTAGAAAAAGCCAAGCAGCATGCCGGTGAGCAGCGCCGTGCGCAGGAAGCCGCTGGCCAGGGTGATTTCAGCGCGGCGCAGGAAACGGTTGCCGATGGCGAAGGTGTCGACGCTCAGTTGCAGGGTGCCCAGGCGGTCGTTGGGCATGTGCGACAGAAACAGGGGGTCTTCGTACTGGCGCTGGGCGTCGAAGAGTATGTCGCTGAGGAAGCGGTAGCTGCTTTCCAGGCGCGGTCGTTGCACGCTGGCCAGCACATTGCCGTTGTTGTCCGTCAGCCGCGCGCCGGTGATCGACTCCGACTGCAGCAGGCCCAGGGTGAGTTCCTTGGCGAGTTCGGCATCGATGTTGTAGGCGATGCGCGAAGCCGGGTTGTGACTGATTTCGAGCAGCGAGCGCATCTGCCGATCGATGGCTTCGTTGACATTGGAATAATCGATGCCGATCTGGATAACACTGAGCAAAGCCCCCAGAATGAAGCCGACCAGTACCGTCAGGCGTGCTTGTTTATAGGACAGCCGCTGGGTGAATTTTATATCCATGGGTACTGGGCCAATTTCCATTCCGTGCGCAGGGCCAAAGCATGGACCATGTGTGTGCGCCGCAGCGTGCGACGGCATGTCCGCCTTGCCGAACCTTTTACACGCAACTTGCCTTGAGGAAAAGTCGTGGACTCTCGTTTGAATGCCTTTCTTGAGCGCGCCGAATCCGTGCTGGCGCGGCTCGAGCCGTTGCTGCCCGCGCTTCGCGGCGAAATCGACTGGAATCATTGCCTGGCCGCGCGCTGGCAGCGCGAAGGCCGCAGCGGCTACCTGTTGCCGCTGGAGGTCAGCCTGAACATGCGTCTGAGCGACCTCATCGGTGTCGACCAGCAGCGCCAGCAGCTGGCGCGCAACACCCAGCAGTTCCTTGATGGCCACCCAGCCAACCATGCGTTGCTGTGGGGATCGCGCGGTACCGGCAAGTCATCGCTGGTGCGAGCGCTGCTTGCCGAACATGCGGGCGCAGGGCTGCGCCTGATCGAAATCGAGCGCGATCATCTGGCCGACCTGCCGCGGGTGGTCGAGCAGTTGCAGAAACTGCCGCAGCGTTTCGTGCTGTTTTGCGACGACCTTTCGTTCGAAGCGGGCGAGGGCGACTACCGGGTGCTCAAGAGCGTGCTCGACGGCTCCCTCGAGCAGGCGCCTGACAATGTGCTGCTGTATGCAACCTCCAACCGTCGCCATCTGGTCCCCGAGCATCAGAGCGACAACGAGAACTGGTCCCGGGTCGACGGCGAGTTGCACCCCAGCGAAGCGGTCGAAGACAAGATCGCCCTGTCCGACCGGTTTGGCCTGTGGCTGTCGTTCTATCCGTTCACCCAGGAGCACTTCCTGCGTGTGGTGGAGCACTGGATCGGCGAACTCGCTCGCGACAGCGGCCTGCAATGGTCGCGTGACGAGCAACTGGATATCCTTGCCGTGCGCTGGGCGACCGGACGGGGTAACCGCAACGGCCGCTGCGCCTATCAATTCGCCCGTTACTGGGTAGGCCTCAAACTGCTGGAGCAACAAGCATGATCGATTTGCACGCCGCAGGCGCGGGGCTGGAAGGCTACCGCATGCTGTGCGCTCAACTGCAATCGCTGTTGGCCGACGAGCGTGATTTCGTCGCCAATGCGGCGCAATTCTCGGCGTTTCTGTTCAACCAGGTCGACGACCTGAACTGGGCGGGCTTCTACCTCAACCGCAACGAGGAGCTGGTACTGGGGCCCTTCCAGGGGCAGGTGGCCTGCGTGCGCATTGCGTTTGGCCGTGGCGTCTGCGGGGCCGCTGCGGCGACCCGGCAGACCCAGCGGGTCGAGGACGTGCATGCGTTCCCCGGGCACATCGCCTGCGACAGCGCATCGAACAGCGAACTGGTGATTCCGCTGGTCAAGGACGGCGTGCTGATCGGCGTACTGGATCTGGACAGCCCACGTACTGCCCGCTTCAGCGAAGCGGACCAGCAGGGCCTGGAACAGCTGGCGGCGATCTTCCTCGAAGCGACCGATTGCAGCCGCTACTGAAGCGCCAGCCTGTTCAGTCGTAGTTGGTCTTCTTCTGGAACGGGTCTTCCTTCTCGTCGGCCTTCAAGCCGTCGGTGAGTTCGTTGACTTCGTTCCCGGTCGGCTCCATCTGGCTGAGCACCATGGCATTGGTGCGCTTGAGCATCTTCTGCAAGTACTCCAGCTGCTCTTGGTAGAGCGCAGCGTCGGGTTGGCCCTTGAGGTATTGTACACCCCGCTCGAATGCCAGCCGCGCGCGGCCCGGCTGGCCCTCTCCCAGCAGTTGTTGGCCCAGGTTGTTGAAGAACTCGATGTGCAGCAGGACCAGAATGCTGCGGATCTCGCGGCCCCAGTGCTTGGTTTCGGCCGCGTTCAGAAAGCCCTCCTGAGCGGCACGCGTTACCTGCGCATGCAAAGCTTCGAGCAGAAAGCGCACTTCCTTGGCCTGGTCTTCGGTCAGGATCGGGAAGGGCGGATTGCCGATTGCAATGTCATCGCCCTTGGCGATCTCACCTTGCAGCTCTTCAAGGCGCGTCTTGAGCGGCGCGTTCTGCCTGTCGAGCAGCAGCAGGCGCTGGCTGATGTTCAGCTCCAGCCGGGTAAGCAGTTGCTTTAGGGCAGGGGTCATCAGCTGGCCGGGGAACGTCTCGCCGATGCGCCCGCAGCGGCGCAGGCGGTCGGTGAGCTCGAGCTTGTCGCGCGCCTTGGCCAGCTTGTTGCTCTCGACCATATTATTGAGCAGGCCGATGACGATAAGGATGGCGATCCCCGTTACGATGAACAGGGTGATCATGAGTGGAGTCACCGGGGAGCTCTCGAGGTTGAGTGAGGTTGAAGTGTAGGGCCGGTCTGCCGACACCGATAGCACAACACGCTGCAACGCATTTATAGAGGTACCAGCGCTGCCTGTCGCAACTATGGCTTTGTGCTATTACTGCTGTCAAAAGCTTATTCATCTCCACGTGTCTCGCTGCTTCATCAGCACGCCCGGCTGGCCCGCAAAGCACGGTGAAGTCATTGATTTAAATAAATTTATAACAGGGGGTTGACGACCCTCGAAAGCATCCATAGAATGCGCGCCACTTGCAGCGTAAAGCACACAGCGAAGCGCGGTAGGGAGTGAAGTTGTAGCGTGTCCCCTTCGTCTAGTGGCCTAGGACACCGCCCTTTCACGGCGGTAACAGGGGTTCGAGTCCCCTAGGGGACGCCATTGCGGGAATAGCTCAGTTGGTAGAGCACGACCTTGCCAAGGTCGGGGTCGCGAGTTCGAGTCTCGTTTCCCGCTCCAGTTTAAGCAGTGTGGCCTTCGGGCGGCACTGAGTGAAACCAGCACCCAGTCTTCGGACTTGGGTCTGGGCGCCGGAATACACACCATGTGTTTCGGTCAGCGTGTCCCCTTCGTCTAGTGGCCTAGGACACCGCCCTTTCACGGCGGTAACAGGGGTTCGAGTCCCCTAGGGGACGCCATTTGCGGGAATAGCTCAGTTGGTAGAGCACGACCTTGCCAAGGTCGGGGTCGCGAGTTCGAGTCTCGTTTCCCGCTCCAAATTCAATGAAAACGCCGCTCAGAGATGAGCGGCGTTTTTGTTCGTGCGTGATTTATGAGTCATGCACCGTGGCGTGCCTTTCGCGGCCGATGACCGCTCCTGCGCAGTAGCGAGCCGACCGTAGGAGCGGTCAGCGGCCGCGAAGGGTTCACTGCGGGCTGTCGGGCTGAACCCGGCGCCGATGGGGAATGTCGTCGTCGGCAATCAATACCCGTTCCATTGCCCGCGGGAAATCACCGTAGTTGTACACCGGGTAATGCAATGCCCCACGGTTGTCCCAGAACGCTACATCTCCGGCTTGCCACTTGAAACGCACCTGGTACTCCGGGTTGCTCACTTCCTTGAGCAACAGGCCGACGATCTCGCGGCTTTCTTCCAGTGACAGACCCAGAATTTGCGGTGACATCGAAAAGTTGATGAACAACGCATCTTCGCCCGTCTCCGGATGCGTACGCACCAGCGGGTGCGCGAGGATCGGGTAGTTGTAGCCGACCTTGTCCAGCGCGGGTTTGAAGTTGTGGGTGACGAAGGCATTGTCGATGCGCTCGCGCAGGGCCGCCGGCAGGCTGCGGTACACCAGCCCGGTGTCGGCCCAGAGCGTGTCGCCGCCGGTTTCGGGCAGCGACACCGCGCGTAGCACGGCGCCGAAGGTGGGTTTGAGCATCCAACTGGTATCGGTATGCCAGCGGCCCTTGCGGGCGTCGCCGTAACGGTCGCGGGCTTCACTTCCCAGAATCAGGTGGGCGTTGGGACGCTCGTGGTCCTGCTTCTGGGTGGTCGGATGCTGGTACAGCTCGCCGAACTGACGGGCGAACGCCAGTTGCTGGGCGGTATCGATGTGCTGGTCACGGAAGAACAACACTTTGTGCTTGAGCAGCAAGGCACGTATTTCATCACGGGCGTGCACGTCGAGTGGGCGTCGCAGATCCACGCCCTCGATCTGCGCGCCGATGGTCGGCTCCAGCGCAGTGGCGCGGATCGCCGTGCCAGGGCGCGGTATTTTTTCGGCAAACATGGCAGATGTCCTTTGCAATCGAGTGCCGGAGCCCACGGCCACGGCGGGTGGGGGAAGGGAATTCAGGCCACTTCTTCGTTGCGGCGCGCGGTTGCGTTGCGATTGGTCGGCACCTCGAGGCCGAGGCTGTCGCGCAGGGTCAGGCCGGGGTACTCGGTGCGCAACAGGCCGCGTTGCTGAAGGATCGGCACCACGTAGCGGGTGAAGTATTCAAGGCCGTTGGGCAACAGCGAGTTGATGATGAAGCCATCGGCGGCGTGACCCTCGAACCAGGCTTGCACCGCGTCGGCGACTTCTTCTGGCAGGCCGACGAAATCCCGGTCGGGCTTGGCGAAGCGCAGCGCCACTTGGCGCAAGGTCAGGTTCTCTTCACGGGCCACGTGCTTGATACGCTCGGACGTACCTTTGTGGCTATTGGCGCCCAGGTCGCCCAGATCGGGGAAGGCCGCGTCCAGGTCATGCCCGTTGAAGTTGTAGTCGTTGAACGGGCGGCCGAGGGCGACGATGGCGTCTTCGATGCCCACCAGGTCTGCAGCTTCCTGATAGCGGCGCTCGACCTCGTCGCGGTCCCGCCCCACGATCGGGCTGATGCCGGGCAGGATGAACAGTTTGTCCGGGTTGCGACCGGCCTTCGCAGCACGTTGCTTGAGGTCTTGGTAATAGGCGTGCGACTCGGTGAACGACTCGTGCCGGCAGAAGATCGCATCGGCGTTCTGCGCCGCGAATGTACGGCCGTCTTCGGAAACGCCGGCCTGGAAGATCACCGGTTGACCCTGGCGCGAGCGGGCGATGTTCAGGGGTCCCTTGACCTGGAAGAATTCGCCCTGATGGTTCAGTGCGTGCAGCTTGCTGCGGTCGAAAAACTCGCCGGTGGCCTTGTTGCGGGTAAAGGCGTCGTCTTCCCAGGAATCCCACAGCCCCTTGACCACATCCACGTGCTCCCGGGCGATGCGGTAGCGAACGGCATGGGGCGGGTGCTCGGCCTTGCTGAAGTTGTCGGCGGTGCCGGACAGCCAGGAGGTGACCACGTTCCAGCCGGCGCGCCCGCCACTGATGTGGTCGAGCGAAGCCAATTGCCGCGCCACCTGGTAGGGCTCGGTGTAGCTGACCGTGATGGTAGCCACCAGGCCGATGTGCTCGGTAGTGGCGGCCAGCGCCGAGAGCAGGGTGAGCGGCTCGAAGCGATTGAGGTAGTGCGGGCTCGAGCGTTCGTGAATGTGCAGGCTGTCGGCGATGAAGGCGAAGTCGAAGCGCGCCTCTTCGGCCAGCCGCGCCTGCTGTTGGTAGTAGCGCAGGTTGGTGCTGGCGTCGGCCAACGCCTGCGGATGGCGCCACTCGCCCCAGCCGTGCCCCACACCGTGGATCATGGCGCCCAGTTTCAGTTGTCGTGTGCTCATGGAAATCTCCTGTTATGGCGCGCTGGCCAGTGGGGTTTGGGTGGGTCCACGGTAGGCGTTGAAATGCTTGTCGAAACCTTGGGCAACCTTGACCGGCTGGGCCAGCACGCCTTCCTCCAGATAGATGTCGGCGGTTTGCTGCAGGTCGGCGATCACCGCGTCGGTGATCTCGGCGCGGGTGTAGCGGGTCTCGTTGACCGAGGCCAGGTGCACCGCCAGGGGCAGGCGGGTGACCTGGGCCTGGGCTGCGGCGAACTCGTCGTGGTGAGTGTTGGCCCATTGGTAGGCACGCTCCAGGCGCACGACGAAGTCCTCGACCTGCGCGCGCTTGGTTTCAGTGGCTTGCTGGGTGGCGACCAGGTAGGTGTTGTTGGTCAGCAGGTCGGTGCCCTTGCGCAGGATGCGGGCGTTTCCTTGGTTCAGCGCAATGGTGGTGTAGGGGTCCCAGGTCGACCAGGCGTCGGCGTCGCCGGACTGCAGGGCGCCTTGGGCATCGCTGGGCAGCAGGTTGACGAAGGTGATGTCGGACGTCTTCAGGCCCGCGTCACGCAAGGCCTTGATCACCAGGAAGTGGCCGATGGAACCGCGATTGGTGACGACCCGCTTGCCCTTGAGGTCGGCGACCGACTGCAGCGGCGAGTCCTTGGGCACCAGGATGGACGTGGTATAGCGGCCTTCGAAATGGGTAATGCTGACGGCCTTGAGCGGCGCGCCGGAACCCAGCGCGAAGACATAGGGCGCATCGCCCAGATAACCCACGTCCACCGCGCCGGCGTTCAACGCTTCGCCCAGCGGCGCGGCGGCTGCGAATTCCGAGAACTCGATGGGGTAGGGAACGTTCTTGAGTTCACCGGCGGCGGTGAGCAGCAGCTTCAGGGTGGACTTCTGATTGGCAACGCGCAATGGTTCGAGCTTGTCGGCCCAGGCCAGGGGGCCGGTGGCCAACAGCCCGACGGCCAGGACGAAAGTAAGGACACGGGAACGGGTCATGGACAGCGACTCCTGAAGAGGGATTGAGTTACCTCCACCAGGCGAGGGGTCGGTCTGCATTCAAGCTAAAGCTCTAACGAGGCGCTGTGAAATGACATTTAGTTCTAAGTTAATTATTCTTTTTATGAATTCTTAGGTGATAGCAATATGCGTAGCTAGCATATTTTTGTATGGGTCTGTCTCGTAGGAGCGGTCCGTGGCCGCGAAGGGGCGCTCCGGTCGTTCAGGCGTACCGCGGTGCTTTCTTCGCGGCCGATGACCGCTCCTACGGGGATTGCGCGGAGTATTGTAGGAGCGGTCCGTGGCCGCGAAGGGGCGCTGGGATGACGTGGCTCAGGCCAGGACGCGTTGGCGCTTGCCGGGGACAGCATCCAGCAGGGCCTGGGTGTAGGCATTCCCCGGATGGTTGAACAGCTGCGCAGTGGGGCCGTGGTCGACGATGCGGCCCTGGCGCATGACCAGCACCTCATCGGCGACGTTGGCGATCACCGCCAGGTCATGGGAGACGATGACGTAGGCGATGCCCAGCTCGCGTTGCAGCTCGTCGAGCAGATCCAGGATCTGCCGCTGCACCGAAACGTCCAGGGCCGACACCGGCTCGTCCAGCAGCAGAAGGTCGGGCTGCAGTGCCAGGGCCCGGGCGATGGCCACACGCTGGCGCTGGCCGCCGGACAGCTCCCTGGGCAAGCGGTCGAGGAAGTGGGCCGGCAGATGCACCCGTTCGATCAATTCACGCGCAGCCCGATCGAGCTCCGCCCCTCGGGCCAGGCCGAACGAGACGAGAGGTTCGACGATGCTGTCGAAGATCGACAGGCGCGGGTCCAGCGCTGCGAACGGGTTCTGCTGCACCAGTTGCATGCGCCGACGCAGCGGCCGGAATTGTCGCCAGCCGAAATCGGTCACGTCCTGCTCGGCAAACTCGATGCGGCCGCTGTCGGCTTTCTCCAGCCTCAGGGCAATGCGCAACGCCGTGCTTTTGCCCGACCCGGATTCGCCGACGATGCCCAGGGTCTGCCCGGCGCAGACCTTGAAGCTGACATCGGCCAGCGCCTGGAAGCGGTCGGCCTGGCCACGGACCCGTGGCAGCCGGTAATGCTTGTTCACCGCAGTCAGCGCCAGCAGCGGCGGTTGCCCTGGCGCAGCCGCAGCGCGCGGTGCGCGGGGCTCGGCGAAGGCCGGCGCGGCGG